>NZ_JBEXCR010000015.1:0-165323 GCF_040605375.1 Nonomuraea sp. NPDC005650
GGAGCTGACCGGTACTAATAGGCCGAGGACTTGACCTCAAAGCAGACTTTTCTAGTCGTGTTGCTCGCGTCCATTATGTGATTCTGAGACAGCAAGCAGTTGCTGTTTCGAGGGGTTACGGCGGTTATGGCGGGAAGGAAACACCCGGTTACATTCCGAACCCGGAAGTTAAGCTTCTCTGCGCCGATGGTACTGCACTCGGGAGGGTGTGGGAGAGTAGGTCGCCGCCGGACAATCTTTGTAGGGGCTCGACGCCTTGTGCGTCGGGCCCCTTTTTTTGTTGTCTGGGCGGGTCTGGGTGGCGCTGTGCGGCGCTCTCCCGTACGACCGGCTGCTCTCCCGTACGACCCGGTTGCCGGTTCCGCACCTGAGCACCTGACGCCCGAGGCGCGCCTTCACGCGCCCGCGGGACTGGCTCAAGGCACGCATTCTCATACGCGCGTCCACTGCACTCATCCACCCAGCTGTCCATCGGCCCGCACGCCGCACCGAATTCGCGCCCCCTCGCTGCCTCCGTTGAATAGAAGACGGGGATCTGGTGCTCCAGCAGGTGACCACAGAGGGTGACTTCGAGCGGCGAGAGGGGGCCGGCGGGGCGAATTGGCGAGGCTCCGCGCGGTTCATCCCGGTGGCTACTCTCTGCATCCGACCATGAGTAACCGGAGTGCCCAGCAGGCGGAGCGCCGCGGGATTAGGCTTGAAAACCTTGCTGGTGAAGGGGCGTCGACAGTGAAGAGGCGCACGTGGCCGTAGGCGGGCGGTGGTCGGATATCCAGATGCAAGCGGGCTGCAAGCCGTACAAAATGGAATTAGGGCTGGGCGTGTCGCGTGGCGAATGCGGAATCGTCGGTTACCGTCCAATGTGTAGGGACGTGCCGATTACGGTGAGTTCCTGAGGAAAGGACAAGCCGATGGGGGCAGTGCGCAAGGTGGTGAGCTACCTTGGCCTGAGCGGGGTCGATCACTACGACGAAGGCTATGACGACGACGAGAACTACGAGGACGAGTACGTCCCCGCGACCGAGCGGGCCGCCAGAAGGTGGCGCGCGAACGTCGACTCGTCACGAATCGTGATGGTCCAGCCGCTCAAGTACAACGACGCGCCGTTGATCGGCCAGCACTTCCGCGACGGACAGACCGTGATCATGGACGTCTCGGGCATGGCGATGCCTGAGGCGACGAGGATGGTCGACTTCGCCGCCGGGCTGGCCTATGGGTGCGAAGGGCGGATCGAGCGCATCGCCGACCGCGTCTTCCTGCTCGCGCCGGCGCACGTGGAGATCGAGACCACCTGAGGGTGGTAACCGGCCTGCTGGGCCGTGGTCGGCGCGCGGAGGCGGGCTGCGCTGGCCACGACCGCCCGGCGGGGTCGAACCGGTGGCCAGGTACGGCGGCGGATCGTCGATGCGCCCCCGACCTGGGCCATTCAGGCGGGCCGACGACGAACCGCGGCCCGCTGGTCCTCGGCCGGCTTCTCCACGACCAGCCCCCTACGCCAGCCCGGCCGAGCCGTCGCCGGGCGACTCGCTTACGTCGGCTCAGGTGTGGCCCGCCGGACAACGGACGGTAACCGGCGGGCCACCCACCCACAGCATCCGAAGCCAGGCCCCCAGCCGCGAGCCACCGGCCCCCGACGGCTGTGGCAATGACCATCCAGCACCCCAGCCAAGTAGGCGCCGACCGCAGGCATCCGGCTCATCCATCAGGGTCCGATGGCCGTGAGCGTCCAGCTCATTGGCTATGCGTCGACGGCCAGCCGATGGCCGATCCGCTGGTCAGGGGCCGCTGGCACCCAGCCCATTAGGCCAGGGTCCAATAGCCGCGAGCGCCCAATCCCTCGGCCGAGCGCCGACGGCCGTGAGCGTTCAGCTCGATCGTCAGGCGGCCGATGGTTGTGAGCGCTCGGCTCGATCGTCAAACGGTGTGCTCAGCCCGTTCGTGAAACGGTCGACGGGCACGGCCGGGTTGGCTGACAGCTGGGCTAGCTGGCGCGTGGCCCGCGGCGGATGAGGCGGGTCAGTTCGGTGGCGTCCTCCATGGCCTGCGTCGCGCGCTCGTCCGCCTCCCTGGCGTACGCGTGCAGGGCCCACACCGCCCCCTCCGCCAGCTCCTTCAGCTCGCTGACCTGCCCGGCCACGTACCGGGCGTCGGCTTCGACGAGCTTGCGGCGCTGCCAGAGCTGCCATCCGGCCAGGCCGATCATGGCCACCGCGGCGGCGGCGAACAGGCTGCTGGAGATCACCGCACCGACGAGGCAGGCGATGCCGGCCACGATCAGTAGCATGGCAGCCCACGGACGCGGCCGGGGCACGACGCCGTCCGTGAGGATCGCCGTCTCGGCCGCGGCCAGCGACGAGGCCTCGGGGCCCTCCGGGCGCAGGTGGATGCGGTGGCCGAGAAGGGCGACGGTGAGCGTGGTGGGCGGCGCGAGGCGGCTGTCGGCTTCGAGCTCCTCGGCCACGCCACGCAGGATCGGCCCCGCCACGTGCAGGGCGATCGCCGCCAGGTGCGGGTCGGAGTTGGGGCGGAGGTCTTCGAGCAGGTACGCGTTGAGCGAGGCCATCGGGCCGGCCGGGCCGCCCAGGCCGATCAGGGAGCGCAGGATGGCGAGCGGCTCGTCCTCGGCCCAGCTGGCGGCCGGGCTGCCGGAGCTGTTGTCGAGCGAGACGACGGGGTCCTGCTCGGTCTGGCGCGTCGAGGTGATCTCGGCGCACCGTCCGCGCAGCCGCGCGAGGCGGGCGGCCGCCATGGCGGGTCTGGCCAGCTCGGGGATCTCGGCCATCTCGGGGAAGTCGACCAGGGACGGCGGCACCACGACCGAGGGCTCGCCCGGCACCAGCGCCTGCACCCACTGCTCCGGGTCGGTGTGTTCCTGCACGGCCAGGGCGTCGAGTTTGCGCAGCACGAAGATCTTGCCGGCGGGGCCGTACGCCCCCCGGGCGGCGGCCAGCCAGAGCGAGCGCTGGCCGTGGGAGACCGGCCGGTCGAGCGAGAGCTCGCCGAAGGCGGTGCCGAGCCAGGAGGCGTGGATGCGACTGCCCTGCCCGGAAACCGCGAGGGCCAGGCAGAGGAAGAGCGCGGTCTGCTGCTGGTCACGCCCGGCGGCCCTGCTCAGGGGCTCCAGCGGGTCCTCGCCCGCGAGGATGGCGACCAGCGCTTCGATGGCCGGAGGCAGCCAATAGCCGGGTATATCGCGAAAATCTGGTGCGGCGGGAGGGGCGGCGCCCTTGGCGGCGAGGTGAGCGAGCAGCGCCTCAGCGTAGCGATGCAACTCCGTAGGTGCATGGGGGCTCGCAGTCAGGTCCGTGCTCAAGGCAGAGAACTCCCCCATTTCGGCCTCAATTCATGACCGCGTAAAGCCTAGCCGTTCGGGCGCGCCAACCAGGTGAAGACGCGCCCACGGCGGATCTGCGGACTTTGAGGCAACTGCCTGTTACATACGCTCCGGAACGGGGACACCCAGAAGATCGAGCCCCTTCTCCAGGACGTCCAGGACCAGCTTGCACAGGGCCAGCCGGTGCTGCCTGGTCTCCGGGTCGACACCTTCCTTGGTCACCGGGCACTCATCGTAGAACGTACTGAACAGGCTGGCGGTCTGGAACAGGAAGTTGCACAGCCGGTGCGGCTCGGATTCGGCGGTGACCTGGGAGATCAGCTCACCGAAGCCCAGCACGTGCAGGCCCAGCGCGCGTTCGGCCGGGGCGGTCAGCACGATGGGGCCCGTCGCGTCCGCCGGGGTCACGCCCGCTCTGCGGAAGATGGAGCGGATCCTGGCGGTGGCGTACTGCATGTACGGGCCGGTGTTGCCGGTGAAGCTGAGCATGCGGTCGAAGTCCAGGACGTACTCGCTGTCGTGGCTGACCGACAAATCGGCATATTTCACTGCGCCCATGCCGACGGCGTGCGCGATCTCCGTCGTGGTGGCTTCGTCGTAGCCCCGGTCGGCGATGGCCGCCCTGGCCCGTTCGATGGCCTCCTGGAGCAGGTCCATCAGCTTGACGGACTCGCCGGACCGGGTCTTGAACCTGCGCCCGTCCTTGCCCAGCATCATGCCGATCTGGACATGCTCGGCCGAGACCGACTCGGGCAGCCAGCCGGCCAGCCGCGCCGCGGCGAACACCATCCGGAAGTGCAGCGCCTGCTCGTTGCCCACGACGTAGAGGATGCGCTCGGTCTTCAGGTCGTGGACGCGGTAGCGGATCGCCGCCATGTCGGTGGTGGCGTACCCGTATCCGCCGTCGCTCTTCCTGATGATCAGCGGCAGCGGCTTGTCGTCGGAGCCGGTGAAGCCGGGCGGGAACACGCAGAGCGCGCCGTCGCTGATCACCGCCGCCCCCGACGCCTCAAGGTCGTCGCACGTCTTCTGGAGCATGGGGTTGTACATGCTCTCGCCGGCGAGGTCGGCGTCGGTCAGCGTGACACCGAGCAGTTGGTAGACCTTGTTGAAGTAGCGGACCGTGGCGTCCATGAACACGTGCCACACCCGCATCGTCTCGGGGTCGCCCGACTGCAGCGTGGTCACCCGCACCCGGGCGCGCTGCCTGAACGCGTCGTCGCCGTCGAACTTCGCCCGCGCCGCCTGGTAGAACTCCGTGCCCTGGCCGGCCTCCAGCTGCGCGACCGCGGCCTCCTCGCCGATCTCGAGCAGGTGCTCGATGAGCATGCCGAACGGCGTGCCCCAGTCGCCCAGGTGGTTCTGCCTGATCACGGTGTTGCCGAGGTGCTCGTGCAGGCGGGCCAGCGAGTCACCCACGATCGTCGTACGCAGGTGGCCGACGTGCATCTCCTTGGCCGCGTTGGGCGCGGAGTAGTCGATCACCACGGTCTGCGACGGCGTGATCGTGCCGGCGCCGAGGCGCGGGTCGGCCAGCATCCGCGTCGCCTCGGACTCGATCCACGAGTCTTCGAGGGTGATGTTGAGGAAGCCGGGGCCGCTGACCTCGATCGTGCCGGGGAAGTCGGACAGCTCCGCCTTGATCGCCTCGGCGACCTCCCGCGGCGCCCGTCGCAGTCGCTTGGCCAGGCTCATCGCGACGTTCGCCTGGAAGTCGGCGAACTGGGAGGGCCGGATCAGCGGATCTGCGTCGGCGTGCTCCTGGCCGAACGCGCGGGCCAGCGCCTGCTGGACGCGTTCGGTGAGCACTATCTGCGGGTCGGTCATGTTCTAAGGGTACCGGCGACCTTGACAGCGACGCTTATCATTACGGCCGCCACGAGCGAGATGCCGACGGCGGTCAGACTGTTGCCGATGCCGCCGGGTTCGAGGGCGAAGAAATGCCGTACGAACGGGATCGTCAACCCGATCGCGAACGCCGCCGCCATCGCGGCGACCAGCGCGATCCGCCACCAGTTGAGCGGCCTGGCGATCAGCACGAGCACCCACCAGGTGGTGAGGAAGAGCGCGATCACCGCCGACGTCTGGTTCTCGACGAGCGTGGACGTGCCGCTGTGGGCGGCCCAGAACGACAGCAGCACCGCCGCCGCGCACAGCACCCCGGCGGGTACGGCGAAGCGCAGCACCCTGGGGACGAACCCCGGCTTCGAACGCTCGAACGTGGGCGCGAGCGCCAGGAAGAGCGCGGGAACGCCGATGGTCAGGGCGTTCGTCAGGGTGGAGTGGCGGGGCGCGAACGGGAACATGACCCCCGCCACGCCGACCAGCAGCGACAGCACGATCGCGTAGAAGGTCTTGGTGAGGAACAGGTTGGAGACGCGTTCGATGTTGGCCAGCACCCGCCGGCCCTCGCCAACGACGTGCGGCAGCGTGGCGAACTTGTCGTCGAGCAGCACCACCTGCGCGACCGCCTTGGTGGCCGGGCTGCCGGCGCCCATCGCGATACCCAGGTCGGCGTCCTTCAGCGCGAGCACGTCGTTGACGCCGTCGCCGGTCATGGCCACGGTGTGGCCCCTGGCCTGGAGCGCGGTGACGAACTGGCGCTTCTGCTGGGGGCTGACGCGGCCGAAGACGGTGTGGGAGTCGAGGAGCTCGCCCAGCTTGGCCTGGTCGTCGTAGGGGAGGTCGCGGGCGTCGATCGAACGGTGCGCGTCCGGGATCTCGAGGCCGGCGGCGATGGCGGAGACCGCGACCGGGTTGTCGCCGGAGATGATCTTGACGGTGACGCCCTGCTTGGCGAAGTAGCGGAGGGTTTCGTGGGCATCGGGCCTGACGCGCTGCTTGAGCGTGACGATCGCCACCGCCTCGACGCCCCCGCCGCCGCGCTCCTCGTCGACTGGTGAGCCGTCGCCGCGCTCCGCGCCGGGCCCTGAGCTGCCGCCGTCGTTGCCGTCCCCGGGTGTGAATCGGGGTCCCGTCTGAGGCGCGGGCAGGGTGCGGACGCGGCACAGCACGAGCACGCGGGCCCCGGTGGCGGCCAGACCGGCGGCCCTGTCGTAGGCGTCCCCGCCGTCGAGCAGCACGTCCGGCGCCCCCAGCAGCCACGCGCCCCGCTCGCCGAAGTCGGCCCCGCTCCACTTGCGCGCCGACGAGAACGGCACCGTCTCACCGGCCGTCCACCCGTCCCGGGCGCCCGGGTAGCGGGACCGGATGGCCTGGGCGGTGGCGTTCGGCGAGTGGTCGAGGTGGGACAGGGCGGCGAGGGCGTCCTCGACCGGGTGGCCGTCGCCGAGGGGCAGCACCTGGTCGAGGTCCATGCCGCCGGCGGTGAGCGTGCCCGTCTTGTCCAGGCACAGCACGTCCACCCTGGCCAGGCCCTCGATCGCGGGCAGCTCCTGAACCAGGCACTTGCGCCGGCCCAGCCGTACGACGCCGACGGCGAACGCGATCGAGGTCATCAGCACCAGCCCCTCGGGGATCATGGTGACGATGCCCGCGACGGCTCCGGTGATCGCGGTGCCGAAGTCGGCGGAGTGCTTGAGCTGGCTGTAGATCAGCAGGGCGCCGATCGGGATGACCAGCCAGGTGATGTACTTGATGAAGTTCGCCACGCCCTCGCGCAGCTCGGAATGGGCGAGGTGGAACTTGCTCGCCTCTTCGGCCAGCTTCACCGCGTACGCGTCGGTGCCGACCCGCGTGGCCACGAACGCGCCCGCGCCCGCCACGGCGAAGCTGCCCGACAGCACCTGGTCGCCGGGCTGCTTGTGCATGGGATCGGCCTCGCCGGTCAGCAGCGACTCGTCCACCTCGAGCCCGTCGGACTCCACCACCTCGCCGTCCACCAGCAGGCGGTCGCCGGGGCCGAGCAGGATCAGATCGCCTAAGACCACGTGGCGGGGCTGGACCAGCCGCTCCTCGCCGTCCCGCCGGACCCTGACGGGGGCCTCGTTGATCACCGCGAGCTTGTCGAGCGTACGCTTGGCACGTAGCTCCTGGATGATGCCGATCAGCACGTTGGCCACGATGACCAGGCCGAACAGGCTGTCCTGCCACTCGCCGAAGATCAGGACCAGTGCCCAGAGCACGCCGATGACGAGGTTGAACAGGGTGAAGACGTTCGCCCTGACGATCGCGCTGAGCGACCTGCTCGACCGCCGCGGAACATGGTTGGCCTTCGCCCCCGCCACCTGCGCCGAAGTGAGCCCGTTGGTCACCGTGGAGAGCCGGTCCACATAACCCCCTGTTTCTGTGGATCGGTCACACCCTACGGGCTCACCACAATCTGTGGGAGCGATGTGTAACAGCGATCTTGTCGCCGATGCGGGCCACGATTCCGGCTGAGGACAGGTCGGCCGCCAGCTTGCAGGCCGCGCTGATCCCGTCGGCCCTGGACGAGCCGTGGGCGATCACGACGGTGCCGTTCAGGCCGAGCAGCACGGCGCCCCCGTACGCCTCGGGGTCGAGGCGGCGGCGCAGCTCGCGGATGCGCGAGCGCTGCATCGCGGCGCCCAGCCTGGCCAGCCTGCTGTCGGTGACGGCCTGCCTGAGCTCGGAGAAGGCGTAGCGGACCGCGCCTTCCATGGTCTTCAGCGCCACGTTCCCGGTGAACCCGTCGGTGGTGATCACGTCCACCTTGCCGGTCAGCAGGTCATGTCCCTCGATGTTCCCCTCGAACCGGAGGCCGGGGGAGGCTAGCAGCAGCTCGTGCGCGCGTTTGACGAGCTTGTTGCCCTTCTCGGCCTCGCTGCCGATCGTGAGCAGGCCGACCCGGGGCGCCTCGGTGCCGTACGCCAGCTCGGCGTAGGCCGACCCCAGATGGGCGAACTGCACCAGCATCTCCGGCTTGACCTCGGCGTTCGCGCCCGCGTCGATGAGCAGGGTGGGGTTGGGGAGGGTGGGGATGGCGACCGCTATGGCCGGTCTGAGCACCCCTTGCTGGCCTTTGAGCCGTAGCCTGCCGGTGGCCACGATGCCCGCCGTGGAGCCCGCGGACACGACCGCGCCGGCGTCGCCGCGGCGTACGAGGTGGCAGGCGACGGCGATGCTCGAACGCGGCCGGCGCAGGCTCGCCAGCGCGCCCTCGTCCATGGCCAGCGCCTCCTCGGCCCGTACGATCGGGACCTCCTTGGTGGCGTCGTGGTCGGCGAGCGCCTCGTAGAGCACGCGGGGCGAGCCGACGAGCACGACGGACAGGCCGCGTTCCCGCACGGCGTGCACCGCTCCCGCCACGATCTCGTGCGGTGCGTGGTCGCCGCCCATGGCGTCGATCGCGATGGGCCTGCTGTCGGACAATGATCACCTCGTACGGCCTCGAACCCGCCGCCACGGCTTGACCGGAACGCGGGCTCGGTATGTCCGCATCGTAGGCAAGGCAGATGCCAGGTTAACCGGCGGGTAGGCCCTGTTGGTTCCCCCGAAGGCCCCCTCCAGTCTCGCCGACCCCCACCAAATCCCACCGCCCGCTCCCCGCCCGCCCTGCGCTCGCCTGCCCAAGGGACGCCGCGCCTGCGCTTGCCCGCCTGGGACGCTCGCCCTGGGATGCCGCGCCTCCGCTTGCCCGGTCTGCAATTGCCGCGCCCGGTGGAAGCGTTGGGTTGTGGAGGGCGGGGGCGATCAGTGGAGGTTCCAGTCGTCCATTCCGCGCGACACGATCACCTTGGAGAACTTCGACGCCCCCGTGATCCGGATCAACGGCCCGTCGGCCTCCGAGCCGCCCGTCACGTTGCGCTTGCCGAACATCGAGCTGCCCTCGTCGATCACATGCGCATTGTCCGGAACGCGCACGATCAGCTTGCTGAACCAGGCATCGGTCTCGATGGTGATCTCGCGGCCGGGCAGCACCGCGTCCGAGAGGTCGATGATGAGGGCCCCGAAGCGGGCGGACAGCCGGGTGTTGCGGGAGGCCACCCACCGCCCCTTGCGGACGATCTTGCTGAACTTCGAGTCGATGACCTGCTGCTCGATGGCGGCGGGCACGTTGGACGCGGACACCTCGGGCAGGTCCCGGGTGATGGGGACGAGTTCGCCCACCGTCTTCGCCGCGTAGGCGACGTCCAGGCGGTCGGCGTGCTCGACGCTGGTGAGCCTACCTGTGGCGAGGGCCTCTGAGAGGACCGCGGCCACGCGGTCACGGTCGGCGTCTGAGGCCCGCTGGTCAGGGTCATGAGTCACGGTAAATCAGTGTATGCCTAATCGCGATATGTCGCGAGTGCCCGCAAACCTCAAGGAAAACTTGGAGTCCAGCGGAACCGCTGACGTGCCTGACAGCGTCCGGGTATTAAGAACCGTAGACGCGCGACAGGGTCGTGAGGTTTACACCCGATCGAACAAAAAAGATGGGAACGGCCTAGTGATCTTGAACCAAGCTGGCACGCGACGCTTCAAGGCGTACACGTCCAAGCACCTTGACGAGCTCTTGAAGCGTGCGGGGCTGGGCGACGAGGAGCGGCTGAAGGTCCGCGCCGTCGCCACGGTGCTGCCGTTCCGGACCAACGCCTATGTCGTCGATGAACTCATAGATTGGTCGGCCGCGCCCGACGACCCCATCTACCGGCTCGTCTTCCCGCAGGAGGACATGCTCCCCGCGACCGACGTCGCCCGGCTGGCGGACCTGCTCAAGGCCGAGGCGCCGAACAGCGAGATCCAGGCGGAGGCGAACCGGGTACGCGCACAGCTCAACCCGCACCCCGCGGGCCAGAAGGAGCTCAACGTCCCGAAGATGGGCGACGAGCCGGTGCCCGGCATGCAGCACAAGTATTCAGAGACCGCGCTGATCTTCCCCAAGCAGGGGCAGACCTGTCACGCGTACTGCACGTACTGCTTCAGATGGGCGCAGTTCGTCGGTGACGCGGACCTGAAGTTCGCCTCCGACGACATCGACCAGATGGTGGCCTACATTCGCCAGCATCCCGAGATCACCAGCGTCCTGATCACCGGCGGCGACGCGATGATCATGGGTGAGCCCGTCATCAGGCGATATATCGAGCCGTTGCTGGATCTGGAGCAGCTCGAGTCCATCAGGATCGGCACCAAGGCGCTGGCCTACTGGCCACAGCGCTTCACCACCGACCCCGACGCCGACGCCACGCTCGGGCTGTTCGAGGAGGTGGTGAACGCGGGCAAGAACCTCGCGTTCATGGCCCACTTCACGCACCCGCGCGAGCTGGAGTCGCCGCTGGTGGAGTCGGCCGTCAAACGCATCCTCGGCAGCGGGGCCACCATCAGGACCCAGGCGCCGCTGATCCGGTCCATCAACGACGACCCTGCCGTGTGGTCGCACATGTGGCGACGGCAGCTCAGGATGGGGATGATTCCTTATTACATGTTCGTCGAGCGCGACACCGGCCCGCAGGACTACTTCGCGGTGCCGCTGGCGCGCGCGTTCGAGATCTTCAGGGACGCGTACTCGAGCGTCTCCGGGCTCTGCCGCACGGTCCGCGGGCCGTCGATGTCGGCCACGCCGGGCAAGGTGTGCGTCGACGGCGTCACCGAGATCGCGGGAGAGCAGGTGTTCATGCTCCACTTCATCCAGGCGCGCGACCCCTCACTGGTGGGGCGGCCGTTCTTCGCGCGCTACGACCCGTCGGCGGTCTGGCTGACGGATCTGCGCCCGGCCTTCGCCGAACGGTTCCCGTTCGAGCCCGCCGACGCGCTGCTGCCCGTCTGACCGGTCGCCCGCGCCCACGCGACCGAAAATCCGCGCCCGCGGCCCGTGACATTTGTTTTCGCGACCCTTTGTTCACGGGCCGTCGGGCAGGTAAATTCCGAGGAACCACTCCAAGTTTTCGTGTACGCGATCCAAAGCTTCCCGTACGCGGTCCAGAACCGGCGCGCTCGTGACACCGAACCGAACGCGCGCAATATTGGAAACTAGACCCATCTATTTCCCGTTTTGTCTCCCCGCTCAACGCTCTCCCCTTACTCGGTAACCGGCCTGCAAACCCCTGCTACATGGGCATTCATGCGCCTGCGGCCGATCACAGCGAGTGATAGAACTGCTGGCGTAGCTCAGCCGTGACGGCACGCTTCGTGTGGTGCCCATAGCGCGCCCGCCACGGCATTCGGGGGTTATCGATTCGCATTTCCACCGCATTCGAGAGCGATCGATCACGAGCCGGGAAGGCAATCATGAATCGAGTAGTCAAGACGGCGGTCGCCGTCACAGCATTCGGCTTGGCGGCGGCTTTGGCCGTTCCGGCGCAAGCAGAAGTCCGGCACAACGCCGCCGGTTACGTGGGCTCGGGCGGTGGCACCGGCAGCCCGCTCGACGGCCTGCTGGGCGGCAGCCTCACCGACAGCCTGCTGGGCGGCCTCGTCGGCGGCGTCCCGCTGAACGGGCTGCTGGGCGGCGTCAGCCAGCCCAAGTCCGCCGCGCGGCCCAGCCGCCCGATGACGGACGTCGAGCGCGACATCGCAGCCGAGAACCAGCAGGGGCCCGCCCACTACAACGGCAGCAGCACCACGCCGAACGCGGCAGAGGACGTCACCAACTTCGGCGGTCCGCTGCCGGAGCTGTCGCCGATCGTCGGCGGGTTCTCGCTCGGCGGCGGGGGCCTGACCGAGTCCCTGCCCGTGCCCGCCCTGACGGGCGCGGCACGTATGGCCCAGCCCGCCGCGACCTCGGTGAAGGCAGGCAAGCAGGGGGCCGGCCAGGTCGTGTCCGATGGGACGACCCTGCGCGGCGCATACGACACGACGACGGGCGTGCTCGGCATGTCCGTCGGTGACGCGATGAACAAGGTGACCAGCGACAGCCTGTTCCCGGGTGCCGGCTCCAGCGTCCTGGACACCAGCGCGGCCACGGCCAAGACCATGAACAGCACCACCCAGGGCATCGAGTCCCTGTCGGCCGGGTCCATCGTGGCCGGCCTCGGCGTGGTGGCCCGGCAGGCCCTGCCGCAGGCCGCGAGCAAGGAGCTGTCGCCGGTGGTCGGCCAGGTGGCGCCGGTCGAGATGGCTCCGGTCATCGAGGCGCTGCCCGGCACGGCGCAGGCAGCGTCCATGGACGAGCTCTCGCCGCTCGTCGAGGACGCCTCCGGGTTCGTGTCCGCCAACGGCACCAAGGCCACCGGCACCTACGGTGACGTGCTGACCGCGCTTGGATGGACCGCCGACGCGCTGACGAGCTCGGTGCGGGAGTCCTGGATTCGCAACTAGAACGACCAGAGCGAGTAGCGCGACCAGACGCGATGGAGGCGCCGTAGAGCGGCGGCTCGTCGAGGGCCGGGATGACGGTTCGCGGGCGTCCTAGGTGCCGACGCCCGTGAACCGGCCGTACCGGTTTCGAGGTGGCCCCGTTCGCGCCCCAGCTCTTCCCTTAACGGCGTGTTCCCTTTCCCGGGACCAGCGGGTGCCGACGTTCCAGCGCGGCAGCCCGTGTGGCCACGCGCATCCGGTTCCGGACGCGGCAGACCGCGTGCCCGGTCCGGCGCGGCAAGCCGACTGCCGGCGCTCTGGCGCGGCAGGCCCGGTGTCGTGGCCGCGAGGTGGCAGCTCGCGTGCCGTCGTGCTGGAACGGCAGCCCGCGTGCCGCTCGTTCCGCGCGGCAGTCCCGGTGCCGTCACTCTGGTGCGGTAGGTCGGCGGGGACTGACCGGGAACACCGCCACGCCGGCGCGACAGGCCGGTAAGGGGCTGAATGGGAACGCCGCCATGCCGGCGTGACAGGCCGGTAAGGGGCTGACACCGACGCGGCAGGCCGGCGTAGGCGCTCACAGGTGCCGAGCGCCTACGGCACCGGCGCGCGTGGGTTGCAAGACCCCGCGCAAGCGGGCAGGTCTCATGATCGGGCCTGGGCGGACGCGCCCAGGCCCTGGTTCGCGCAGCGCGCCGCCACTGCAGGGCAGCGGCGCCGCACGAGCCCGCCGCCGACCCCGGACTCCGGGGTCGGCGGCTTTTTCGCTTCTCCGTCTCCGGGGGCAGGTCAAAACCCCCATCTCGTACGGCAGAGCACGGGCGGCGCCACCCGCCGCACGTGGCCGAGCGCCTCCAGGGTGACGCCCGCTGACCCGCACGTGGCCGACCGCCGTCACGGCGCGCTGTCAGCTGTCCGAGGGGTTGTCGTGGGCCGGCGTGGCCGGGCCGAGGGCACGACTTCAAGGGATCGTCGCGGGCCGGCGGATCAGGCCGCGCAGTGGGTGATTGTCGGGATTGCGGGCAGGTCGGGGGCTCAGGGCAGGCGGACGCCGGTGCGCCGGGCTATCTGGGCCTGCAGTCTGGCCATCTGCCAGTGCAGCTCCAGCAGCTGCTCGGCGAGCTGTATCCGGGGAATCTCGGCCACGTCCTCGGTGGCCAGGTGGTCGATCGCGGCCGAAAGCTCCACCATCGCGCGCTCCCACTCCATCAGCGTACCTCGGATCGAATTGACGTTCGAATCCTATCGGAACGGCCGCCTCGATGTCAGTCTTTTGCCACTGCAGTCGCCTGCGTTTCGCACAGAAGATCGAAAGCCCGGGCATGGGCATGCACGGGCAGAGATGTCGGTGTTTGTGGCCGTAACCGCCGTAACCGGTAACGCGAACGAGGGCCGGAGCGGGGGAGACTCCGAGCCCTGGGCGTGGTGAGAGGTCAGCCCTTGTTGTAGGCGGCGATGACTTCCTTCGGGTCGCCGTCCATCTTGATCTTGCCCTTGTGCAGCCAGATGACGCGGTTGCAGGTCTCCTCGATGACCTTGAGGTCGTGGGCCACGAGGAAGACCGTGCCGGCGGACTCGCGGATCTGGCGGATGCGCTCCTCGCTCTTCTTGCGGAACTCGCGGTCGCCCGTGGCCAGGGCCTCGTCGATGAGGAGGACGTCGTGGGTCTTGGCCGAGGAGATGGCGAAGCGGAGCCGGGCGCCCATGCCGGAGGAGTAGGTGGACATGGGGAGCTGGACGAACTCGTCGATGCCGGAGAAGTCGACGATCTCCTGGTACTTCTCGCGGACCTCGGCGGGCGTCATGCCCATGGCGTAACAGCCGAGCACGATGTTGCGCTCGCCGGTGAGCTCGCGCATGAGGGCCGCGTTGACGCCGAGCAGCGAGGGCTGGCCGTCGGTGTAGACGGCGCCCTTGTGCGGCGGCAGGAGGCCCGCGATGGCCCGCAGCAGCGTGGACTTGCCTGAGCCGTTGCGGCCCACGATGCCGATGGCGTCGCCGTGGTAGGCCACGAAGGTCACGCCCTTGACGGCGTGGACCTCTTTCATCTGCGGGCGGCCCTGGCGCTTGAGGATGCGCGTGAGGGCGTTGACCGCGTTGCCCTTCTCGGAGTCGGAGGCCGCGCCGTAGACGCGGTAGACGATGTGGAGATCGTCGACGATGACGGTCGGAGTGCCCGTGGGGACGTCGAGTGGCCGCTTGCCCTGGGGCTCCGGATCGGGATGCACCCTCACATCCTTGCCGGGGACGGCGGGCGTCTCGCCCTTCACCTGTGACAGCTCCTTGGTAAGTTCAGCCACGCCCGTACCTCTCCTCGGCCCGCCAGAAATACCAGAAGCCGAAACCGAGTGCGAACACTGCCCAGAATACGCAAGACATCCACACCATCGGAGGGGCAGCGTGGTTCTCGATGAGGATGTCCCGCATCCACTCGATGAAGGCGGCCGCCGGATTCATATACATCACATCGGCGACCCACTGGGGGAGCTTGGCGCTGCCCACGACCTTCTCCTGGATGGAGAAGAACACACCCGAGGCATAGAGCCACGTGCGCGTGATGAAAGGCAGCAACTGGTTGAGGTCACGCATGGAGGCGCCCAGCCGGGCGATCACCAGGCTCGCGCCGATGTTGAAGAGCGTCTGCAGGAGCAGCACCACCGGCATCATCAGCCAGAACAGGGTGGGGGGCTCGCCGGTGATGATCACGATGACCAGGAGGACGCCCATGGAGATGGCGAGCTGCTGCAGCTCCTGGATCGTGTAGGCCAGGGGGAGGGACGCGCGGGGGAAGTGCAGGGCGCGGATCATCGAGAGGTTGCCCGTGATCGACTTGGCGCCCGCGGTGACGGTCCGCTGCGTGTAGGTGAAGACGAACATCCCGGTCAGCAGGAACGCGGGATAGTTTTCGATGTTGCCCTTGCCGCCCAGGATGAGGCCGAACATCACGTAGTAGATGCCGGCGTTGAGCAGGGGGGTCAGCACCTGCCAGAGCTGGCCGAGAGCCGAGCTGGTGTACTTCGAGACGTTGCGCGAGGTCGCGTACGTCAGGATGAAGTGTCGCCGCTCCCAGAGCTGGCGCATGTAGACAGGGAACCTCGGCCGCGCGATGGCACGGCGAAGTCCGTATCTCTTGGCGAGCTTGGCCAGCGGCTCCTGCCCGCTTCGGCCGCCCGCCTGGGCGTCCGCGACAGCGGATTCCGGCTGGCTCATGGCAAGGACTCTATTGGATCCCGGTCGGTGAGGTGCCTGTCACGCGGGTTGGCGACAGCGTCAGTTGGACGGAGTCTCGGGACACTCGGTTCCCAAGGTCCCGTCAAGACCTGCTCAACCGTAGCCCAGCGAGGCGCGGTGCGCTGGCAAGGGCACGACCACTCTCATGTAGGGGGTAATTTTCATCGGCTGTTCACGTCCCGGCCGTACCGGTTCCGGGGGTTATGTACGATTTGTTGCCTACTGGGCTGAATGTCTGTGACGCTGGATTGGCACACGTGTGACCGAACTGCAACGCGCCAGAGACTCCCTGGTGGCAAGTAGTAAGGGATAGTCGCGATCGACTGGCAGGGCGTCGGCTGGTTTGACCATGTCAGCCAAACCCGGGGGGAAAACCAGGATCCCCCCGTCAGGCTGCTCACGATCACCGCAGCTCAGCGCTTACGCCCACCTGTAGAGGGAGGAATTCTTTCACCATGCGTGTTACTAAGGGCGTACAGATCGTCGCCGGTACCGCGCTGCTCGCCCTCGCGGTTGCCGCGTGTGGCGGCGGTGCCTCGGACAGTGGCGGCACTGCTGCCGGGGGCGGAGGGGAGACGCCGGTCCGCATGGAGATCGGTGAGCCCCAGGAGCTCCTGAACCCGCAGAACACGACTGAGACCGAAGGCTCCGAGGTCCTCGCCGCAGTGTTCTCGCCGCTGGTGCGCTACGACGAGAACAAGCAGCCAGTCGAGGAGGCGGCCGAGTCGGTCACCACCTCGGACAGCAAGGTTTGGACGATCAAGCTGAAGTCGGGCTACACGTGGCACGACGGCACGCCGGTCACCGCCGCCGACTACGCTCGCGCGTGGAACTACGCGGCCCTGCAGGACAACGCCATGAGCTCGTCCTACTTCTTCGGGCGCGTCGACGGCTACAACGACGTCCACCCGGGTGAGGGCAAGACGCCGGCGGCCAAGGAGATGAAGGGTCTCAAGGTCGTCGACGACTCCACGCTCGAAGTGACGCTCGCGGCACCGTTCTCGCAGTTCAAGACGATGCTGGGCTACACCGCGTTCTACCCGATGCCGAAGTCGGCCATCGGCCCCGACGGCAAGGTGACGCAGGCCTTCGGCGAGCAGCCGACCGGCCAGGGTCTGTTCAAGCTCGACAAGCCCTACAAGAAGGGCACCGACCAGACCATCGACCTGACGGTTTACGACAAGTTCCCGGGCGCCAAGCCGAAGAACTGGAAGAAGCTCCAGTTCAAGGTCTACACGAGCTCCGAGACCGCGTTCAACGACCTGCAGGCCGAGAACCTGGACATCCACGACTCGCTGCCGCCGTCGACGATCGCCACCGCCAAGTCCGTGCTCGGCGACCGCTACCACGACGAGCCCGACGCCGCCGTGGGTTACATCGGCGTTCCGCTGCAGTACAACCCCGAGTTCAAGGACCCGCAGGTCCGCAAGGCCATCTCGCTGGCCATCGACAGGAAGACCATCACCGAGACGGTCTTCTCCGGCACCCGCGCCCCCGCTGACGACTTCATCAACCCGGCCATCCCCGGCTACCGCCAGGGCGCCTGCGACGCGTGCACGTACAACCCGGCCGAGGCCAAGAAGCTGTACGACGCCGCCAAGGGCCCCAAGACCATCGAGCTCGGCTACAACGCCGACGGTGGTCACAAGGAGTGGATCGAGGCGGTCGCCAACAACCTCCGCGCCAACCTGGGCATCGAGGTCACGCCGAAGCCGTTCGAGAAGTTCCAGGGCATCCTGGACGCTCTGGACGCCAAGGAGTACAAGGGCCTCTTCCGCATGGGCTGGGCGATCGACTACCCGTCGGCCGAGAACTACCTGACCCCGATCTTCGGCACCGGCTCCATCGGCACCGGTTCGAACTACGGCGGCTACTCCAACAAGGACTTCGACGCCCTTGTCGCCAAGGGTGACCAGGCCGCGGACGCCGCCGAGGGCCTGAAGTTCTACCAGCAGGCCGATGACATCCTGATCAAGGAACTCCCGTACATCCCGGTTTACTTCTACCGGAGCAACTTCGGGTACTCCTCGAAGGTCAAGAACGTCAAGCTCAACCTGCTCAACCAGGTTAACTGGACCGAGGTCGAGAAGGCCTGACGTTCGTTCGCGCGGTGGACGGCCCTTGCCGTCCACCCGCCGGAGGACTGAGCTTGGAGGCAGCCACTCGTGCCCGGTGAACCACGGGCTCCGAGGGCTGCCTCCAAGTCATGTACCGGAGGGCTTGTATGGGCCGTTATGTCATCAGGCGCTTGATCCAGGCGATACCCGTCCTGCTCGGCGCCACCCTACTTATCTTCATGATCGTCTTCGCGCTGCCAGGGGACCCCATCGCGGCGTTGTTCGGAGACAAGCGTCCGGACCCCGCGGTCGCCGAGGTCCTGCGCGAGCAGTATCACCTCAACGATCCGCTGTTGCTGCAGTACTGGTACTACATCAGCGGCGTGCTTCTCCGCGGCGACTTCGGAGTGAACTTCGCCGACGTCCCCGTGTCCCAGGTCATGGCCGGCAAGTTCCAGGTCACCCTGAACCTCGCGGTGACCGCCCTCGTGATGGAGGCGCTCATCGGCGTCGGTCTGGGCCTGTGGGCGGCGCTGCGCCGCGGCAAGGCCACCGACACCGCCATCCTCGCCTCCACGCTGCTGCTCATCTCGGTGCCCACGCTGGTCACCGGCTTCGTGCTGCAGCTGCTCCTGGGCGTCAAGCTCAAGCAGTGGACCGGGCTGGACATATTCCCGGTCGCGGGCACGTTCGCGGGCTGGCGCAGCTATCTGCTGCCCGGCTTCGTGCTCGCGGGGACGTCGATCGCGTACCTGACCAGGTTGACCAGGACCAGCCTGGTGGAGACGCTCAGAGCGGACTACATCCGCACGGCCACGGCCAAGGGCCTGTCGAGACGGCGCGTCATCGGCAGGCACGGGTTGCGTAACGCGCTGATCCCGCTGGTCACCTATCTGGGCGCCGACCTCGGCAACCTGATGGGCGGCGCGGTGATCACGGAGACGATCTTCAATCTCCCGGGGATTGGAAATCAACTCTTCCAGTCGGTTTACTTGCGAGAACAACCGGTTGTCGTGGGAATCATCACCGTTCTGGTGCTGATCTACATCCTGGCCAACCTGGTCGTCGACCTGTTGTACGCCGTGCTCGACCCGAGGATCCGCTATGAGTAACCCAATCCCGCCGGGCGGGCCCGGGCTCCCGGAGACGCAGACGCTGGTCACGGACACGGTCGCCGCCGCCCCGGAGCCCGCGCAACAGGGCAAGGAGGGCAAGCCCGCGAGCCTGTGGACCGACGCCTGGTACGACCTCAGGCGCCGGCCGATGTTCATCGTGTCGGTGATCATCATCCTGATCCTGCTCGTCATGTCGTTCTGGCCGTCGCTGTTCAGCTCGATCGACCCGTACAACGCCAGGACCTGTGACCTGTCCACGGCCAGGCAGCCGCCCAGCGCCGGCCACCTGTTCGGCAAGGACAGCCTGGGGTGCGACGTCTTCGCCAGGACGATCTACGGTGCGCGCAACTCCATCGTGATCGGCGTGCTCACCACGATCATCACCAGCCTGATCGGCGGCCTGCTCGGATTGGTGGCCGGCTTCCGCAGCGGCGTGGTCGACACGGTGTCGTCGCGTCTCACCGAGATCTTCTTCGCCATCCCCCCGATTCTGGGCGCGCTGCTCATCGCCGCCACCTTCCGCGGCCGGGCCAACAGCATCATGCTGGTCATCCTCGCGCTGGCGGTGCTCGGCTGGCCGATGACCTTCCGCATCATGCGAGCGGCCGTGATCACCGCGAAGAACCAGGACTTCGTGGTCGCGGCCAGGGCGCTGGGGGCGGGAGCGGGGCGGATCATGTTCCGCCACCTGCTGCCCAACTCGCTGGCGCCGGTCATCGTCGTGGCCACCATCAACCTGGGCGGCTTCATCGCCGCCGAGGCCGCGCTCTCGTTCCTGGGCGTGGGCGTGCAGTCACCGGACATCTCATGGGGCCTGATGATCGCCGACGCGCGGAACAGGTTCCTGGAGGCACCGCTGCCGCTGGTGTTCCCGGCCGTGTTCCTCAGCATCACGGTGCTGGCGTTCATCATGATGGGCGACGCCGTACGCGACGCGCTCGACCCGAAGCTCAGGTAGAAGGGGGGATCAAGTGAAGAAGACGTCAACGGATGTGTTGCCCGCCGAGGGAGGGCTGGGCGACCAACCGCTGCTCGCGGTCGACAACCTGCACGTGGAGTTCCGTACGCGTGCCGGGGTCGTCCGTGCGGTCAACGGCGTGAGCTACACGGTCAGCCCCGGTGAGACGCTCGCGGTGCTGGGCGAGTCGGGTTCCGGCAAGTCCGTGACCGCGCAGGCGATCATGGGCATTCTCGACATGCCGCCGGCGGTCATCCCCAAGGGGGAGATCCGCTTCAAGGGCACCGACCTGCTCAAGCTGTCGGAGGAGGCGCGCACGCAGGTGCGCGGCCAGCGCATCGCGATGATCTTCCAGGACGCGCTCTCCGCGCTCAACCCGGTGTTCACCGTGGGCTGGCAGATCAGCGAGATGTTCCGGGTGCACCGCGGCATGTCCAAGCGCGACGCCATGAAGAAGGCCATCGAGCTGATGGACCGGGTCCGCATCCCGGCCGCCAGGCAGCGCGTGAACGACTATCCGCACCAGTTCTCCGGGGGCATGCGCCAGCGCATCATGATCGCGATGTCGATCGCGCTGGACCCCGAGGTGCTGATCGCGGACGAGCCGACCACGGCCCTCGACGTGACCGTCCAGGCCCAGATCATGGAGCTGCTGGCCGATCTGCAGCGCGAGAGCCAGATGGGCCTGATCCTGATCACGCACGACCTCGGCGTCGTGGCCGATGTGGCCGACAAGATCGCGGTCATGTACGCGGGGCGCATCGTGGAGAACGCCCCCGTGCACGACATCTACAAGGGTCCGGCGCACCCGTACACGAAGGGCCTGCTGGAGTCGATCCCCCGGGTCGACCTCAAGGGCCAGGAACTGTACGCGATCAAGGGTCTGCCGCCCAACCTGCTCGCCCTGCCGTCCGGTTGCGCGTTCAATCCCCGGTGCCCCTACCGGCAGGACGACTGCGTGACCGACGCCCCCCCGCTCCACGAGATCAGCGGCACCCGAGGCAGTGCGTGCCACTACTGGAGGGAGGTCCTCGATGGCGAACGGTGAGCGCATCCTCGAGGTACGCGATCTGGTCAAGCACTTCCCGCTGACCCAGGGCATCCTCTTCAAGCGGCAGATCGGCGCGATCAAGGCCGTCGACGGCGTGTCGTTCGACCTGCACAGGGGCGAGACGCTGGGCATCGTGGGCGAGTCGGGCTGCGGCAAGTCCACCCTCGCCAAGGTGCTGATGGCGCTGGAGCGGCCCACCTCGGGCTCGGTGCGGATCAACGGGCGTGACATCGCCAAGGCCAAGGGCGGCGAGCTCAAGAGGATGCGCCGCAACATCCAGATGGTGATGCAGGACCCCTACACCTCGCTGAACCCCCGGATGACCGTCGGCGACATCATCGGCGAGCCGTTCGAGATCCACAGCGAGGTGGCGCCGCGCGGCGACCGCCGCAAGAAGGTGCAGGAGCTGCTGGAGGTCGTCGGTCTCAACCCCGACCACATCAACCGCTACCCGCACCAGTTCTCCGGAGGGCAGCGGCAGCGCATCGGCATCGCCCGTGGGCTGGCGCTTCAGCCGGAGATCATCGTCTGTGACGAGCCGGTCTCGGCCCTGGACGTGTCCATCCAGGCGCAGGTGATCAACCTGCTGGAGCGGCTGCAGAACGAGTTCGACCTGGCGTACATCTTCATCGCGCACGACCTGTCGGTGGTGCGGCACATCTCCGACCGGGTGGGCGTGATGTACCTGGGCAAGTTCGTGGAGCTCGGGAAGGACGCCGAGATCTACGACAAGCCCGCGCACCCGTACACGCAGGCGCTGCTGTCGGCAGTGCCGGTGCCCGACCCCGAGGGCCGGGAGCAGCGGGAGCGGATCATCCTGCAGGGCGACCCGCCGTCCCCGGCGAACCCGCCGTCGGGATGCCGGTTCCGTACGCGGTGCTGGAAGGCGCAGGAGATCTGCGCCGAGGAGGAGCCGCTGCTGCAGATCCGGCCGGGTACCGGGCACGAGAGCGCCTGCCACTTCGCGGAGACGCACGACGTGGTGCACGTGGGCTGACACGCCTCCGAAGACCCTCCGAGGGAGCTCCCCCGGAGGGTCTTCGCGTTTCTACGTCGTCACGATGAGGGCCGAGCCGTGGCCGAAGAGGCCCTGGTTGGCGGCCAGGCCGACGCGGGCTGCGGGCACCTGGCGGTCGCCGGCCCCGCCCCGCAGCTGCGTGGTCAGCTCGCAGAGCTGGGCGATCGCCTGGGCGGGGATCGCCTCGCCGAAGGAGGCCAGGCCGCCCGAGGGGTTGACCGGGATCCGGCCGCCGAGCGCCGTCTCCCCGTCGTGCAGCAGCTTGGCGGCCTCCCCGGGCGGGCACAGGCCGATGTCCTCCATCCAGTCCAGCTCCAGGGCCGTGGAGAGGTCGTACACCTCCGCCAGTGAGACGTCCTCAGGTCCCACTCCCGCCTCCTCGTATGCCGCGTGCGCGATCGCCGCCCTGAAGGGCCTCTCCGGGGCGGGTACGGCGGCGCGGGAGTCGGTGGCGAAGTTCGGCAGCTCCAGGATCGTGTTGGGGAAGGTCGGGGTGACGGTGGAGACCGCGGCCAGGCGCACCGGCGCCCGCAGGCCCCGGCGGCGGGCGTAGGACTCCGAGGCCAGGACCACCGCGGCGCCTCCGTCCGAGGTGGCGCAGATGTCCATGAGGTGCAGCGGGTCGGCGACCACGGGCGAGGCCAGCACCTCCTCGGCGGTGACGGGCTTGCGGTAGCGGGCCATGGGGTTGAGCGAGCCGGCCAGCGCGTTCTTGACCTTGACGGCGGCGAAGTCGGCCGGGGTCGAGCCGTGCACGGCCATGCGACGGCGGGCGTACAGGGCGAAATAGGCGGGGTTGGTGGCGCCCAGCAGGCGGAAGCGGAGCCAGTCCGGATCGTCGGGGCGGTCGCCGCCGACCGGTTTGAAGAAGCCCTTCGGGGTGGAGTCCGCCCCGACCACCAGCGCCACGTCGCACAGGCCCGCCAGGATGCGGGTGCGGGCGATGTCCACGGCCTGGGCGCCGGAGGCGCAGGCCGCGTAGCAGGAGGCGATCCTGGCGCCCGACCAGCCGAGCGCCTGCGCGTAGGAGGCGCCCGCGACGAAGCCGGGGTAGCCGTTCCTGATCGTGTCCGCCCCGACCACGAACTCCACGTCGGTCCACGCCACCCCGGCGTCCCGCAGGGCCGCGCGGGCGGCCGCCACGCCGTACTCCAGGAAGGGCCGGCCCCACTTGCCCCACGGATGCATCCCGACGCCCAGCACCACCACGTTCATGAGACTCGCTCCCACATCCACACCAGAGGTCCGTCGGACAGCGGCCCGGCGGTGAGCTCCAGCTCCATGCCCACTTCGAGCTCGTTCACCGTGAGGCCCTTGACCTGGCCGAGCACCACGATCCCCACCTCGTCGAGCTCGACGGCGGCCAGCGTCACCGGCACGTACGGCTCCGCGGCGACGTACGGGGCGGGGGGCGGGTAGCAGGCGTTCGTGTAGGACCAGACCCTGCCGCGGCGGGGGAGCCGGACGGTCTCCGTCGAGGTCCCGTCGCAGTGCGGGTTGGGGCAGAGGCCGGTCCTGGGCGGGAAGGTGACGGTGCCGCAGGTCGCGCAGCGGGTGCCCAGGAGGAAGACGCCGTCCTCGTCGACGGCGAACCAGCCCTCGATCGCTAACGTCATGCGGCCAGTATCGCACAAGCGCTTGCTAGGGTGGAGGAGGGTGCGCGTTCCGCGGACCTCCGGGCCGGTCAGGTGCGGCGTTTGCGGTGGCGGACGAGGATGCGGGCCGACATCGCCGCCGCCAGCATCACCATGCCCGCCACCACCGGCCCCCGGGAGGCGGGCGGAGGGCCGTCGCCGAAGTACGGGCCGGGGCGGGCCAGGCCGGAGCCGGGCAGGTCCAGGCGGGCGGCCTCGCGCAGGGCGAGCAGGGCGTTGGCCACCCCGTGCCCGTAGGCGGGGCTGTGGCCGTCGGCCGGCTGCCTCTTGGTGCCGAGCTCGATGGCCGTCCGCACGTGGTACGGCGACAGGCCCGGGTACGCCGACTTGATCAGGGCCGCGATGCCCGCCACCATGGCCGCCGCCGAGCTGGTGCCGTCGCTCACCACGTACGAGTCGCGCGCGTCGGCCGTGACGATCTCCGTCCCCGGCGCGACCACCGAGAGGTAGTCCTGCCTGTTGGAGAACGCGGCCACCCGCAGCTCCCGGTCCACCGCCCCCACGGCGATCACCCCGGGATAGGCGGCGGGGAAGTTCTTCCTGTTGGTCGTGCCGCCGTCGTTGCCCGACGAGGCCACCAGCACGGCGCCCCGCGCGATCGCGTACTGGATGGCCTCCTCCTCGGAGGGTGAGCCCTCCCACGTGCCGCTGCCGCCGCCCAGCGACATGCTGATCACGCCGGCCCCGTGGTCGACGGCGTACCGGATGCCCTTGGCCAGCGCGTCGCGCCCGCCGGAGCGCTGCTGCTCGCGCAGCGGGTCGCCGTTCTCCAGCGTGACCCGGATGGACATCACCCTGGCCGCGGGCGCCACCCCGATCACGCCGCCCCTGTGCTCGTCGCCGTGCCCGCGTCCGGCGATCAGGCTGGCCATGGCGGTCCCGTGCCGCCCCCACAGGCCCTTGGCCGTCCCGGTCAGGTCGGGGCCCTGGACCACGGCGCCCTCCAGGTCGGGGTGGCGGCCGTTCACGCCGGTGTCGAGGACGGCGACGATCACGCCCTCGCCCCTGCTCGTCCGCCACGCGTCGGGCAGCCGCATCGCGGCGAGCTGCCACTGCCCGGCCCGGGCGGCCTCGCCCACGTCGTCGGTGGCGCTCGCCGGGACGGTCCCCAGCACCAGCGCGGTGATGAGGACGGGGACGGCGAGCCTGATCATCGGGTCAGCGTCCGATGCAGCTCCGCGGCGAGCTGCCGCGCCGTGGCGCGCAACCGGGGCACGACGCGGTCACCCGGCCGGTACAACCGGCCGTCGGCGTACCCGGCGGCCGTCGCCACCACGTAACGCTCGTCGGACCTGAGCACCACCCCGGTGAAGTACTGCCGCCGGCCGAAGCGCTCGGCCGGCCCCTGGGGGAAGGCCACCGGCAGCACGGTCGCGGGCCGCCCCGCGCGGTAGTAGCCGCGTCCGGGCGCGTCGAGCACGGCGATGCCCACGGTGGCCACGAACGTCTGCGTGCTGTCGGCGTACGTGGCGCGCAGGGCCACGCGGCAGCCTCGCCGGACGGCGGCGGGCTGGAAAGCCGTCCGGCAGGGCGCCTCGGGGGCGACCCCGGCGAGCACGTACGTGACGCGTGCCCCCGACGGGCTGACCCCGGGCACGGTGGCGGGGAAGATCTGCGAGACGGGCCACGCGTGCCAGCGCTCTGACACGGGCGGCTCCGGCGCGGGCCAGATCGCGGACATTATGGAGAGCAGCACAACCGACAGCTGGTACACGTCGACCTCGGGAGGGCAGGAGGGGGACGCCCGCGCGTTGCATTCTGACACGTGACCGCTGATTGTTTCCGACGCTTCGGTAAACAGCCCGATACGCGGAGTAATTCCGATCTATGTGCTTTCGTACTAAGAAGTAGGCGAAAGTCGGACATGCGCTCCAGGTGGGAGCCCCAGCCGCTGCGCTGCGTCACCGGAGTTGACCGCGATCGCGATCAGCCCCGCCGAGTCCGCGAACGCCACCAGCTCCCCGGGCGGCACCGCCGCGAACGTCTCCCGGTACGGCAGCGCGAGCTGCCGCCGGCCCAGCCAGACCCCCAGCGTGTCGCCCACCCGCACGCCCAGCGCGTGCAGGTCGCCGGCCGCGATCGAGAGCTGGGTGTTGCCGTAGCGGTCGACCGAGACGACCTCGCCCTCCACCGCCCCCTCGCGCAGCAGCGAGGTCGGCTCCGGCAGCGTGACCAGCCGGCCGACCGGCACCTCCGGCCCCAGGTCCGACGGTCTCAGCCCGCCCCACAGCCGCCCGGCGACCGGCGAGAAGACGTCGCGCCCGTGGAAGGTCGGGGAGACCGGCCGCAGGAAGTGCTCCTCGTTGCTGATCGCGTAGGCGGCCTCGGCGCCGCCGCTGGCGCGCACCGCCCACGACAGCACCCCGTTGTCGGGGCCGATGAACACCCGGCCGCCCGCCTCGACGGCCACCGCGCGCCGGGCACCGCCCGCGCTCGGATCGACCGCGCCGATGTGGATGCCGACGGGGAGGTACGGGATGGTCTGGGCGAGAACCGCCGCGCCACGCCGTACATCACCCGAGGGAATCAGGTGGCACATGTCGATCACCCGCGCCTCCGGGGCGATTCCGGCGATCACTCCGTGACAAGCCGCCACATAGCCATCTTCGAGCCCATAGTCGGTGAGGAGCGTGATTACTGAGGTCACATTTCGTGACTGTACGTCTCTCAATACGCCGTGAACAGCCGCACTCCGCACATTACGATTGGCCACGGGCCGCGTGCGTGCGGAGTCGTCGCACGCACCTTTCCCGAGGAGGACACCATGGGAGCACCGCTCAGCGGTGACAACGCTGCCCAGGAAGCGTCCGGCCAACCCCTCTCAGAACGCGATCTCGAGCTCCTCGCCTTCGAACGCCAATGGTGGCGGTACGCGGGCGCGAAGGAGCAGGCCATCAAGGAGAGCTTCGGGTTCTCCGCCACGCGCTACTACCAGTTGCTCGGCGAGCTGATCGATCGGCCGGAGGCGCTGGAGCACGATCCCATGCTGGTCAAGAGGCTGCGCAGGTTACGGTCCACCCGTCAGCGTGACCGCGCCGCCAGGAGACTCGGCATGCGTCCCTGACCGGCTGGGTAAAGCAGCCGCGTGAGGAACATCCCTGGAATGAAAGCGATCTTGGACGATCCGGCCGGCGCCGTGATCGGGCTCGACTTCGACGGGACCCTGTCGCCGATCGTGCCCGATCCCGCCGAGGCCGTGATCCACCCGAAGGCGCCGGCGGTGCTGGCCGAGCTCGGCGCCCACGTCCTGGCGGTGGCCATCGTGACCGGCCGGCCGCCGGCCACCGCGCTGGCGCTCGGGCCGGGCCTGGCCGACGTGCCCGGGCTGGTCGTGCTCGGGCACTACGGCTTCGAACGCTGGGAGGCCGGGCGGATCTCCGGCCCGCCCCCACCCCCGGGCGTGCTCCAGGCCGAGGCCGAGCTGTCGTTGCTGCTCGACTCGCCGGGCCTGGAAGGCGTCACCGTCGAGGACAAGGGCCGGGCGGTGGCCGTGCACACCAGGCGCAGCCCCGACCCGGAGGGCGCGCTGGCCAGGCTGCGTGAGCCGCTGGCCAAGCTGGCCGACAAGCACGGCCTGGTGGTCGAGCCGGGGCGGTTCGTGCTGGAGCTGCGGCCGCCGGGCATGGACAAGGGGCAGGCGCTCAGCCTGTTCCTGGCGGAGCGGGCCGCCAGGTCCGTCATGTTCGTGGGCGACGATCTCGGCGACCTGGCCGCGTTCGAGGCCGTACGCGCCTCGGGGCTGCCCGGCGTGACCGTGTGCAGCGGCTCCGCCGAGGTCACGAAGCTGGCCGAGCAGGCCGACATCGTGGTGGACGGGCCCGACGGCGTCGTCGCGCTGCTGGCGGAGCTCGTGGCGGCTTCCAGTCGTTCGTGACCAGGCTGCAAGTCGCGCTCCCTAGGGTCGGGCGCATGCACAAGCGATACCTCGCCGCCGCGGCCGTGGCCGCGGCCACCCTCCTCGCGACCGCCCTGCCCGCGCACGCCGCGCCCGCGCAGGCGGTCAAGCTGCGGCACGGCCTGACCCTCTACGTCCCGATCAAGTGGAAGGTCTACCGTCACGGCGCCGACCAGGTCCAGATCGTGACCGGCAGGTGCGCCAAGCCCAGCGGCTGGGGGACGCCCGAGTGCGACGCCTTCTACGTCTTCGGCCCCAAGTACATCAAGATCGGCGCCGAGGGGTTCGGCCCGTACACCGGCAAGAACCCCTTCTACACGGCCGGCGATGTGCAGCCGTGCCCGTCCAACCGCAAGTGGGGCGAGCACGTCGGCCCGACGGTCACCAGGGGCCTGCGCCAGGTCGGGGCGGGGCACAAGGCCGCCTACAACGCGTGGAAGTCGACCTGCGTCAGCTATTCCGACGGGAAGGTCCTGGCCCGCTTCACGCAGCGCGAGTGGTATCTGCCGAAGAGCAAGATCCTCGTCGTGGACCAGTGGAACACGCCGGGGCTGGCCGACACGCTGGCGAACGCCGACTGGAACTGACCGCGCTCAGACCTCGCTCAGACCTCGGCCAGCGCGTCGAGCTGGGCCGCGAGCCACTTCTGCGGCGGCAGGGCGGTGGCCGCCGCGTGCAGCTTGTCGCGCCGCATGCGGCGCTCGTCCTCCGGCATGACGAGCGCGGCGTGCAGCGCGGCGGCCGTGCCGCTGATGTCGTACGGATTCACCACGAGCGCGTGCGGGCCCAGCTCGGCCGCCGCCCCCGCCTCGCGCGAGAGCACGAGCGCGCACCTCGTGGACAGGATCGGGCCCTCCTTGGCGACCAGGTTCATCCCGTCGCGGATGGGGTTGACCAGCAGCACGTCGGCCATCCGGTACGCGGCCAGCGAACGCGGGTAGTCGTCGTTGACGTTGAGGATCAGCGGGTCCCAGTCCTCGGTGCCGTACTCGTCCTCGATCTCCTGCGCGCAGCGCAGCACCGACGCGGTGTATTCGCGGTATTCGGGAAGGTCGTGCCTGCTCGGGTAGGCGAACGCCAGATGCACCACCTTGCCGTGCCACTCGGGATGCGCGGCCAGGAACTCGCGATAGGCCACCAGGCCGCGCACGATGTTCTTCGACAGCTCGGTGCGGTCGATGCGGACGATCAGCCGGCGGTCGCCCACCTGCTCCCTGAGCGCGATCATGTGCGACTCGACGTCGGGCTCGACGGCGCGCTCCCACAGCGCGTCGCCGTCCACGCCGAGGCTGTGCACGCCGATGCGGGTGGTCCTGCCCTCGTGGGTGACGCTGCGGCCCACGCGGTCGACCTCCGCGCCCAGCAGCGCCTCGCAGCAGTCCATGAACGCCTGCGCCCACCTGTCGGCCAGGAACCCGGCGTGATCGGCGCCCAGGATGCCCTCCAGGACCTCGCCGACCACCTCGTCGGGCAGCAGCGAGAAGTATTCGGGCGGCGCCCACGGGGTGTGGCTGAAGTGCGCGATGCGCAGGTCCGGCCGCTCGGCGCGGAGCATGGCCGGGGTCAGCGTCAGGTGGTAGTCCTGCACCATGACGCGGGCGCCGTGGCCGGCCTCCTCGGCCAGCGCCAGCGCGAACGCGCCGTTGTAGTCGCGGTAGGACTCCCACTCGCGCTCGAACCTCGTGCCGAAGTTCGGTGCGTTGGGGATGTCGTAGAGCAGGTGGTTGACGAACCACAGGGTGGAGTTGGCCACGGCGTTGTAGGCGCGGTGGAAGGTCGCGGGCGGGATGTCGAGCATCCGCAGCGGGCCCGTGTCGTAGCCGGCGTGGTCGATCCGGCCGCCGGGCACCAGGCGTACGGCGCTGCGGTCGCCGTCGGACAGCGCCGCGCACACCCACAGCACGCGGTCCTTCCTGGCCACCTCGGACAGCGCCGAGACCAGGCCGCCGCCACCGCGTTTCATGGTCAGCTCACCGTCGTCCGAGACGGTAAAAGAAACGGGTCCTCTGTTGGAGGCCACCAGGACGCTGTTCATCTACGCTCCCTTCGCCCATAGGATCCCAGCTATGGCGCTTGATGAGCTAACCGAGGAACTCGCCCGCTCGGCCGCAGGAGGAGATCATCGCGCACTTGGCGAGCTCCTGGCGCGGATCGAGCCCGATGTGATGCGACACTGCGCCCGGATCCTCCCCTATCACCAGGACGCAGAGGAAGCCTCCCAGGACACGTTGCTGGCCGTGGCGCGCAACATCGGCCGGTTCGAGGGCCGGGCGCGGTTCAGCACGTGGCTGCACATCGTGACGGCCAACTGCGCGCGCACCACGTACCGGTCGCTCAAGCGGCGGGCGGCGGAGCAGACCTCGGACGAGCTGCCCACGCAGAAGCCCGACGTGGCGCGGGTGAGCGTGATCGCGGGCTCGCGGCTCGACCTGCTCGACGCGATGGAGGCGCTGGAGGCCGACAAGCCCGACCTGGCGCAGGCGCTGGTGCTGCGCGACATCGTCCAGCTCGACTACAACGAGGTGGCCGAGCAGCTCGGCATCCCGCTCGGCACCGCCAAGTCGCGCATCCATCAGGCCCGCAAATACGTGCAGGGAGTGCTGGGTGATGATTATCGCTGAGACGCCACGTCCCGCATCCTGAGACGGGTGGCCGTTTCGGCCCCATGGGCGGGTAGAGTCCATTTCAACAACTGCATATTGCTCATCCAGAGGGGTGGAGGGACCGGCCCTGCGAAGCCCCGGCAACCCTCCCGGCTTGTGACTCGCGACCTGGCGAGGCCGACCGGGACAAGGTGCCAATTCCGGTCTGCGGTCAGGGTGGCCGCAGGCGAAGATGAGGGAAGGCCTCGCTTCATGTCGCTCGACTTTGGTCCTGCTGTCGGTCTGTCCTGCCGTGAGTGCGGCACGCGTTACCCGCTCGGTCCGAGCTTCGCATGTCTGGAGTGTTTCGGGCCGCTCGAAGCGGCCTATTCCTTCGGCGAGGTGACCCGCTCCGACATCGAGTCGGGTCCCGCCAACATCTGGCGTTACCGGTCGCTGCTCCCGGTGCCGGTTGACGTCGCCAGTAAGCCCAATATGAACCCCGGTTGGACCAAACTGGTCAAGGCCGGAAACCTCGGGCGCGCGCTGGGTCTCAAGTCCCTGTACGTGAAGGACGACTCGGGCAACCCCACCCATTCCTTCAAGGACCGGGTTGTCGCCATCGCCGTCGAGGCGGCGCGTAACTTCGGCTTCCACACCCTTTCCTGCTCCTCCACGGGCAACCTCGCGGGCGCGGTCACCGCGGCGGCGGCGCGCGCCGGGCTCGAGGCGTGCGTGTTCATCCCGGCCAACCTCGAAGCGGCCAAGATCGCCATGGCGCGCGTGTTCGGCGGCAAGCTGATCGGGATCGACGGCACCTATGACGAGGTCAACCGGTTCTGCTCCGAGCTGATCGGCGACCCGCTGGGCGACAAGTGGGGGTTCGTCAACGTCAACCTGCGGCCCTACTACGCCGAGGGCTCCAAGACGCTCGCGTACGAGATCGCCGAGCAGCTCGGGTGGCGGTTGCCCGAGCAGATCGTCATCCCCATCGCCTCCGGCTCGCAGCTCACGAAGATCGACAAGGGCTTCCGCGAGCTGGTGCAGCTGGGGCTGGTCGAAGACACGCCCTACAAGATCTTCGGGGCGCAGGCGGCCGGGTGCTCGCCGGTCTCCACCGCGTACAAGGCGGGGCACGACGTCGTGCAGCCGGTCAAGCCCGACACCATCGCCAAGTCGCTGGCCATCGGCAACCCGGCCGACGGGCCGTACGTGCTCGACATCGCCCGGCGCACCGGCGGGGCCGTCGAGGACGTCACGGACGCCGAGATCGTGGCCGCGATCAAGCTCCTGGCCTCGACGGAGGGTGTTTTCGCCGAGACCGCGGGCGGGGTGACCGTGGGCGTGCTGAAGAAGCTCGCCGAGAGCGGGCGGCTCGACCCCGAGGCCGAGACCGTGGTCCTCAACACCGGCGACGGCCTCAAGACGCTCGACGCGATCAGCGACGACGCCCAGCCCACGGCCGTGATCCGGCCCTCCCTCGACGCGTTCCGCGCGGCTGTCTGACAACCAGGAAAGGCAAGTTAAACCATGAGCGTTTCGGTGCGGATTCCCACCATTCTGCGCACCTACACCGGGGGCAACGCCGAAGTCAGTGGCGAGGGCGCGACTCTTCGTGACGTCCTCACCAAGCTCGACTCTGACTACCCGGGGATCGGCGCGAGAATTCTGGATGAATCGGGCAAGATTCGTCGTTTTGTCAACGTTTACGTTGGGGAAGAGGATGTCCGTTTCGCCGAAGGGCTGGACACTCCGGCACCTGAGGGCACTCAGATCTCAATCATCCCGGCGGTAGCCGGCGGCTGAGTGCCATAGATCACACCTGAGAAGGCGCCCCTAGTGGGCGCCTTCTCCATTTCCAGGCCAAATGAAACGTTGAACCGCCTTCGATGCGAAGAAATGCGTCGTTTGCAGATTGACTCTGTTGCCAAACCCCGTGCCACAGGTATGGTCGAGGGCGATCGTCTGGCTGATTTTCCGTTAAGTCGGGCGATAACGGGTCTCGCGGAGGAATGGGTGAGATCTGAAAGTCCAGTAAGAGGAGTCGGAAGTGGCGCAGGGCACCGTCAAGTGGTTCAACGCGGACAAGGGCTACGGCTTCATCGCGGTAGACGGTGGTAAGGATGTATTCGTCCATTACTCAGCGATCATGATGGACGGGTACCGATCTCTCGAACAGGGGCAGCGCGTCGAGTTCGAGATCACGCAGGGCCAGAAGGGGCCTCAAGCGGAGTCCGTCCGCGCGGTCTGATACACCCCCCTGGTATGCACCGGCGGGGATCGCACGGCAACGCAGTCCGGGCGAACCCGCAACCTTTCTCTCGTCGACTCGATCACGGCGAGCCGCGTTGAGGCGGCTCGCCGTGGGTACGGATCCCGCTACCTGCGGTGGCCTGGACGCGGCTCGTCGCAGGTACGGGGTCCCGCCGACGACGACGGACAGCCGGGGCACGGCCCGCCAAGCAGGCCGATCCGGGGAGGAAAGCCCCGGTAGGAGGCTTCTCGCTTGCACTCGGCAGGGTAGAGTGCTAAACAGTTCGTTGGCACTCTGTGCAGCAGAGTGCCAACATTCGGATCGGGACGATGGGGTCTGCCGCAGGAGATGCTGACCCATGCCGTCGCGGGCGTCGGCTCGGTCCACGACAAGCCACCCTGCATCTGGGAGGTCTAGCCTTATGGCAGCCAAGATGATCGCGTTTGACGAGGACGCCCGGCGCGGTCTCGAGCGCGGTATGAACCAGCTCGCCGACGCCGTCAAGGTGACCTTGGGGCCCAAGGGCCGTAACGTCGTGCTGGAGAAGAAGTGGGGCGCCCCCACGATCACCAACGACGGTGTCTCCATCGCCAAGGAGATCGAGCTCGAGGACCCGTGGGAGAAGATCGGCGCCGAGCTGGTCAAGGAAGTCGCCAAGAAGACGGACGACGTCGCGGGCGACGGCACCACGACCGCCACCGTGCTCGCCCAGGCGCTGGTGCGTGAGGGTCTGCGCAACGTCGCCGCCGGCGCCAACCCGATGGCCCTGAAGAAGGGCATCGAGGCCGCCGTCGAGCGCGTCAGCGAGGAGCTCTCCAAGCTGGCCAAGGACGTGGAGACCAAGGAGCAGATCGCTTCCACGGCCTCCATCTCCGCCGCCGACCCCGAGATCGGCTCGCTCATCGCCGAGGCGATGGACAAGGTCGGCAAGGAAGGCGTCATCACCGTCGAGGAGAGCAACACCTTCGGCCTCGAGCTTGAGCTCACCGAGGGCATGCGCTTCGACAAGGGCATGACGTCGATGTACTTCGTCACCGACTCGGACCGCATGGAGGCCGTGCTCGAGGACCCGTACATCCTGATCGTCAACAGCAAGGTCTCCGCCAACAAGGACCTGCTGCCGCTGCTCGACAAGGTCGTTCAGTCCGGCAAGCCGCTGCTGATCATCGCCGAGGACATCGAGGGCGAGGCCCTGGCGACCCTGGTCGTCAACAAGATCCGCGGCCTGTTCCGCTCCGTGGCCGTCAAGGCCCCGGGCTTCGGCGACCGCCGCAAGGCCATGCTCAACGACATCGCCATCCTGACCGGTGGCCAGGTCGTGGCCGAGGAGGTCGGTCTCAAGCTCGAGAACGCCACCCTCGACCTGCTCGGCCGCGCCCGCAAGGTCGTGGTGACCAAGGACGAGACGACGATCGTCGACGGCGCCGGTGACGCCGAGCAGATCTCCGGCCGGGTCAACGAGATCCGCGCCGAGATCGACCGCACCGACTCCGACTACGACCGCGAGAAGCTCCAGGAGCGGCTGGCCAAGCTGGCCGGCGGCGTGGCCGTCATCAAGGCGGGCGCGGCGACCGAGGTCGAGCTCAAGGAGCGCAAGCACCGCATCGAGGACGCCGTGCGCAACGCCAAGGCGGCCGTCGAGGAGGGCATCGTGCCCGGCGGTGGCGTGGCGCTGCTGCAGGCCGGTGCCAAGGCGTTCGACAAGCTGGAGCTGTCGGGCGACGAGGCCACGGGCGCGGCGATCGTGCGCAAGGCGCTCGAGGAGCCGCTGAAGCAGATCGCGGTCAACGCCGGCCTTGAGGGCGGCGTCGTGGTGGAGCGGGTTCGCAACCTCACCCCGGGTGAGGGCCTGAACGCCGCTTCCGGCGAGTACGTCAACATGTTCGAGGCGGGCATCCTCGACCCGGCCAAGGTGACGCGCTCGGCGCTGCAGAACGCCGCCTCCATCGCGGCGCTCTTCCTGACGACCGAGGCCGTCATCGCGGAGAAGCCCGAGAAGAACGCTGCAGCCCCGGCCATGCCGGGCGGCGGCGACATGGACTTCTAGGTCTTTTCTTCGCCGTTCATACGAAGAGCGGCCCGGTTTTCCGGGCCGCTCTTCTTTTCGTTTCTCAGCCATTACGTTTCATAATTGATCCGCTACTCCGGGTGAGGAAGGGTGGGTGATCACAGACCTCAACGAAGGAGTAGAGGATGTTTTCCCGCAGCAAGCGTATTTTCGGTATCGCCATTCTGAGCCTGGCCGCGGCCACCGCCGTCGCCGTGCCCGCCCAGGCGAACACGCCTCACACCAACGCCATCGCCGGTGAGCTTCCGGTCCAGCTCCTGAGCAAGATGCGGGCGCCGCTCTGCCTGCCCACGGGGGCGCTGGCCGGTGAGACCAAGCTGAACCTCCCGCTCGTCGAGTCGCTGCTGCCGCAGCTCTCGAACAGCTGCGGCTAGGGCTCAGCTGACGCCCGTCGCGCTCGTGGTCTCTCGGACGCCCCGCCCTTTCACGGCGGGGCGTCTCCCTTTTCCGGCTGGCCCGCTTCTGCCGGGCCTGGCTTGTCGGGCCCGGTGCACTTTCCGATAGGCCCGCTTTTGCCGGGCCCGGTGCGCCTTGTGATAGGCGCTTTTGCCGGGCCCGGCGCACCGCCCCCTGGAGGGCGGTGCGGCCGTGGGCGCGGTCAGGCGCTGTAGGTCGGGACGATGTGGCCGCGGGCCAGGGTGTTGGCGGTGATGTTGAAGCCCACCACCGCCGAGCTGGCGTCGCTGTCCACGCCCAGCTTGTCGACCCCCAGGGCGTGCACCGTGAAGACGTAGCGGTGCGGGGCGCCGGGGGGCGGGGCGGCGCCGCCGAACTCCTTGGTGCCGTAGTCGTTGCGGGCATGGACGGCCCCCGCGGGCAGGCCCTTGAACTCCGGGCCGGTGCCCGCTCCCGCCGGCAGCTCGGTCACCGAGGCCGGCAGGTCGAACAGCACCCAGTGCCAGAAGCCGCTGCCCGTGGGGGCGTCGGGGTCGTAGCAGGTGACGGCGTAGCCGCGGGTCTCGGCGGGCGCGCCGGACCAGCGGAGGTGCGGCGACCGGTTGCCGCCCTGCATGCCCCAGTCGTTGAAGACGTGGAGGTCGTTCAGCCGCTCGCCGTCCTGGATGTCGTCGCTCTCGACCACGAGCGCGGGAACCGACGGCAGGTGTTCATGTGGAAGCGGTGCTGGCACGGCATCCTCCTAGGTTGAGAGCTCCTTGCTCAGCCATCCTAGAAGCGGCCGTGCCCGCCGACGATCAGCCGCCGGGTCCCGCGGGTTCAGCTCGCGAGCTCGGCCGGCAGCGGCTTGTCGTGCAGCACCGTCAGGGACGTGACCGCACGGGTCAGCACCACGTACAGCCTGGCCAGGCCCCTGGGTTCGGCCGCGACGATGTCCGCGGGCTCCACGACGACGACGTGGTCGTACTCCAGACCTTTGGCCAGGGTCGCGGGCACGATCAGCAGGCGGTGCTCCTCGGCCGCGTCGGGATCGAGCACGGCGTGCGGGAGGTCGGCCAGCGCGCGGGAGACGTCGGCGATCAGGGCGTCGGGGACGATGACGCCGATGGAGCCCTCCTTGGTGAGGGCTTCGGCGGCGGCCTCGGCGACCGAGCCGCCGGGGCGCACCGCGAGCGAACCGAGGCCGGGGCGCAGCGACCGGGGCGCGGCCAGCTCGGGGGCGATGGAGGGGAGCAACTGGGCGGCGTAGTCGAGGACCTCGCGCGGCACGCGGAAGCCGAGCGTCAGCTCCGTCACCTCGCCCTCACGCTGGCCCAGATGCTGGAGCACCGACTCCCACGAGCTGGTCGACCACGGAGTCGTGCCCTGGGCCAGGTCGCCCAGAACGGTGGCGGAGCCGTTGCGGCAGCGGCGGCCGAGCGCTCGCAGCTGCATTTCGGAGAGGTCCTGGGCCTCGTCCACCACGAGGTGGCCGAGGGACGGGGTGCGCTCCATCAGGTCGCGGAGCTCGTCCAGGAGGGCGGCGTCCGCGGCGGACCATTTCGCGGACTTCCAGCCCCGGTACGGCTTCCGCCAGACCAGCATTTCCTGCTCATCGGGCAACAAATCGGATTTTGCGGCCTTTGTGAGGAATTCTGGGTCGGAAAGGAGTCGATAAAGGACTTGCTCCGGCGTTAGTTTGGGCCAGACCAAATCCACGAGCTGTTTCACCGGCTTCGACCGGGCCACGGCGTCCTGCACCCGGTCGTCGGGCGATTCGCCGCGCTGCTCCATTCGTACCAGCACCATGTGGGCCAGCCGCTGCGCGAGCGCCGCCCGGCCCGGGTTGTAACGCGTGGTGCCGCGCAAGGAGGCCACGATCTCGCGTACCTCGTAGTCCGCCACCCGGAAGCGGTAGGCGCCCTTGGTGAACACCACGCCGTCCTCGGGCTTGACGATGTGCAGCCAGAGCGCGCGTTCGAGCACCGCCGCCATCCTGGCGTCGCCCTTCAGCGCCGCCACCATCGGGTCCTCCGCGGTGGCGTGCTCGCCGAGCAGCCCCGCCACCGTGGTCTGGTCGACCTTGACCTCGCCGAGCGCGGGGAGCACCGAGGAGATGTACGACAGGAACGCCCGGTTCGGGCCGACGATCATCACGCCCGACCTGGCGAGCCGCTCGCGGTGGGTGAACAGGAGGTACGCCGCCCGGTGCAGGCCCACGGCGGTCTTCCCGGTGCCGGGGGCACCCTGCACGCACACCGTCTGGGTCAGGGTGGAGCGGACGATCTCGTCCTGGTCCGGCTGGATGGTGGCGACGATGTCGCGCATCGGGCCGGTGCGCGGGCGCTCGATCTCCTCGGTGAGGATCTTCGACGGGCCGATCTCACTGCCCTCGCCCAGCGGCTCGTCCTCGAACGCGGTCAGCGCGCCGCCGTGGTACCCGAAACGGCGCCGCCGTACGACTCCCATGGGTTCGGCGGGGCTGGCCTGGTAGAACGCCCGCGACACCGGGGCGCGCCAGTCGATGACCAGGGGCTTGCTGCCGCCGTCGTGCACGTGGCGGCGACCGACGTAGATCGTGCCGGGGAGGTCGTCCCCCGCCCCCCGGTCGAGGCGACCGAAGAACAGCGGGGTGTCGGGATGGTCGGCCAGCGCGGCCACGCGCTGGTCGAGGAGGGACTGGAGGATCTGCTGCGACACCCAGTCACCCGCCGCGTCCGCGGACAGCGACTGGGCATGGGCGCGCATCGCCTTGAGCGCGGCCCTGGACTCGGCCAGGTGGGCCTGCTCGGAGGCCAGTACGTCGGAGGGTATGTCGGGGGCCAACTGGTGTCCGGGCATGCGAAAGTGCCTCCCTTGGTCGGGAACGGAGGTGGTCAAGGCAGCGAATCGGCCAGTCTAGCGGCGGGGTCGGGCGGCTTCCAAAGCATTTACCCGCGGCCCGACCTCGCGTCCTTTCACACTCCCGCCCCCGCGTCTTTCGCACTCCGCCCTCGCGTCTTTCGCACTCCCGTCCCCGCATCTTTCGCACTCCCCGCTCCCGCCCGGTCGTCCGCCACGCTGAGCTCCGCGCCGGGGCCGCCGCCGACGGCGATTCGGAGGGCAACCCTCAACCAGCCGCGACGGCGTCCCCCACCTCCTCGGCAGCGCATCCAGGGGACCGGCACGGCATCGGTTCGGGCGAGGGCCGCGCGACCGGCCGTGGCCGCATCGGGGCAGGGGACGGCGGCATCGGGGGCAGGGGAGTGGCGTCGATCGCCGCGGCGGGATGCGTCAGCGGCTACGGAGGACGGGCCGGAGGATGGCCGGTGGCGGGGAGGCGGAGAACGCCGACGGGAGCGGGGGTTCGGGGCGAGTAGCGGACTTCGGGGTGGGGTAGGCATAGGTGATGGCGCGGATCCAGCTGCGTTTTTCGCCGATCATTCCCACGATCGCGAGCTTCCTGCTCGCCGCCCTCTGGTCGTTGTCCGTGTTCGCGGGCTGGGGGATGGAGGCGTTCTGCGAAGGCGGCGAGTCCGCTTCGACCTGCTCGCAACGTCTTGGTACCGTCTCCACGGTGTCGGGGCTGTTCGCCGCGCTCGCCGCCTGCTGCACGGCAGCCGCCTGGCTCGTCCCGTGGTCCAGGCAGGAACCGCGCACGTTCGGCCGGGTCATGGGCGCGGGAGTGGTCGCCTGGGTCGTCGCGGAAGGTGTGCTGTTCCTCGGCGGCATGATGGCGCGGTAGGGTGCGCCAACCGCTCGAATCCCTACGATCCGTAACAACCTGGAAATACCGAAAAATTCGGGCATATCAGGTGGGTTTGTCGGATCATGGGGGTATGTCGCAGGCGGCGTGATAGTACGCAGGTGAGGGGGGTGGTTCGATTGTCTTCGGCCCGCGGAGTTTCGTGGACGTGACACCACGCTGAACATGCCTGGCCGCTCAGCTGAGCGGCCGGGCATCACACTGTTCGCCGCCCGGCGGTGCCTCTTGGCGATTCGCCCGTTGCCGGGAGAAGGTCCTCGTCTGATCCGAGCGGGGATGCCCGATGCGAGGTAGACGATTCACAGCCACCGGCCCCGCGAGGCGAGGGCTTACGGTCGGCTCCACGTCCGTTTTGCGTCTCCGGGCCACCCTCGGCGACGGTGTGCTTCACGAGCGAGGCGAGGTTGATCGCGGCGTTGCGATCGCGATCAATGCTCAGGCCACACGACTCGCAGACATACCTGCGCGTACTCAGAGGCAGCTTGGCTTTCACTGCCCCGCAGTTCGAGCACATCCTCGACGATGGATACCAACGGTCGGCCACGACCAGAGTGCCGCCGTTCCACCGCGTCTTGTACGTCAACTGTCGGCGGATCTCACCGAACCCGGCATCGGCGACAGCGCGAGCCAGCCGCCGATTGCGCAGCATTCCGGTCACATTCAGGTCCTCGACCACGATTGTGCCGTACCGACGTGTCAGGTCGGTGGTGAGCTTGTGCAGAGCGTCACATCGCAGATGAGCGATCCGATGGTGGACTCGGTTGCGCCGGGCATCAGCCCGCGCCCAGCGTTTGGAAGCGGACTGCCCGGTTCGCCGGTCCGGACCCTGACGACGTGAGACGGTCCTTGACAGCCGCCGCAATCGCCGCTGGGCGCCGGCCAGGTGCTTCGGATTGTCAGCGGCGGGGCGGTCGTCGGAGAAGACCGCCAGATTCTTCACCCCGAGGTCCACACCGATCAGCGCGGCTGGGCGCGTCGGAGCACGCCCTGCACGTTGCACCAGCACGGAGAAGGCCACGAACCACCGTCCGGCCTCCTGCCGGACTGTCGCGGAGCGGATGGTGGCCGTGCCTTGCTCGATGCGGCGGGCCAGCTTGCGTGTTGACTCGTGGACCTTGATCCGGCCAAGTCGTGGAAGCACCACGTGCTTGCGGCCCTCCAGCCGGATCGCTCCGGTAGTGAAGCGCACGGACTGAACACTGGTCCGCCTGGTTTTGAAGCGGGGAAAGCCCACTGCCGGTCCCTTGCGCGTACCGGTCCGGGACTGGTGCCAGTTGGTGAGCGCCGCAGCCAGCCGCTCCAGCCCGCATGCATACGCCTCCTTGGAACACTCCGCCCACCACGGCGCCACGTGATGTTTCACGGTGTTCCAGCGCTTGCGAAAGGCGTATATCGACCATGAAACCATCGGCGTGAGCTGATCACCGTCGAGCCCGTAGGATCGTTCGGCCGTCCGCTGCGCCAGGTTGGCCCTGACCAGCGCCAGCCCCCAGTTGAACGCGACCCGAGCCGCGCCGCAGTGCGCGGCCAGCGCACCTACCTGACGTGGCGTCGGGTCGAGCGCGAATCTGTACGCCTGAACAGCCTGCATGCACCCCTCGGTTTCACAATGCGTGACCGTCAGGTTACAGGGCATTCAACTTTCGTGGGACACGGACCTGATGACCGTCACACCCCGCCGAGGACGTCGTCGGCGTCGATGATCTGGTATGCGTACCCCTGCTCGGCCAGGAACCGCTGCCGGTGGGCGGCGAACTCCTGGTCCACCGTGTCCCTGCTGACCACCGTGTAGAACCGGGCGCCCCCGCCGTCGGCCTTGGGGCGCAGTACGCGGCCGAGCCGCTGGGCCTCCTCCTGGCGTGAGCCGAACGTGCCCGACACCTGGATCGCGACCGCGGCCTCCGGCAGGTCGATGGAGAAGTTCGCGACCTTCGACACCACCAGCACCTGGATCTCCTTGTCGCGGAAGGCCTGGTAGAGCCGCTCCCGCTCCTTGACCCTGGTCTCGCCCTTGATGACCGGCGCGTTGAGGTGCTCGCCGAGCTCGTCGAGCTGGTCGATGTACTGGCCGATGACCAGCACCTGCTCACCGAGGTGGCGGCGGACCAGCGCCTCGGTCACGTGGGTCTTGGAGGGCGTGGTGGCGCAGAAGCGGTAGCGCTCCTCGGACTCGGCCATCGCGTACGCCAGCCGCTCCTCGTCCGTGAGCGTGACCCGCACCTCCACGCAGTCGGCGGGCGCGATCCAGCCCTGGTTCTCCATCTCCTTCCAGGGCGCGTCGTACCGCTTGGGCCCGATCAGCGAGAACACGTCGCCCTCGCGCCCGTCCTCGCGCACCAGCGTCGCGGTGAGCCCGACGCGCCTGCGGGCCTGCAGGTCGGCGGTCATCCGGAAGATCGGCGCGGGCAGCAGGTGCACCTCGTCGTAGACGATCAGGCCCCAGTCGCGGGCGTCGAACAGCTCCAGGTGCGAGTAGACGCCCTTCCGCCTGGTGGTCATCACCTGGTACGTGGCGATGGTGACCGGGCGGATCTCCTTCTTCGAACCGGAGTATTCGCCGATCTCGTCCTCGGTCAGCGACGTGCGCTTGAGCAGCTCGGTCTTCCACTGGTGGGCCGAGACCGTGTTCGTGACCAGGATGAGCGTGGTGGCCTGCGCGTGCGCCATGGCGGCTGCGCCGACGATGGTCTTGCCCGCGCCACAGGGCAGCACGACCACGCCGGAGCCGCCGTGCCAGAACGAGTCCGCCGCCTCCTGCTGGTACGGCCGCAGCGCCCAGCCCTCCTGCAGCAGCTTGATCGGGTGGGCCTCGCCGTCCACGTAGCCGGCCAGGTCTTCCGCCGGCCAGCCCAGCTTGAGCAGGGCCTGCTTGACGTTGCCGCGGTCGCTCGGGTGCACGATGACCGAGTCGGCGCCGAGCCGCTCGCCCAGCATCGGCTGGATCTTCTTGGAGCGCAGCACCTCCTCCAGCACCGCCCGGTCGGTGGAGGTCAGGACCAGGCCGTTGCCCGGGTCCTTCTCCAGCCGCAGCCGGCCGTACCTGGCCATGGTCTCGGCGATGTCCACGAGCAGGGCGTGCGGCACGGGATAGCGGCTGAACCCGATCAGCGCGTCGATGACCTGCTCGGCGTCGTGTCCGGCGGCGCGGGCGTTCCACAGTGCCAGGGGGGTGACGCGGTAGGTGTGCACGTGTTCGGGAGCGCGCTCGAGCTCGGCGAACGGCGCGATCGCCTTACGGCACTCGTCGGCTCGTTCGTGGTCGACCTCGAGCAGCAGTGTCTTGTCCGACTGGACGATCAGCGGTCCATCGCTCACTGGCTTTTCTCCGTGGGGTTCCGTACGGGGCCTCGCGCAACAGGACCATCGTCTCCCGATCCTGGCTCTCCCGCTCCGAGACTCCAACAACCGGCGCGCCCGGATTAGTCCTCAGTCGTCGAGATAGCCGGCCAGGCCCAGGAACAGGATGACGCCGACGCTGAGCACGAAGCCGAGCCCGAACATGATCCAGCTCCAGACCACCATCGTACGGGCGGAGCGCGGCTCCGTGCGGGCCTTGCCGAGCGCCAGGCCGGCCAGGATCGCGCCGGGCAGGCCCAGGAAGTTGCAGCAGGCGACGAGCGCGAGGGCGTTGAGCACGAGGGAGACGATCGCGTTGGCGCTGGGGCCGTCGTTCTGCGGGGGTGGGGGATAGCCGTAACCGTAGCCGTGCTGCGGCGGTGGCTGCCCGCCGTAGGGGGCGCCATAAGGCTGGTACGGGTAGTCCGACGGATCTTCCTGGCTCACGTTCACCTCCAGACACGTCAACACTTATCACGGAAATGAGACGTGCCTGACGGCGCTGTGAGATCTGGCCATAGATCGCGAGGCCGGGGGATCGCGAGCCGAGGTCCGCGGCCGGGCCGGTCGGGCCAGGACCGGGGCCCGGTCGAGCTGAGGTCGGGGCCCGGTCAGCCGAGGAGGGCCCGCAGGGCCTTGCGGTCGAGTTTGAGCACGCTGGTCACCGGCACCGCGTCCACGAACCTCACCTCTCGCGGGTACTTCACCCGCCCCACCCGTTCGCGAGTCCACTCGATCAGCTCCTCGGCCGTCACCGTCGCGTCCGTCCTGAGCTGGACGAACGCCACGACCTCCTCGCCGATCCGCGGCTCGGGGCGGCCCACGACGCCTGAGATCACCACGTCGGGATGTCGGTTGAGCGCGTCCTCGACGTCGCGGGGGAACACGTTGAAGCCGCCGCGGATGATCAGGTCCTTCTTCCTGTCCACGACGTAGAGGTAGCCGTCGTCGTCCACGCAGCCGATGTCGCCGGTGCGCAGCTCCCTGCCGATCAGCGCGGTGCCCTCGGGGTCGGGCTCGGCCTCGCCCCAGTAGCCGAGCATCAGCGAGTCGCCCGAGACGCAGATCTCGCCGACGTCCCCGGTCTCCAGCTCCTCGCCCTCGCCGTCGCGGATGGCGATCGTGTAGCCGGGCAGCGGGAGCCCGACGCTGCCGGCCCTGCGCCTGCCCGGCGGGTTGAACGTGGTGACCGCGCTGGTCTCGGTCAGGCCGTACCCCTCGAGGATCTGTACGCCCGGCATCCTGCGCTCGAACTCCTCCAGCACGTCCCGGCCGAGCGGCGCCGCGCCACAGGTGAGGAAGGCGAGGTCGGGCAGCGGATGCGACTCCAGCGGCTCGGCGAGGAGCTGCTGGAGCATGGAGGGTACGACCGTGCCGTACTGGACGTGCTGCTCGGCGGCCAGCGCGAGGAACGCCTTCGGCTCGAACCAGCGCATCAGCACCGCCTGCTGCGGCTCCGTGGCGTGCATCGAGGCGACCGAGATGATCAGCCCGTACGCGTGCGAGAGCGGCACGGGCACCAAAGCACGATTTTTCCCGTCTAGGTGGGACATTTCCCAGACGTCCTTGGCCACCTGCCAGAGGCCCCCGTGGCTCAGCATGACCCCCTTGGCCCGGCCCGTGGTGCCACCGGTGTACATCAACGCCGCCAGATCGCCGGGGTCCCTGGTCACGGGGCCGCGTTCGGATGCCCGTTCCAGCTCGGCCGTGTCTACATAAATCGGTATATCGACGGCGGTGGACCGTACGGTCTCCACCAGCTCGGGCGAGGTGACGATCGCGGACGCGCCGCTGTCGAGCAGGATGTGCCGCAGCTCATCGGCGCCCACCAGGAACACCACCGGAGTCACCACCGCGCCCGCGGCCCACAGCGCCTGATAGATCAGCGGCACCTCGGGCGAGGTCGCCATCATCACGACCACCCGGTCGCCGGGCCCGATCCCGGCCTCCGCGAACCCGCCGCACATCCGGCGCGCCCGCTCGGCGAGCGCGTGACTGCGGTGCCAGACGCCCTCGTAGAACGTCGCGTCGTGGTCGTCGAAGCGGCCCCATGACTCCTCGGCCAGCTCGCCCAGCGTTTGCTCGGTCACATGCCCAACCTGATGCGATCGAGGTCACGCCGTCAACCCTTGACTAGTCCGGGTGGGTGGGGCCCGCTTGGCCGATAAATGACAACATATCTCCCTCTATGGTGGTTCGTGTTTCTTGTTGGACTAGATCGTGTAATGGTGGAAGATCTAGGGGCCGTGGGGCCTGCCGAGGCAAGGGAAGTCATGATCGACATGTCCTTGTCAAGCGGCCCCGAATGCGAGCGCCACACGAAAGGCCAGGTCAGGATGGCCTTGGTGACGCTCCGCGAGCCCTTCGTGGTAAAAGAAGAAACTTGTTAGGCGTAGTTGTTTTCTGTAGAAAACTTTCCAGTCAATCCTGAGGTGAATTCGTGACCGAAACGCCTGAATCGGGCGAGATCGACCTCGATGACATAATGCTCGGACAGAGCTTGTTAACGGTATACGACTACCTGCGGCCACTCGCCGGACCGGTCCCCGGGGACCTGAAGAGGCGGGACGCCGACGCGCTCCTGCGCTCCTACCTGGAGCCCGGCCGCTTCCCCGAGGCCGTGCACCGGCTCTCCACCTGCCACCTGCTCGTCCTCGTGGGCGAGGAGGAGACCGGCAAACGCCTGGGCGCCATCGCCCTGCTCTCCCGGATGCCCCTGGCCGAGAGCACGATCACCGTGCTGTCGCCCGCCGGCACCGCCGCTGACCTGCTGTCCAGGACCGAGTACGAGCCGGGCCGGGCGTATCTGCTGCACGACTGGATCGCCGAGAGCACCGACAGGGTCGAGCTGGTCAACCTCGCGCGCAAGCTGGCCGAGCTGGGCTCGTACCTGGTCATCACCAGGAACGGCGCCCCCTCCCAGGCGGTCGAGGTGGAGCATCCGTGGAGCGCGCCGGACCCGGGGGAGCTGTTCGACCTGTGCCTGCGCGCGTACGGCCTGCGCGCGGGCCGCAGCCCCGAGGAGCTCACCCGGGCCAGGGACCTGGCGCTGAGCCTGCCGACGCCGGCCGAGGTCGTGCGCCTGGCCGGGCGGCTGGCGGGGACCGACGAGCCCTCGGGGGAGGAGGTGGCGGCCTGGTTCGACACCAAGCCGTCGCTGCACGAGGTGCGCGAGGTGGCCGCGCTCGCGTTCCTGCACGGGGTGGACGGGCCGGTGTTCGAGGGGCAGTTCGCCAGGCTTGAGCGGATCTGCCAGGCGCATGAGAGGCGCGGGCCGCAGCCGGTCGGGCCGCCTCATCCCCTGGTCACCCATGACGAGGGCCGCGTGGTGTTCCGGGCGCCGCACCACCGCGGGCAGGTGCTCGCGGAGCTGGCCGGGCGGTACGGGTTCTGGCTGTGGCAGCCGCTGCGCGAATGGGTGCGGTCGCTGGCCGGGGAGGAGGCCGACGTCCGGTCGCGGGCGGCGGAAGGGGTGGCGTTGCTGGCGGCGTACTCGCTGAAGGACGTCCAGGCGGAGTTCCTGGACGGGTGGGCGCGGGGCGGGAACGCGGAGCGGCTGGCGGCGGGGGACGCGCTGTCGTACATGTGCGCCGACGACACGCTCGCCCCTGAGGCGCTCAGGATCGCGCTGGCCTGGGCGGCCGACCCGCTGGACCCGCGGGCAGCGACGGCGGCCGTGGCGCTGGGCGGCGGGCTGTCCGTCCGGTATCCGGCCGACGCGGTGCGGCGACTCTGGCGGCTGGGATCCGGCGACGGGCCCTCGGCCGGGGTGGCGGGACGGGCGCTGGCGCTGCTGGTCGAACACGCGCGCCCGCACCAAGACGCCCGGGGGCGGACGGTGACCGCGCTGGCCGCGGCCCTCGCCGCGGACGCCTGACCAGGGCCCGATGACGCTCGCCGGGGCCGCGGGACCCCGGCGGGCCCCTCCACCCGCCCCGCCACCTCGCCCCAGCTGGCCGTGACCCCAGCCGGCCGTGACCCCAACGGCCGTGGCCCCAGCGGGCCGTGACTCCCGTCGCGCCGTGACCTCCACCGCGCCGTGCCCTCAGCCCACCGGGGGCAGGGGTCAGAGGCCGGCGACGCCGGTGATGCGGTGGAGGGCGAAGCGGTGGACGGCGGCCCTGGTCTCGTCGTAGGCGGTCAGGTAGCCGCCCTCCATCCGGGCCGGCTCCAGGATGCGCGAGGTCGCGTTGCCCTGCGAGTCGAGGTATCCGATCCACACGCGGACCCCCTGCTTGATCGCCTCCTGCAGGGCCGAGATGGTGGCCGTCGCGGGCCCGCGCGGTATCTGCCCGGCCGGGGCGTCGACGGGCTCGCGCCGCGCCAGGTGCGCCGCGTCTCCGGCCCGCAGCGCGCGTACGGCCGCCACCGCCACCTCCGGGTCCAGCCCGTTCGGCGACGACACGGTACGGGCCGGGGCCGGCCCCTCGGTACGGCGGCTGTCGAGCTGCGAGATGATCACGTCGCCGTCGAGCGACTCGGCGACCGGCGCGTACCCCATGGCACGCAGCGAGTCGACCAGCGCCGCCCTGGACGAGCGGGAGGCGATCACGGTGGGGGCCAGCCTGCGCAGCCGCAGCGCGGCGGAGCGCCGGTCGGCGGTGATCTGGTCGAGCAGCGCCGGGTCGTCGCAGCGGATGTACGCGCTGGCGGTGCCCACCCGGATGCGGCCGTGGCGCCTGGCCACGTCGGTCACCAGGTACGACAGCGCCTGCGGCACCGGCGTGGCCGAGTGGCGGGCCAGCATCGACACCAGCTCCTCGCCCCCGTGCCCCGCGTCGAGCGCCCGCCGGATCGAGCTCTCGCTGAACCGGTAGACCGTGGCCCCGCCCTTCGACTCGACGTCGGCGGTGAGCGTCATCCAGCGGTTGACCTCGCTCGTCAGCGGCCCCGGCGCGACGGCGGTCAGGTCGGCCTGGAGCAGCACGTGGTCGACGGGCTCCGGCAGCAGCGGCGCGAGCACCCCGGCGGGGTCGCCGCCGTCGAGCAGCGCCCGCCCGTGCGCCGACAGCGCGCCCAGCCCCGTCACGCCGACCTGCTCGGCCTCCCGCAGCGCGAACTCGGTGAGCTGCTCGCGCAGCGGCCCCCGGCGGCGCGGCTGCTCCCAGGCCAGACGTTCGAGTACGGAGTCGCGCGACGGCGCGAGGCCGGGCGCGGCGGCGAGCACGCCCAGCGTGGCCGCCCTGACGCCGGGAGCGGAGGAGCGGCGCAGGTCGGTGTGCAGGGCGTTGAGCGGCCGGTCGCGCTCGTCACTGCGCTTGACGGTCGCCTCGCCACCAGCCCCGTTGGCTCTCTCCTGGCGAGCTCCTGCACCCCGGTCGCCGACCAGGCCGGGGACGCGGTCCATGTGCAGCCACGTGGCCGCGAGGGTGACCCACCGGTCGGCGGTCGCCCTGACCCGCCAGAGGTCGTAGCCGGAGGTCGGCAGCCACTCGCCGTCCACGCCGCCGCCCGCCGCGATCAGCCCGGCCGCGTGCGCCACCTCGACGACCAGCGCCGCCACCCACTCGGGCAGGTCCAGCTCGCTCGCCGTGCGCTTCAGGTCGCGCACGCCCAGGCCGCCGGTACGCAGCACGCCGGGCGGCTCGACGCTCCACCGCTCGCACAGCTCCTCCACCGCCCTGACGAACGAGAACGCCTGCCCGGCCGCCGTGCGGTCGGCCAGCTTCCGGTCGCGCGCCGTCCCTTCGAGCGGCGGCGGGAGGGCCAGCAGGCCGCGGTGCACCCGGCCGCCGCGCAGGTAGAGGCCGACCTCGCGGGGCAGGGTCACGCTCTCCTCGCCGATGGCCGCCAGCAGCCCTCTGGCCAGCAGCTCCTCGATGGGCGAACGGGCGGAGGCCACGCTCACCTCGCGCCTGGCATTGGGCACGCGCCCGGTCGGCGGGCCCCAGGCGAGCTGCTCGAGCGCGCCCCTGGCCTCGGGCGAGACGGACTCGACGAGAGCGGCGGGCTCCGTCAGCGCGGCCGCCAGCCGTTCCTTGCCTGAGCCCTCGGTGCCCGGCGCGACGTCGTCGGCCATCTCGTCGAGCTGCTCGGGCGCGTGATGCCGGAACGCGTCGGCCGCCCTCGGCCCGAGCCCGGCCGGGTCCTCGAGCACTTTGCGCACGCCCGGCCCCAGGTCGAGCGCGTCATCGGGCCCGTAGACCAGCGCCAGCTCGAACAGCCTGTCCAGCGCCGCCGACAGCGCGGGCTCGGCACCGCCCGGCCCGCCCGCCGCGGTGCGCGACCTGCTCGCCGTGGCCCTCGACCTGCTCTTCGCAGCGCCCGCCCCACCTGCCGCGGTGTCCGGCCCGCTCGCCGCGGCGATCGATCCGTTCTTCGCCGTGCCCGGCCCGCCGTCGGCCCCGTTCTGCGTGCCGTCGCCCGACAGGCCCGCGCCGACGAGCTCGCGCAGCCGCTTCTTGGGCGTCGGCCCGTCCTGTACGGCCAGCGTCTCGACGACGGCCAGCGTGAACCGGTCGAGCCGGTCGAGCACCCTGGCGATCGCCGACGGGCTGCCCGCTCGCGAGGCCAGACCTTCCAGATGCGCGGGCACCGGAGTGATCAGCTCCGGCCGCGCGGAGACGAGCGCCCGCAGCTGTTCGTCGGTGCGCCCCCTGATCCACTCCGTGAACTCCATCGTTGCCATGGTATGTCCCCCCTGATTGGGGCAGCATTGCTTGACGTGATAGAGCGTGCGGACCAGCTCGTCCTGAACTATGTCTCGAAGGCCGCCGACGCCGCCCACGGCGTGCTCAGGGCCGACCAGCGGCTCGATTTCGCCAAGCGGCTGCGCGCCAGGATCGAGGTGGAGCGGGGCGGCAGCCAGAACGCGCGCGAGGTGTCGAAGGTGCTGGCCAGGTTCGGCGACCCGGCGGCGCTGGTCGAGCGCGAGGCGCGCAGGCTCGCCGAGGAGGGCGCCCCCACCGTGCGCCCCGCCACGCACGCTGCCGAGAGAGGTCAGGAGGAGCAGGGCTCCACGCGGCGCTTCCCCACGATCGTGGACGACGGCGACGCGCCTCCGGGCGTGCGGGCGTACCGGAAGATCGCCCGGGAGAACGTCGGCAAGGGGCGGGGCCTGCCGTTCGCCGGGCTGCGCAGGGTGGCCATGTCCAGCGCGAACCCCATGGCGACCGGCGGCAGGGACGCCAGGACCCTCGTCAAGGAGCATCCGCGCGACGCCGCCGCGATGGTCGTCCTCGTGGTGGCCGCGCTGCTGCTGCCGTTCGACCTGCCGCCGCTGGCGATCTTCGAGATCCCCGTGGTGGTGTGGGCGATCGGGGCGGCGCTCGTGCTGTTCAGCGAGAGCTGGAGCCTGCGCGACAGACTGCTCGGGATCGGGGCGCCGCTGCTCGGCTACTCGGTGGGCGGCGCGCTCGTCGGCGGTCTGCGGGTGGGGAGCGAGCCGGGGTTGGAGGCGTTCTTCGCGCAGTTCTACAGCGTCAGCGGCACCATGTTCATGATCGGGACCGGGTTGGGCGTGGTCTGGCTGGCCTACCGGCTGCTCGACGTCAGCTGACCGGCGCGGGGCTGGGCAGCAGGCCGACCGCCAGGCGCACCCACGCGGCGACGAACTGGTCCTTGTCCGCATGGCCCGGCAGCTCGCCCACCGTCTCCTGGAAGAGCCGGTAGTGCACCACGGAGCCGCCCAGCACCGCGGAGATGCCGGTCCAGTCGACCTCGACGTCCTTGTACTCGGGCTGCGCCCTGAACCAGGTGACGATCGCGTCGAACATGGGCTGCAGCAGCCCTTCGCGCACCACGGCGACCAGCTCGGGGAACTGGCTCAGGTCGCGGAAGAACACCCGGGTCAGCTCGGACTCCTCGCGGACCTTGGCCAGCCCGGCGCGGCACAGGAGGGACAGGCGATCTTCCAGGTTCGCCGACGCTTCCATGCTGCTCAGCTCGGCCAGGCTGTCGGCCACCTGGCTCCTGGTGCGGGTGGCGTGCTCGTTGATCGCCGCGGCGAGCACCTCGTACTTGGACTTGAAGTGCCGGTAGAGCCCGCCGGCGCCGGGCGAGAGCCCGGAGGCGGCCTCGATCTCCGCAACGGAGGTGGCGGAGTAGCCCCGCTCCGCGAACAGCCGCAGGGCCTCGTCGATGATCCGCGCACGGGTCGATCTGGTCATATCTATCCTGTTACCTCCGCCTTGAGAGTAGTCGCAGTAAGTGGCGGGGGCCGCACCTAAGGAGCGGCGCGCCGGATCAGACCTGCCAGCGCCGAGCCGATGATCAGCCAGACGACCGCGGCCAGGCCGTAGTTGACCAGCGCGGTCCAGCGCGGGTCGGCGAGCTGGAACAGGTTGGCCAGGCCCAGTGACAGCCAGGCGGCGAGCGACTCGACGAACTGGTACCAGACGTTCGCGGGGTTGGCCCTGAACACCGTGAAGACCGCGTACAGGATCACGACCAGCGCGGCCATCCGCGTGGCGACCTTCACCAGATAGGCCAGGGCCGACACGGCCCGGCTCCAGACCGTCACGGGCGGGCCGCCGGGGCGGGCGGGTCTGTGCGGGCGGGGTGGGGCGGAGGAGGCGACGAGCCGGTCTCCGGTGTGCGGCGGTTGGGGGGTGTTGGTCACGGCCGCTCCTCTCCGATAAGTAATTCCTTTCTTCCCATTCCTACAGTCCCACAACAAGGGGCCGTTACGCGGAGTGGAGAGGCGTTTGGCATCCTGCACACGTGACAACTTCTGTGGGATTCGACCTTGACATGACATTGGCGGACACGCGAGAGGGCATCGCGGCCGTTTACGACGAGCTGTCGGTGCGTTTGGGCGTGCCCATTGACTCGGCGGCGGTGGTGAGCCGGTTGGGGCCACCACTGGAGATGGAGCTGGCCAACTGGCTGCCCGCCGGGGAGGTCGCCGCAGCCGCCGACCTTTATAGGGAGATATATCCGGAAATAGGGGTGCCGGTGCACACGGCCATGGCCGGCGCGTACGACGCGATCGAGGCCGTACGGGAGCGCGGCGGCCGGGTGATCGTGGTGACCGGCAAGAACCTGCGGGACGCCATCGGCACGGTCAAGGTTCTCGGCCTGGCCGTGGACGAAGTGGTCGGTTCCGTTTTCGGAGCAGCCAAGGGATCGGCACTCGCGCGCTTCGGCGCGGCGGCTTATGTTGGTGACCATGTCGCGGACATCGAGGCGGCGCGCGCGGGCGGCGCCGTGAGCGTGGCGGTCGCGACCGGTCCTTACACGGCGGGAGAGCTGCGTGAGCACGGAGCGGATGTGGCGCTGGCCGACCTGACCGAATTCGCCACCTGGTTCGCAGGTTGGCGCAAGCATGATGAACTCCGGTAATTGCCCGGGATTTACCCGGTCGCCCTGGCGCGCTCCGGGGCATAACCTACATCCATCCATCTTTTCGACTGTTTGAACGAGGTCCTCCTGTGCCGAGTGGCAAGGTCAAGTGGTACGACGCCGACAAGGGTTTCGGCTTCCTCACCCGTGACGACGGCGGTGAGGTCTTCGTGCATTCCTCCGCGCTCCCCACAGGTGCGGGTCCGCTCAAGCCCGGCCAGAAGGTCGAGTTCGGTGTGGCCGAGGGGCGCCGCGGCCAGCAGGCGCTCTCGGTGCGGATCCTTGAACAGCCGCCGACGCTGGCCAAGACCAAGCCCAAGGCCAAGCGGAAGAAGCCGGACGAGATGGTGGTCATCGTCGAGGACCTGATCAAGTTGCTTGACGATGTCTCGACCTCATACCAGCGGGGCAAGCACCCGGAGGCGGCCCACGCCAAGAAGATCGCGCAGGTGCTCAGGGCCGTCGCCGACGACTTCGACGCCTAGCGCGGCCGCCCCGGGTCAGCTGTTCGGGTTGGTGAGCGGCTTGGTCGGGTCGAGCGTGTCGTTCAGCTGGAGCTCGTGACCGCCCGCCTCGGCCCGCTGCCTGCGCAGCTTGTCGTCGGTCGCGCGCACGCGCCGCCGCCGGGCGATCAGCAGCCAGCCGAGCGCGGCCGTCAGCGCGGCGGCCAGCGTGACGAGCCCGGCCACGCCGCTCTGCGACAGCGACAGCACCAGCCCGACCAGGCCGCCGAACACCCAGGCGAGCTGGAGCATCGCCTCGACCACGCCGAACGTGGACGAGCGCACCTCCTCGCCGATCTCGCGCTGCACGATCGCGTCGAGCGCGAGCTTGCCCAGCTCCTGGGCGAAGGCCGTGACCAGCGAGATGGCCAGGGCGGTCCACAGGCCGAAGAAGATCGCGGTCGCGATGCCGGTCACGACGGTCACGGCCAGCGTGACCAGCACGATCAACTGCGGCGAGTGATTACGCGTCCAGTTGGCCACGACGGCCCCGACCAGGCCCCCCAGCCCGGCCGCGGCCGCCAGCAGCGCGATCGTCTTGGGAATGTCGAAGAACGGATCCTGCAGCGGCCCCGCGGTCAGCCAGGGCACCGCCTTGTCCTGCACCAGGAACAGCAGGAAGAACAGCAGGAACCCGGAGAAGACGCGCAGCGCCACGTTGGCCCAGACGGCCTCGGCCACCGCCGGGCCCACCTTGAGCAGGGTGCGCCAGCGCGGGGCGGCCCCCTCCTCCTCCAGGTCGGGCGAGTCGATGTGGCGCGGCAGCCGTACCGCGACGACTCCCAGCAGCAGGAAGGCCACCATCGCGACGCGCAGCACCAGCGCGCTGCCCAGCCAGGCGGTCAGGCCGGCGCCGAGCGGCACCGCGACCCCGGCGGAGACTAACGTGAACAGCGCCACCCGCGCGTTCGCCGACACCAGCGTGATGTCCGCGGGCAGCACGCTCGGCATGATCGCGGCCCGCGACACGTTGTACGCCTTCGACAGCACCAGCACGCCCAGCGCCCCGATGAACAGCGTCGGCAGGTCGCCGGGGCCCACCGCGGCCGCCATCGCGAAGCAGAGCAGCCCCCGCCCGAACAGCGTGCCCGCCATCACGTAACGCCGCCCCGACCTGAACCGGTCGAGGATCGGCCCCACGAACGGCGCCAGCAGCCCGAACGGCAGCATCGTGATGACCAGGTAGAGGGCCACCGAGCCGCGGGCCTCGCCCACGGGCACGCCGAAGAACACCGTGCTCGCCAGCGCCACCGTGACCAGCGCGTCGCTCGCGCTGTTGCCCGCCGACAGCTCGATCAGGCGGCCGAGCCCGGTGCGGCCGGCGCCGTTGGCGTAGGTGAGGCGCCGGGTGGCCTTGCCGACTTTTCGCGCACCTTTTGCCGTGGCCTTACCCGCCCGCGCGGTGCCGCCGGCCGTGGCCTTGCCCGCGCGCACGGTGGCGCCGGCGGTGGCCCTGCTCGCGCGCACACCGGCGCGTCCCGCGTCGGCGGCCCCGCGTGCCACCCGCCGCGAGATGTCGCGTGCCCGGCCCCAGCCTCCCTCCACGCATACCAGTCTTACCTGATTCATCCGCGATCTCGGAGTGGGATCCCCCGTTGTGGGACTCTCCGCTCCGCCCATGGGTGAGAATGAAGTGTGAGCGAACAGCACCTTTCGGCGGAGGGCGCCCCATGAGCCGCACCCGGGCCCGCGTCTCCGCTCCCGACCAGGCCTGTGTCGCCGCGGTCGATCTGGCGCGCAGCGCGGCCGAGGAGCTCGCGCGGCCGGGCGAGCCCGGCGAGCACCTCGGGTTCGAGAACGAGGGCGACCGGATCGTCACCCATTACTTCGCCTGCCTCGACCGGGCCTACCGCGGCTGGCGCTGGGCCGTCACCGTCACGCGCGCCTCGCGGGCGAAGATCGTCACGGTCAGCGAGGCCGTCCTGCTGCCCGGCACGGGGGCGCTGCTGGCGCCCGAGTGGCTGCCGTGGAGCGAGCGCCTGCGCCCCGGCGACCTCGGCGTGGGCGACCTGTTGCCGACTCCTGAAGACGACGACAGGCTCACGCCTGGCTTCACCGAGACCGACGACGACGGCGACCAACAGGCGGTTTTCGAGTACGGCCTGGGCCGGGCCCGTGTGCTCTCGGCCATTGGCAAGGACCTGGCGGCCAGACGCTGGCACTCGGGCGAGCACGGGCCGCACACGCCGATCGCACACGCCGCTCCCGCGCAATGTTCCACCTGCGGCTTCTACTGGCCGCTGGCGGGTGGCTTGCGGCAGACGTTCGGGGTATGCGCCAATGAGTACGCGCCCGACGACGGCAAGGTCGTCGCCGCCGATCACGGCTGCGGCGCCCACTCCGAGGCCGCCGTCCTGCCGCCCGCCGTCGAGCAGGCCACGCCGATCCTCGACGACCTGGGCTACGACCTGATGGAGGAAGAGGCGGGCTCGGTCGACGAGTCGGCCTCCGAAGAACTCGGCCATTCCTGACAGAGCAGGCCGCTAACCTACGCGTGGCCGTTACCCCTCTACCAGGATCGTGATCGATGACCGACACCTATGGCACTGACCGGATGCGAGCCGCCGTCCTCTCCGCGTGGACGGCCTCGCCCGCGAGGTTCCGCGAAGACGCCAACGCCGAAGAGGACTTCGCGCTCGGCGGCTACCGGGACCGGCTGATCGTCGAGCTCGCCCAGAACGCCGCCGACGCGGCCTTGCGCGCGGGTGTGCCGGGGGTGCTGCGGCTGACGCTCACGGGCGACGTGCTGACGGCCGCCAACACCGGCGCCCCCCTCGACGCCACCGGCGTGGAGGGCCTGTCGACGCTGCGCGTCTCCGGCAAGCGCGACGAGGTGGGCGCGGCGGGGCGGTTCGGCGTCGGGTTCGCCGCGGTGGTGTCGGTCTGTGACGAGCCCGCCATCTGCTCGCGCGGCAGCGGCGCGGTCCGCTGGTCGCGCACGGAGACCGCGGCCGCCGTGGCGGAGATCCCCGCGCTCGCGAGCGAGCTGGCCGACCGTTCTGGGCACGTCCCGCTGCTGCGGCTGCCGTTCGACGCGCCGCCGCTCGACGTGCCCGAGGGCTTCGACACGGTCGTACGCCTGCCGCTGCGCGACGCGGCCGGCGTCGACGCGGTCCGCCGCATGCTCGCCGAGACCAGCCCGGCGCTGCTGCTCGGCATGCCCGCGCTGGAGGCCATCGAGATCGACCTCGACGGGTCGGTCCGCACGGTGGTCGCCGACGGCTGGCATGTCGTCTCGGAGTCGGGGGAGTTCACGCCCGAGGAGGTGAGCCGGCTCTTCGCCGACCGGCCCACCGAGGAGCGCGCCCGTCCGTTCTGGTCGCTGCGCTGGGCGGTGCCGCTCACCGGCACCGGCGAGCCCGGCGCGCTGCCCGCCGCGGTGCCGCCGGTCGTGCACGCGCCGACGCCCAGCGACGAGCCGCTCGACCTGCCCGCGCTGCTGATCGCGTCGTTCCCGATGGCCACCGACCGGCGCCACTTCGCCAAGGGGCCGCTGGCCGACTTCCTGGTCGAGCGGGTGGCCGACGCCTATGTCCGGGTGCTGCGGGAGCTGCCGCGCACGCCCAGGCTGCTCGACCTGGTGCCGTCCCTGATGGGCAAGGGCGAGCTGGACGCCCGGATCCGCCGGGCCGTGCTGACCAGGCTGCCCGTGACGCCGCTGCTGCCGGCGCTGTCCGCGCCCGCGCCCGCCGTGCAGACCCCGTCGTTCGCCGACGCGGAGGTCTACGAGCCCGACGCGGAGTGGCAGGTCGAGCACCCCGCGCGCGAGCCCGAGGAGGACGGATGGGTGGTCGCGGGCCGGGAGGCGGCCGTGGTGGCCGCCGGCTCCGGCGAGCTGCTCGCGGCGGTCGCCGACTTCGTGCCCGGGCTGATGCCCGCTGGGTGGCCCGCCAGGCACCCGGCGATGGCCGCGCTGGGCGTGCGCAAGGTCGAGCTGGCCGACGTGATCGATCTGCTGTCCGGCGAGGCCGTGGAGGCCCGCGAGCCGTCGTGGTGGCGTTCCCTCTACGAGGTGCTGCCCGCCGACGATCCCGAGTCGCTGGGTGCCCTGCCGGTGCCGCTGACCGACGGCCGGCTGGTGCGCGGGCCGCGCGGCACGCTGATCCTCACCGACGGCGGGGCCGAGCTGGACCTCAGCCCGCTGGGGCTGCGCATCGTGCACCCCGAGGCGGCCCACCCCGCGCTGCTCAGGCTGGGCGCGGCCGAGGCCACGCCCCGCACGATCCTCGAAGACCCGCTGACCAAGGCCGCCGTCTCGCAGTCGCTCGACAACCCCGACCCGGAGCCGGTCGCGCGGGCCGTGCTGTCGCTGGTGGGCGCCTCGGGGCTGGTGCCCGGCGAGGCGCCGTGGCTGGCCGAGCTGGCCCTGCGCGGCACCGACGGCGAGCTCTACCCGGCCGGCGAGCTCATGCTGGCCGACGGGGCGCTGGCGGGGCTCCTGGAGCCCGGCACGCACCTCGGGGTGGCCGCCTCCGAGCTGGAGGAGGAATACGGCGCTCGGGTGCTCGCGGCGGCGGGGGTGCTCGACGGGTTCGCGACGGTCCACGAGCCGGACGTGCTGCTCGACCAGGACGACTGCGACCACGACCTCGACGGCGAGGACGACTGGCTCGACCACGTGCTCGACCTGCTGCCCGAGCTGGGCGTGCCGCCCATGGTGCCGGAGTTCCTGGCGGTGCGCGACCTTGAGCTGGTGGCCGACTGGCCGGCCGCCCTCGAGCTGCTGAGCCGCCCGCCCTTGCGGGCCGCCCTCCACCCGCTGCGCGTGGCCGGCGTGGAGGTGCCGTCCTACACGGCCTGGTGGCTGGCCAACCACCCGGTGCTCGACGGCCGCAAGCCGCTGGAGCTGCGGCTCCCGGGGGCCGACCCGCTGCTCCAGGGCCTGTACGCCGACGCGCCCGCGGGGCTCGACGAGGCGGCGCTGTCGATGCTCGGGGTGCGCACGACGCTGTCCGAGCTGCTGGCCTCCCACGGCGGCCCGGAGGAGCTCCTGGACCTGATGGCCGACCCGGGCATCGAGGTGGACCGCGCGCAGCTGCGCGCCCTGTGGATCGCGCTGGCGGGCGTGGACCCGTCCCGGGTGGCGCCGCCGTCCCGGGTCCGCGCCGTCCAGGCGGGCTCCATCATGGTGGCCGCCGCGGACGAGGTCGTGGTGGTGGAGGCGCCCGACCTGCTGCAGCTCGTGGCGGACCGACCGCTGGTGCTGGCGCCGTACGACCTGGCCGAGTCGCTGTCCGAGCTGCTCGACCTGCCGCTGGCCGGGGAGCTGGCCTCCGGGGAGGTCACCTCGCAGGGCCAGGAGCGCCCGGTGCCCCCGGAGGTGCAGGCGCTGCTGCCCACGGCGCCCGCGAGCTACGTGGAGCACGAGAAGCTGCTGGTGGACGGGGTGGAGTGCACGTGGCGCTTCTTCGACGGCATGGTCCACTGCACGGGTCTCGACGGGCTCGCCCGCGGCCTGGCCTGGGCGACGGGCCAGTGGAACGACCGGCTGGCGGTGGCCGCGCTGCTGCGTGACCCGGAGTCGGTGCCCCTCCTGCTCGCCGAGGCCGACCTGTCCTGACCACCGGCGGGGAGGCGCCCCCGTGGTGCCTCCCCTTGAGGGTCAGCCGGCGCAGGCGGTGGACTTGGCGGGCACCTTGCCCTCCAGCACGTACGCGTCCACCGTCCGCATGACGCAGGCGTTGCCCGTCAGGTAGGCCCCGTGGCCCTCACCCTCGTACGTGACCAGGACACCGGTCCTGAGCTGGTCCGTGAGCCGCGTGGCCCACCGGTAGGGAGTGGCCGGGTCGCCCCTGCCGCCGATGACCACGATGGGCCCGGAGCCGGTCGCGTCGATGCGCTTGGCCGCGTCGTCGCCCGGCACCGGCCAGTGGGCGCAGGGGGCGCCCGAGCCCTCGAACGACAGCACCGGGAAGATCTTCTCCACCCGGTCGCTGACCTTGGCGACGTCGGCGGCTGTGGGCCGTTCGGTGGTGTCGGCGCAGTTGATCGCCTGCAGGCTCGTCATCGTCGTCGCGTACGTCCCGTCCGCCCTGCGGCCCGTGTACGCGTCCGCCAGCATGAGCAGCGCCGTGCCGTTCCCCTTGATCGCCGCCGCGGCGGCCTGCTCCAGCACCTGCCAGGTCGCCTTGGCGTAGAGCGGGGTGATGACGCCGAGCTGGCCCAGCCCGTACGTGAGCTCCCGGTCTCCCACCTTGAGCGGTTTGTCCCTGAGCCCGTCGAGCAGGCCCAGGACCGCCTTCTCGACGGCGGCGGGATCGGCGCCCAGCTCGCAGCTCTGCGCCACGCAGTCCTTGGCGAACGCCTGGAACGCGTGGCTGAAGCCCTCAGCCTGCGTCACCGCCCGCTGCTCCCACGTGACCGTGGGGTCGAAGGCGCTGTCCAGGACGAAGCGGCCGACGTTCCCGGGGAACCGGGTGGCGTACACGGCGCCGAGGTGCGTGCCGTACGAGAGGCCGAAGTAGTTGAGCTTCCTGTCGCCGAGCGCGGCCCTGAGCAGGTCGAGGTCCTTGGCGGTGTTCACGGTGCCGACGTGGGGCAGGAGCTTGCCGGAGTCCTGACGGCACGCCGCCGCGAACTCCCCGGCCAGCCGGTCGCCGTCGGCCTCGGTCGAGGCCGCGAGGAGCTTGGCGATCTGGCCGCCGCACTTGACGCCGGAGCTGCGCTCGACGCCGCGCGGGTCGAAGCTGACCAGGTCGTAGCGGGTGCCCAGGGTCCCGAACATCCTGGCGGCCTGTGCCAGTGTGTCCACGCCCGAGGCGCCGGGGCCGCCGAAGTTGAAGACCAGCGAGCCGAGGCGGTCGCCGGTGGCCTTGACGCGGATGAGCGCGAGGTCGATCTTCTCGCCGTCCGGCCTGGCGTGGTCGAGCGGGACCTGGAGCTTGCCGCACTCGGTGCCGGGCGCGGGGGGCGCCGGCTTGCCGTCCGGGCCTATGAGGTCGGTGCACGCGCTCCAGGCGACCGTACCCGGCTCCTGGGCGGGCCGGGCGGCCGTGCCGCAACCGGCGAGGACCACCGCGCTCAGGAGGACTGTCCCTATGGCCTTCTTCATGCTGACAAGCATGCTGAAGCCGGGATAAGCCGAGGTAGTGGGTGGAAACACCACATCCGGATGACTTCGGCGAAGTGCCGGGGATGACGAATGTCAGTTCCGGCGCGGGCGGCGGACGAACCACATGCCGAAGAGCCCGAACCCGATCCCGGTCACGCAGGTCCAGATCCACCAGGTGTTCTCGGGGGCGGGACGGAAGATCAACAGAGCGACGAGCGCGACGGCCCACACCGCGGTGCCGACGGCGACGGCGAGCGTGTCGTTGGTCTTGATCGGCTCCGGATCGGGGTGCCACTGCTTCACGTTGTCCAGCCTAGCTTGCAATAGGGTCTCGATCTCATTACCGACTCTTTTACCAGCTCACCGGGACTGTCACTGTTCGCGTCGTGAGCGACACTCGTAACGCTATCGACCGTTTCTTCCAAATCTCCCAACGAGGCTCGACCGTCTCCCGTGAGGTGCGGGGCGGGCTGGCCACGTTCTTCACCATGGCCTACATCGTGGTGCTGAACCCCATCATCATTGCCAACGGCACGGACGTGCAGGACCAGGTCATCGGTGACGGCACGACGCCCAACGTGGCGCTCGTCGCCGCCGGGACGGCCTTCGTGGCGGGCATCCTGACGATCCTCATGGGCGTCGTCGGCCGGGTGCCCTTCGCGATGGCGGCGGGCCTGGGCCTGAACGCCTTCGTCACCTTCAACATCGCCTCGGTGATGACCTGGGAAGAGGCCATGGGCCTGGTCTTCCTCGAAGGCGTCATCATCGCGATCCTGGTGCTGACCGGGCTTCGGACGGCGGTCTTCCACGCCATCCCGGCCCAGCTCAAGACCGCCATCAGCGTGGGCATCGGCCTGTTCATCGCGTTGATCGGCTTCGTGGACGCCGGCTTCGTGCGGCGCGTGCCCGCCGGGCCGCCCCTGGAGATGGGCATCGGGGGCAACCTGACCTCGTGGCCGATCTTCGTGTTCGTGGTCGGCCTGCTCGTCACGGCCGTGATGGTGGCCCGCAAGGTCAAGGGCGCCATCCTGATCGGCATCGTCGGCACCACCGTGCTGGCCATCGTCGTGGAGCTGATCACCAAGTCCGGCCAGTTCTCGGCCAAGAACCCCGGCGGCTGGCAGCTGAACGTCCCGGCGGTCCCCGACCAGATCTTCGGCTTCCACAACCCGCTCACGCTGTTCACGGAGTTCGACCCGTTCGGTGCGTTCAGCCGGATCTCGGTGCTGCTGGCCGTGCTGTTCGTCTTCACCCTGCTCATCACGGACTTCTTCGACACCATGGGCACCATCGTGGGCGTCGGCCGCCAGGCGGGCCTGGTGCAGGAGGACGGCACGCTGCCGCGTACCAGGGAGATCCTGCTCGTCGACTCGATCGGCGCGGCGGTCGGCGGCGCGGGCTCCGTCTCCTCCAACACCACCTACATCGAGTCGGCCGCGGGCGTCGGCGAGGGCGCGCGCACCGGTCTGGCCAGCGTGGTCACCGGGTTGCTGTTCCTCCTGGCGATCTTCTTCGCGCCGCTCGTCACGGTCGTCCCCTATGAGGCCGCCGCGCCCGCGCTGGTCGTGGTCGGCTTCCTGATGATGACCTCGATCCGCGACATCGACTGGGACGACTTCGAGATCGCGATCCCGGCGTTCCTCACCGTCGTGATCATGCCGTTCACGTACTCGATCTCCAACGGCATCGGCGCCGGCTTCATCAGCTACGTGCTGATCAAGGTCGTGCGGGGCAAGGCGCGCGAGATCCACCCGCTGCTGTGGGGGGTCACGATCCTGTTCGTCCTGTACTTCGCGATCGGGCCGATCCGGGTGCTCTTCGGAGTCTGAGCACGCCCCCCGAAGCCGCCCTGCGCGAGCGGGGCGGCTTCGAGGTACCAAGGAGGTACCAGATATTTACTTTCGGAAATTTCTCGACATGCCGTATAGTTAGCAAAGGTAATGACACATGCTAACCAAACCCCAGCCCAAGACGGACCTGCGCAGCGACGCAGGCCTGGCTTCAGCCCTGCGCGTCTCAATGGCAAGGCTGACCAGGCGCCTACGACGACAGGCGGCAGCCCACTCGCTGACTCCCACGCAGTTCGCGACGCTCGCCGCGGTGGAACGGCATTCCGGGATAACCCCCGGCGAATTGGCCGAGCTCGAGAAGGTTCAGCCACCCTCGATGACGCGCGTGATCGCCGCCCTAGAGGAGCGCGGCCTGGTCTCGCGCAGCCCGCATCCGACCGACCGGCGACAGGTGACCGTGACGATCACCGAGGCCGCCGAGAAGCTGCTGAAGGAGGAGCGCCGCCGCAAGGAGGCGTGGCTGACGCAGCGGCTGAAGGAGCTCTCGCCGGAGGAGCGGGCGGTGCTGCGGCAGGCGGCGCCGATTCTGGAGAAGCTCAGCAGGATATAGAGCCTGAAGAACCCAAGACCGGGATGTTCCGGTCGCTCAGGATTCCTAACTACCGCATGTTCGCGGCCGGTGGCATCGTCTCCAACGTCGGCACCTGGCTGCAGCGCACCGCCCAGGACTGGCTGGTGCTCGACCTCACCCACGGCAGCGCGGCGGCGCTCGGAACGGCGACCGCGCTGCAGTTCCTGCCGATGCTGATCTTCGGGATGTTCGGCGGCGTGCTCGCCGACCGCTACCCCAAGCGCCCCATCCTCATCGCCGCCCAGACGCTCATGGCCACGCTGGCGCTGACCATCGGCGTGCTCACCATGACGGGCTCGGCCCAGGTCTGGCACGTGTACGTGATGGCGTTCCTGCTCGGCCTGATCTCCTGCGTCGAGGTGCCCACGCGGCAGGCGTTCGTGGTCGAGATGGTCGGCCGGCAAGACCTGTCCAACGCCATCGCGCTGAACAGCTCCATCTTCAACCTCGCCCGCGTGGTCGGCCCGGCGCTCGCCGGTGTGCTGATCTACGTGCTCGGCGGCACGGGCCCCATCTTCCTGATCAACGCGACGACCTTCGGCGCGGTGATCTCCAGCCTGGTCTTCATGCGCAAGTCCGAGCTGAACCCCGCCGCGCCCGTGCCCAGGGCCAAGGGCCAGCTCCGCGAGGGGCTGCGGTACGTGATCGAGCGCGAAGAGCTGCTCATGCCGGTGCTGCTGATCGGGTTCGTGTCGATGTTCTCGCAGTCGTTCTCGATGTCGATCGCGCTCATGGCCCGCGAGGTGTTCAAGGCCGGGGCGTCCTCGTTCGGGCTGGCCTCCAGCATGTTCGCGGTGGGCGCGCTCGGCGGCGCGCTGCTCGCGGCGCGCCGGGCACGCCTGTCACGCAAGGTCCTGATGGCCGGGGCGCTCGGCTTCGGGCTCTTCCAGATCGCCAGCGGGCTGGCCCCGTTCTACCCCGTCTACCTGCTGCTGCTGATCCCGACCGGGATCGCGCTGATCACCATCAACACGGCCGCGAACGCCAGCGTCCAGATCGCCACGTCGCCGGACATGCGGGGCCGGGTCATGGGGATCTACATGCTGGTCTTCACCGGCGGGGCTCCCGTGGGCGCGCCGCTGATCGGCTGGCTGTCCGAGCTGGGCGGGCCGCGCGCGGGCGTGATCCTGTCCGGCGTGCTGGTGCTGGTCGGCACCGGGCTGGCGCTGCTGGTGACGCGCCTGATCAGCGCCCGCGTCGCGAAGCCCGCGCTCGCCGTCGCCTGAGCCCCACCCTGGGGCTCGGGGCGGCGTGCGGGCAGGGGAGAATCAAGTCGTATGAGGCTGTTCGCGGCGCTGGTGCCGCCCGACGAGGTCCTGGACGAGATCTCGCGCGCCATCGCGCCGCACGTCGGGCAGGTGCCGGGGCTGCGCTGGCCGGATCGCGCCACCTGGCACATCACGCTGGGCTTCTTCGGCGAGGTGCCCGAGCAGGTGCTGCCCGAGATGGAGGAGCGCCTGTCCCGCGCCGTACACCGCTACAGCGTCCTCGACCTCGCCTTCGCCGGCTTCGGCGCCTTCTCCTCCGCCCGCCGGGCCAGGGTCTTCTGGGTGGGCGTCACGGGCGACTCCATGACCAGGCTGGCGGACTCCGTCAAGGCGGGCGCCCGGCGCGCCGGGGCCGTACAGACCGATGAGAAACGGTTCCACCCGCATCTCACGCTCGCCCGCGCGAAGACGGAGACGGACCTGCGCCCGCTGGTCGAGTCGCTGTCCGAGTTCAGCGGCTCGCCGTGGCGGGCGGAGCAGGTCCGTCTCGTCCGCAGTCACACTGGGCCCCAGGTGAGGTACGAGTCACTCGCCGAATGGGCGCTCGCACCCTCCGGGCAGAGCTAGGCTCCAGACCGTGGATCGTCCTCGCAGTTGGCTGCTGCCCATTGTGCTCGGCCTGCTCCTGCTCATCGTCGTCATCGGCGCCCTGGTGAGCTGACCTACCAGGCGTAGTCCTCCGGGGCCGTCTTGTGGCCGGGGAAGATCTCGTCGATGCGGGCCAGCGTGGCCTCGTCGAGGTCGATCTCCAGGGTGCGCAGGCTGCCCTCGAGCTGCTCCAGGGTGCGCGGGCCGATGATCGGCGCGGCGACCGCCCGCTGCTTGAGCAGCCAGGCCAGGGCCACGTACGCCGGGTCCTCGCCCAGCTCGTCGCAGAGCTTCTCGTACTGCTCGATCTTGTCGCGGTGCTTGTCGAGCTGCTTGACCATGTGCTCGGAGGCCGAGCGGCCCTTGTCGATCTTGCGCAGCACGCCGCCGAGCAGGCCGCCGGCCAGCGGGCTCCACGGGATCACGCCGAGCCCGTAGTCCTCGCACGCGGGCAGCACTTCCAGCTCGACCGAGCGGGTGAGCAGGTTGTAGTGGGACTGCTCGCTGATGAGGCCGTTGACGTTACGCCGGGCGGCCGCCTCCTGGGCCTTGGCGATGTGCCAGCCGGCGAAGTTGGACGACCCCACGTAGATGATCTTGCCCTGCTGGCGCAGGACGTCCATCGCCTCCCAGAACTCCTCGTACGGGGTGTCCCGGTCGACGTGGTGCGCCTGGTAGATGTCGATGTAGTCGGTCTGCAGCCGCTTCAGCGAGGCGTCGCAGGCCCTGCGGATGTTCAGGGCGGACAGCTTCTGGTCGTTGGGCCAGTCGCTCATCTTGCCGTTGAGCTTCGTCGCGATGACGGTCTTCTCCCGGCGCCCGCCGCCCTGGGCGAACCACCGGCCGATGATCTGCTCGGTGATGCCCTCGCCCAGCTTCCAGCCGTACACGTTGGCCGTGTCGAAGAAGTTGATCCCCAGCTCCAGGGCCCGGTCCATGATCGCGAAGGAGTCTTCCTCCGAGGTCAGGGGGCCGAAGTTCATGGTGCCGAGGCAGAGCGGACTCACCTGGAGGCCACTGCGTCCGAGGTTGACGTAATCCATGACTCAACCCTAAAGACCTGGAGTGCACTCCAGGCCATACAGTAGGTCCATGATCTCGGATGAAGCGCCGACGGACATCCGCGCTTGATGATCGCTTTACTTCGGGCCGCCGTGCCGCTGTTCCTCGCGATGGTAGCGGGCATGGCCGGCTCCCTGGTGGTCACCTCGGTGCTCGGCAAGCATGACACGGTCACCCTGGCCGCGTTCGCGGTCGTGACCGCCGTGCTCAACCCCGCCAGCGCCGCGGTGCAGGGCGCGCTGCGCGGGCTCGGTCCGTTCGTGGCCCCGTACCGGGACGATCCGGCGGCGGCGGTGCCGATCGTGCGGGACGCGCGCTGGCTCAGCCTGGCCACCGGCCTGGTCGGCGCGTTCGCCGTGGTCTGCGTGCCGCTGATCGCGAGCGCCACCGGGGTGCCCGGCGAGGTGGTGCGCGAGATGGGCCTGCTGCCGTACCTGCTCGCGGTGTCCCTCCTGGTCTTGGCCTCCACGGGCGGTTCGAGCACCATCCTGATCGCGCTCGGGCGCACCCGCAGCGTGCTCTGGCCGACGCTGGTCTCCGGCGTGGTGCTGGGCGGGCTCACCGTCGTATTGGTGCCGCCGCTCGGGCTCACCGGCGTGGGGCTGGCCTGGGTCGTCTCGGGCACGGCGGCGGCGCTCGTGGCGACCTACGGCGTGCGGCGCGCGCTGGGGAGCCCCGTCGGGCGGGCCAGGCCGCGGATCGGCGAGATCGTCGCGCTGGCGAAGGTCAGCATCCCGCTGGCCGGGACCGTGCTCATCAAGTTCGGCGTGCTCGGGGTCGTCACTTTCGCGGCCGGCACCACCAGCACCCGCGACACCGCCGCCCACGCGGTGCTGACCACGCTCACCGGCTTCATCATGATGGCCTCGCTCTCCGTCGCCCAGGCCGCGGTGCCGGAGGTGGCCCGCGCCCCCGACCCGGCGGGCGCGCGGAAGGCCAACCGGACCGCGGCCCTGCTCGCCGTCATGGGGACGCTCACCGGGGCGGGCCTGCTGCTCGCGTTCGGGGAGCAGTTGCTGACGCTGTTCAGCGACGACGCCGCGGTGCGGGCGCGCGTGCTGGGGCTGCTGCCGCTCATGCTGCTGGCGTCGCTGCTGGACGCGGCCCAGGCGGTGCCGGGCTTCGGCCTCACCGCGCTCAAGCGGTCCGCGGCCAGCCTGTCGTACTTCGCGATCGGTTACGGGCTGCTGGTCGCGGCCGCCGTACCCGTGGCCAGGACCTGGGGGATCACCGGCCTGTGGGTGGCCATGGCGGTGGCCAACGGGCTCCTGGTGGTGCTCCAGGGCACCGGCTTCCACCGCCACAGCGCCAGGGTGGGCCGGGTCCTCGTCGGCTAGAAACCCGGGAGGGACAGGTCGCCCGCCCAGGCTTTGTACGTGTACTCGGCGAGCTTGCGGATCCGGCCGGTGTTGACGTCGATCGCGTACGTGACCTCGCCCAGGGTGGGCACGCCGCCCGGCTTGCCCCCCCAGGACCCGGCGCTCGCCGTGTCGCTGATCACCACTTCCGTGGGGCTGTGCCAGCCGCCGATGCGCGGGCTGCGGACGTTCTTCGGGACGTCGGTGAACTCGGCCCTGGAAAGGATCTTGCCAGTGGTGACGTCGAGCGTGACGATCGTGTCGACGGGGCGGGTCACGAAATGGTCCTTGATCTCCTCGCCGTCGAGGTAGGCCACCGTGCGCCCGTCCGCGGACAGCTCGCTGACCTGCCGCGACGTCTTGTTCAACGGCGTCACCTTCCCGTCGTCGAACAGCCCCAGCCGGTCCTTGTCGTCGCTGACCACGACCGGGCTCCCGCCGTTGCCGATCCGCCGCGCGTACCAGCCCTCGGGGATCTCGGTCACCTGGCCCGTCTCCATGTCCACCACGGCGCTCGTCCGGCCCAGCAGGCCGAGGAAGCGCCCGTCGGGGGAGAGCACCAGCACCATCCCGCTCTTGACCATCGTCTCCCGTGTGACGGTCTGCGGGGCCAGCAGGATCCGGCCGTCGGCCAGGTCCCGGACCGCGATCTTCTGGTCCTTCTCGCTGTAGTACGCCACCCGCTTCCCGTCCGAGGAGATCGTCAGGGGGCCGCCGGTGTTCATGTAGTTCTCGGGGGTCTGCTCGGTGTACACGCTGAGCGCCTCGGGCATCCGGAAGCTCCCGCCGGTGCTGGTCACCAGCCGCCACTGGGCGCATTCCTTGCCGAAGCTCTTGGTGTTCTTCCGGTAGTCCCATTTCCTGCCGCAGAAGTCGTAGTACGCGTACGCGGCCGGGTCCACGCCGGAGGCGGGCAGCACGTTCGCGATCTCGCCGCTGGTCATCGAGGCGCCGCCCGGGGCGGAGATCAGGACGGTGGCCGTGAGCGCCGCCGCGACCAGCGACGCCAGCGCCGAGCCGAGCGTCGCCGCCTTCCGCCTGCGCGCCCCCCGCACGACCCGCTCGGCCAGATCGACCTCGGGCGCCTGGGCGGCGATCAGCTGGAGTTCGTCACGGAACCGGGTCATCTGCAGACCTCCTCGGGGTCGACGTCGTGGAGCAGATCGGCCAGCTCGGGGGCCAGGACGCGTAAGCGGCCGAGCGCGTGGCTGGTCTGGCTCTTGACCGTGCCGGGCGAGCAGCCGAGCAGGTCGGCGGTCTCGTCGATGCTGCGGTCCTCGTAGTACCGCAGCACCAGCACGGCCCGTTGCCGCGGCGTCAGCCGCAGGAGGGCCCGCTGCAGCGCCATCCGGTGCAGGCTCTCGTCCCCGGGGGCGGGCCCGGGCTCGGTCTCCGGCGGCAGCGCGGTGAGAGTCTCCGCACGCCTGCGCCGCCGCCAGGAGATGTGCTCGTTGACGAGCGCCCTGCGTACGTACGCCTCCGGATTGCCGTCTTTCGCCAGCTTCCTCCAGTGCCTGGCCGTACGCATCAGAACGGTCTGCAGCAGGTCCTCGGCCTGCGGGGCGTCGCCGGTGAGCAGGTACGCGGTGCGCATCAGCGCGTGCTGGCGACCACGGACGAACTCCTTGAAGCCCTCATATGGGTCCATGCCACTCCTTTCACCCGCTATCAACGCGGACACGAGCGACGGCGTTGGAGGTCAGCCTTGAAGGGCGACTCGTGGGGCATGATGTCGGAGTGGGGGATGGAGTGATGAGGGCGCTGGCCGCCGCAGGGGTCGTGATGATGGCCACCTGCGCGTTGTTCGCTGTTCCCGCCCGTGCGGCGGTGGCGGACGAGGGGATGGAGAAGCTTTTCACCTTCAAGGACCCCAAGATCACGGAGTCCAGCGGGCTGGCCGTCTCGCCGATGCACCAGGGCATCTATTACACGCACAACGACAGCGCCGCCAGCCCCACCTTCTACGCCGTGGACGGCAAGGGGCGCACGCGGGCCACCTTCCAGGTGCGGGGCGCCCAGGCGAGAGACTGGGAGGCGATGGCCGCCACCAAGGACCCGGTCACGGGGCAGGCCACGCTGTGGTTCGCGGACATCGGCGACAACCTGAACGGGGCCTGGCCGGACGTCTCGATCTACCGCGTGGTGGAGCCGCAGACCCTCAAGGACGCCACCCTGCCCGCGACCCGCTACCGCTTCCGCTACGCCGACGGCGGCCGCAACGCGGAAGGCATCATGATCAACCCTCGGACGGGCCGCCTCTACGTGGTGTCCAAGGAGTTCGCGGGATCCGTCTACGCCGCGCCGAAGAAGCTCCGCACCGACAGGACGAACGTCCTGCGCAAGGTGGCCGTCGCCCCTCTCATGGCCACGGACGCCGCCTACGCCCCCGACGGCTCCTCGTACGTCGTCCGCACCTACTTCTCCGCCACCATCTACAGCCCGTCGGGCAAGATGATCACCAGGGTGTCGATGCCGGAGCTGCGGCAGGCGGAGTCGATCGCGTACACGGCGGACGGCAAGTCCCTCCTCACGGGCTCGGAGGGGGCCAAGAGCCCGGTCTACCGCGTCACGATCCCCGCGGCCGCCCGTCCTGCCACCACCCCCAGCCCGGCGTCGGCGGCGCCGCAGACACCCGCACAGGACGCGGGCACGGCCTCCCGGGCGGCCGTCGACACGGACACGACCGGCTTAACGATCAAGGACATCCTGATCTGGGTCGCCGCCGCCGCGACCGCCGTGGGCACCATCACCTTCATCGCCCGCCGCACCCGCTGACCCCATCCCGGATCAATCGTGAAACACGATCGTTCCGATGAAAAACATGCGTTGGACTCATTGATCCCCCATCCCCGAGGCTGTCGGCATGACGGCGATGAGACCTCATGCGGACGGCCGCCTGTCGCGCGGGCTGCTCCTCCTCATGTCAGTGGCGACCGGCCTGGCGGTCGCCGGTAATTACTTCGCGCAACCACTGCTCGACCTGATCGGCCGGGAGCTGGACGTCGGGCCGTCGCAGGCGGCGCTGGTGGTGACGGCCGCACAGGGCGGGTACGCACTGGGGCTGATCCTGCTGGTGCCGCTCGGCGATCTCGTGGAGCGGCGGCGGCTGGCGGTGTCGCTCTATGCGGCGACCGCAGTGTTCCTGCTGGTGTCGGCCACCGCCCCCAACGGCACGGTGCTCCTGGCCGGTGCCGCCCTGACCGCGCTGACCTCGGTGGGAGCGCAGGTCGTGGTGCCGTTCGCGGCCACGCTGGCAGACCCGGCCGAGCGCGGCCGGGTGGTCGGCACCGTGATGACCGGGCTGATGCTGGGGCTGCTGCTGGCGCGCACCGCCTCCGGCGTGCTGTCGGAGCTGGGCGGGTGGCGGACGGTCTACTGGGCGAACGCGGCCCTGATGGCGCTGATGGCCGTGCTGCTGCGCGTCTTCCTGCCCCGGCTCGGCGGGGACGGCGGACGCCTGACCTACCTCGGACTGCTGCGCTCGACCGTGGCGATGTTCCGGCACGAGCCGTTGCTGCGGTGGCGGGCGGGTATCGGCGCGTTGAGCCTGGCCTCGTTCAGCGTGCTGTGGACGGCGCTGACCTTCCTGCTGTCGCGGTCGCCGTACGACTGGCCGGAGTCGGCCATCGGCCTGTTCGGGCTGGTCGGCGTCGTGGGCGCGCTGACCGCCACGGTGGCGGGGCGGCTGGCCGACCGCGGATACGTACAGGTCGTGACCGGCGCGGGGACGGTGCTGCTGGTGGCGTCCTGGCTGGCCCTCGCGGCAGGGGCGCAGTCCCTGATCTGGCTGCTCGCCGGCGTGGTCGTGCTGGACCTGGCGCATCAGGCGGTGCTCAACAGCAGCCAGAACGTCCTCTTCGCGCTGCGGCCCGAGGCCCGCAACCGGATCAACTCCGCCTTCCTGACCGTCTTCTTCGCCGGGGGCGCGGTGGGGTCCGCGCTGGCGTCCGTGGTCTGGGTGCACGGCGGCTGGACCGGCGTGTTCGTCCTGGGCGCCGCCCTTTCTGCCGGGACCGTCGTGCTCTGGGTCCTGGAACGCGTCACCGCCGGCCGGGCGGCGGGCGAGCCCGCCGAGACCGTGCTCCCTACCCCCGTCACCACCAAAGGAGAATGAGCGTGTCACGCACCGTACTGATCACCGGGGCCACCGGGACCGTGTCCACCGCGCTGATCGACGCGCTGAACGGAGCCGAGGTTGACCTCCGTGCTCTCGTCCGCGCCGGGTCCGGAGCGGACGGCCTGGTCGAGCGGGGCGCCGAGGTCTTCGTCGGCGATCTCGACGACGCCCGGTCGCTGCCGCCCGCCTTCGAGGGCGTGCAGGACGTGTGGCTGCTGACCCCGAACGGCCCGCGTGCCCCGGAGCACAGCATGAACGCCGTATGGGCCGCCCGCCAGGCAGGTGTGGAGCGCGTCGTCCGCCTGTCCGTCGTCGGCGCGGCGCACGACGCGCCGAACCGCAGCGGCAGGCTGCACGCGCTGTCCGACCGGGAGCTCGAACGGTGGGGCCTGCGCTGGACGATCCTGCGTCCGCACTGGTTCATGCAGAACCTGCTGAACGAGGCGGGCGACATCGCCGCCACCGGCACGTTCTCGCTGAACCTGGCCTCGGCCCGGATCGGCATGATCGACGTGCGCGACCTCGCCGAGTGCGCCGCCCGCGTGCTCCTCGACGACCCGGAGCGCCACCACGGCCGGACGTACACGCTGACCGGGCCGCGCTCGCTGACGTTCGACGAGGTCGCCGACCAACTGGGGCTGGCTCTCGGCAGGCCCGTCGCGTACCTGCCGGTCGGCGACGACGCCAAGCGCAAGACGCTGCTCGGCTACGGCGTCCCGGACTGGATCGTCGACATGCTGGAGGAGTACGCGCAGGCGTACGCCTCCGGCTGGGGCGACTTCACCACCGACACGGTCGCCGGCCTGCTCGGCCGCCCCCCGCGCGGCATCGCCGACTTCGCCCGCGACCACGCCACGGCGTTCGCCCCGACCGGAGACGACAGATGACCAGATCGATCGGGGCACTTGGCGCGATCCTCGCCGCCGGCGACCGTGGCCGCCTACGGGGCCCGGCTGTATCTCCCGAACGCCCGCTTCGACACGCCGCCGACCCCGGACACGCCGTACGACGCCGTCGCAATCCCCCGCCCTGACCCACGTCAGAGATGATCGCTTTTAGTGCTCGATCGATTACTATCAGTGGTCATTCCGTTGATCGAGCAACCAGGAGGGGCGGCCGCCCGTGTGGCAGCGTGACTTCGTGCCTCAGGGCAGAGGCGGGAGACGCCGCGCCCTGATGACCCGGGCAGGTGTGGCGATCGCCGATCACGGCCGGCTGGTGACGGCGATCTGGCTGGCCGTGGCCGCGCTGTCGCTGCTCCTGCTCCCGCAGTTGCAGCAGCGGCTGAAGCCGCCCGCGTGGGAGATCGAGGGCTCCCCGTCACAGCGGGCCACGGCCATGCTGGCACGCGAATTCCCCGGCCTGGGCGCCGAGCGGCTGGTGCTGGCGTTCGACTCGCCGTGGTGGGCCGCCTCGGACCCGCGCTACCGCCACACGATCGCCGCCGCGACCAGGGCGCTGGCCGCCCGCCCTGAGATCGGCGCCGTCCAGCGGATGCGGCCCCTGCCCGGCCAGGACCCGCGCCACGCGTACGTGACGGCGGGCGTCTCCGGCGACGAGGCCGGCCGCCGTCAACGGCTGGAGGCCCAGCGGGCCGCCGTGCGCGACGCCGTACGGCAGGCGTCCGCGGGCGTCGTCACGGTCACGCCGGTCAGCACGAGCGCGACGTACGAGGAGCTCAACCGCGCCGGGATCGACGACCTGCGCACGGCCGAGATCGTCACCGTCCCCGCGGCCCTGCTGATCCTCGTGCTCGGCCTGGGCGCGGTGGGCGCCGCCGTCGTCCCGCTGCTCGTGGCCGCGGCGGCGATCCTGGCGAGCCTGGCCGTGCTGGCCGGGCTCGCGGCGCTGGCCGGGATCGACTCGACGGTGGTCACCGTCATCTGCACCCTCTGCCTCGGGCTGGGCCTCGACTACACCCTGCTGATCATGTTGCGTTACCGCCAGGCCCGCGCCGCCGGCGACGACCCCCGGACGGCCGTGGGCGGGGCCATGGCCACCGCGGGCTCGACGGTGGCCTGGTGCGCGGTCGCGATCCTGCTCGCGTGCGCGAGCCTGTTCGTCGTCCCCGCGCCCGTCGTACGGACCATAGCCGTGGCGAGCATGCTCGGCACGGCCGTCACGATGACGGCCGCGCTGACGCTCCTGCCGGCGCTGCTGCCGAAACTGGACCGCCTGCTCGGCTGGGGACGCCTGCCCCGGCGGCGCCAGGCTGGGACGACACCGAGGTGGGTGACTTGGGCACGGCACCTGATGCGCCACCCGTGGCGCTACGTGCTCGGCGTGACCTCCGTCATGCTGCTGGCCTCGGCCCCGCTCGCGGGCCTCCGGCTGGGCATGCACTACGAGAGCTCCTCCATCGCGCACTCCGACCTCGGGCGGGCGCTGGCCCGGATGGAGGGCGACGGGCTGGCGAGCACGACGACGCTCGCCCTGCCGCGCCAGGACGGGGCCGCGCCGGTCGAGACGCGCCCGCTGGTGGCCGCGCTGCGCGCGGACCCGCGCGTGGCGCAGGTCACGGTCATGGACAACGGCCGGAACCTGACCGCGCTGTCGGTCGTCGAACGCCACGCGCCCGACAGCGCCCACTCCGCCGCCCTGCAGCAGCACATGCGCGAGCTCGCCGGCCGGCATCTCCCGCCGGACCAGGAGCTGCTGGCAACGGGGGCGGCGGCGCTGCTCGCCGACCTGACGGAGGAGTTCCGCACGTGCCTGTGGCAGGTGCTCGCGCTGGTGCTGGGCAGCTCGTTCGTGCTGCTCATGCTGATGTTCCGCAGCCTGCTGATCCCGGTCAAGGCCATCTGCATGAACCTGCTGTCGATCGGCGCGGCCTTCGGGCTGCTCACCCTGCTGTTCCAGCACGTGGGCGAGGCGGGGACGGTGGACGTGGCCCTGCCGCTGCTCGCCTTCACCCTGGTGTTCGGGCTGTCGCTCGACTACGAGGTCTTCCTCACCCACCGCATCGCCGAGCACCACCGGGCCACCGGCGACAACACTGAGGCGGTGATCGAAGGCATCCGGCACACCGCCCATCCCATCACGCTGGCCGCCGCCGTCATGGCCACCACATTCTTCGGCCTGCTGCTCACCCATCGGGCGGATCACCAGCAGGCCGGGTTCGCCGTCGGCGCGGCCATCATCCTCGACGCGACGCTCGTCCGCATGGTCCTGGTGCCGGCGCTCATGCGGCTGTTCGGCGAGCGCAACTGGTGGCTGCCCCGGCTGTGGGCGCGGCGCGTGCGTCAGGTGGTGGTCGCGGAATAGACGCGCTTGATGAACGGGCGCTCGAAGAGGTAGTAGAAGGCGTAGATGCCGATCTGGTAGAGCGCCGCGCAGACCAGGCCCTCCAGCGAGCGCGACCACAGGGCGAAGCCGTAGGCGTGCAGGTTGCCGACGCTGTACATCGGGTTGCTCAGGTAGCGATAGGGGCCGGAGACGACGAACTGGCCGGGGGCGGCCGTGCCGCGGAACATGTCGTGGCAGTAGTAGGTGTCCAGCCCCGCCACGTACCCGGCCCAGGTCTTGCACGTGAGTCCGGCCGCCATGAGCGCCGCGCCCGCCAGGTAGCTGGCCCAGACCGGCACGGCCGAGGGCAGGCTGTCACCGAAGGCGTAGACGACGACGGCCTGCGCGAAGCCCTGGTTGCAGAACAGCACGCCGAGACCCGTCTCGTAGATCGGCAGGGCCCGCGCCTCGCCGAAGCGGCCGGCGAGCCGGCGCCGCCCCGGGCCGCCGAGCACCAGGCTCAGCCCGCCGTAGTACAGGATCCAGACCGCGACCGCGTACCAGCAGGCCAGGGAGGGTGTGACGGCAGGCAGGACGACGAGGTAGTACAGCAGGAGCATCCCCGCGAACAGGGCGACGCGCGCCACGCGGTGAGAGCCGTCCAGCCGCAGCCCGGACATGCCGAGGCTGACGACCACGAAACGCCGCACCGCCGAGGCGCGGTGGACTGAGACGAGCATGTGACACCCTTCGATGGATCGTCGGGAACGAGAACGTCAGCGGCGGCGCGCGACGACGAGGCAGTCATCACCGGGCGAGTTGGAGATCGCCCTCCACCGGACCGGCTCGTCGGGGGCCTTGGCGGGGGAGAGGTCGAGCGCGCGGGTGAAGACCCGCAGGAACGCCTTCATCTGCATGATGCCCAGGTGGTCTCCCAGACACGTGTGGGAGCCGCCGCCGAACGGCATCCAGCCGTAACCGCCCGGCCGCCTGCCGAGCCAGCGTTCGGGCCGGAAGGCCGTGGCATCGGGATAGAGGACGGGATCGTGATGCAACGACCGCAGATGAACGATGATCGTGGTGCCCGGCGACAGCACGCGTCCGCCCAGCTCGAACGGGCGCCTCACCCCGCGGCCGAAGAACGCCACGGGAGGCCGCACGCGCAGCGCCTCGTACGCCACCGCCCCGGCGTAGACGTCCGCCGCCGCTTCGTCGCTCTCGTCGGTCAGCCGGCGCAGCGCGTCGGGGTGGCGCACCAGGCGCTCGAACGCCCACGCCAGCCCGGTGGCCGTGGTGGTGCGGGCACCGGCGATGATGCTCATCACCTGGTCACGGACCACCCGATCGGTCAGCCGCGCGCCACGCTCGTCGCGGGCGCGCAGCAGTGCTCCCAGCAGGTCGTCGCCCTCGTCGCCGCGTCGCCGCCGCCGGTCGATCTCGTCGTAGATCAGCCGGTCGCAGGCCGCCTTCGCGCGGTGGTACGACCGCCACAGGGCGAGCCCTCCGACCTGCCGCAGGGTGTAGCGCACGGTGATCTCGTAGGAGTCGGCCCGCCGGAACAGCTCCCGCAGCGGCCCCTGCCAGGCGGGAGCGGGACCCACGGTGATCGCCAGGATGGCCTCCATCAGCGCCAGGTGCAGCAGCGGCCGCAGGGCGAACGGCGTGCCGATGGGGCACTCGTCGACGACCCGCTGGGCGAGCTGCTCCGTCGCGGCGCGCAGGCGCACTGACACCTGCTCGCGGACGGCCGGCGCCATGATCGTACGGAGCCGGCGGTGCTCCGAGCCCTCCAGCCGGGCGAGCCCCTGCGCACCGATGACCGGCTCCTGGACGCGGTTGGCCGCCGAGGAGTCGATGACGTCGGCGGGAGCCCGGCACACGTCCCTGACCAGGCCCGGATCGGCCAGCATGACGGCCTTGCCGACACCGGGGATCCAGAGGCCGAACATGCCTCCGGTGCGGCCGAACATCCGGTCGAAGACCCGATCGTCCGCGATCAGGGCAGCGAGCATGACACCGCTGCCGATCCACGGCTCCCACACCGGAACCGCTGCTCGATGGGGCACTGGCCCTCCATGACAGTCGTGGCTCGACGGGGGATCAGCGGCGCACGCCGCCCGGAACGGCATCGGCGGAGGCGGGCGAACCCAGGCCCAGCCGGTCGGAGGCGGCGGCCACGGCCTCCAGGATCCGATCCACCTGAGCGTCGGTATGGGCGGCGGTCACGCTCAGCCGCAGCACCGACCTCCCACCGGGGACGCTCGGCGGGAGCATGGCATTGGCCAGCACCCCCTGGTCGAACAGGTCCTTCCACAGGCGGCAGCACAACACGGCGTCGCCGACCTCCAGCGGAACGGTCGGGGTCGCCGCGGCGGACAAGGGAAACCCGAGCGCGGCCAGCCCGGAGCGCAGGCGCCGGGCCGCGGCCATGACCCGCAGCCGGCGTTCCGGCTCGGCGCGGATGACGTCGAGCGCGGCCAGCGCCGCCGCGGTGCACGACGGCGGCAGGGACGCGGAGAACATCGCCGCCCGGGCGCGATGGCGCAGGTAGTCGATGACCTGCGCCGGCCCCGCCACCGCGCCGCCGACGGTGCCGAAGCACTTGGAGAACGTCAGGGTCTGCACGTCGATCGCCGACTGCCGGCCGAGTAGCTCGGCGGCGCCCCGGCCGCCCGCGCCGAGCAGCCCCACGTCGTGCGCGCTGTCCAGGACGACGCGGGCGCCGTGCCGGATCGCGAGGTCGGAGATGCCGGGCAGGTCGCCCAGGTCCCCGGTGACCGAGAACATGCCCTCGGTGAGGATCAGCAGGCCGTCGGCGGGATCGGCGGCCGCCAGGAGCTCGGCGAGATGCGCCATGTCGTTGTGCCGGTAACGCTGGAGCCGGGCCTGTCCCAGCCGGATGGCCTCGATGAGGGAGGCGTGGACGTGCCGGTCGGCGAGCACCACGTCGCCGCCTCCGAACAGCGGGCTGAGCGCCAGGTTGGCCTGATAGCCGGTGGAGACCACCATCGCCGCCTCGTGCCCGAGGAAGTCCGCGAGCTCGCCTTCCAGCCTCCGGTGCGACTCCAGGGTGCCGTTGAGGACGCGGGAGCCGGAATTGCCGGTGCCCAGGCGCCGCAGGGCCTCGGCGCCGGCCGCCTTCAGGCGGGGATCGTCCGACAGGGCGAGGTAGTCGTTGGAGCCGGCCATGAGCACGCGCCGGCCGTCGATGATCACCTCACCGTCGCCCAGGCGCTCGTGAACCGGCTGGTAGAAGGGATAGATCCCCTCTGCCAGCAGCACCAGCACCTCCTGGGGCGGCCGGCATTTGGCGAAGGCGTCGGTCATGGAGAGTCTCCCGGTGAGCGTGTCCCCGCTCGTCGTCCATCAAGACTAGTAACTTATAGTAATTGAACCTCTCCGCAGAGTAATAATTGCTCGATGCGCCACTGACCGACGAGGAGCACGCATGAGTGACGAGGAAGTCTTCCAGGAGCTGCGTTCGATCTGCGCGAAGATCCTCACGGTCGATCCCGCGCGCCTCTCACGGGACGTGGACCTGCGGGAGGAGCTGGAGGCCGACAGCCTCGACATGGCCGAGATCGCCGCGGCCATGGAGGACCGCTTCAAGCTCACCGTCGACCTCGACACCGCCCAGCAGGCGCGCACGCTCGCCGACGTGGTCGCGCTCCTCCAGGCCGCCGGCGCATGACCGGCTCACGCGTCCGGGTGGCCGTGACCGGCCTGGGCGTCCGCACACCCGCCGGCAACCAGATCAAGGAGTTCTGGGAGACGGTGGTGGCGGGCCGCTCCTGCGCCCGTACGATCACCGCCCCGGGCTTCGGCGGGCTGCCCGTCGACTTCGCCTGCCAGGTCTCCGACCTGTCCACGTCCGCGTACGTGACGCCCAAGCAGGAGCGCCGGATGGACCGCGCCACGCTGCTGGCCGTGTGCGCCGCCGCCGACGCGGTCTCCGACGCCGGCCCGGCGCACGTCCCGCCCGAACGCCGCGCCGTCGTGACCGGGACCGGGCTGGCCGGCAACGAGACCGGCGAGGCCACGCTGCTGGGCCACGACGGCCGCGGCGATCCCAGCGCTCTGTACGTGCCGAAGGTGATGCACAACGCCGCCGCGGCGTTCATCAGCATGCGCCATCGCCTGCTGGGCCCCAGCCTGACGATCTCCACGGCCTGCGCCTCCGGCGGTCATGCCGTCGGAGAGGGGCTGCGCCTGCTCCGCGAGGGCTCCGCCGACATGGTGCTGGCCGGTGGCGCCGAGGCGTGCGTGTCGCCGACCATCCTGCTCGCCTTCCACCGCTGCGGCGCCCTGTCGCAGCGTAAGGCCGAGCCGGAACGCGCCTCGCGGCCGTTCGACACCGACCGCGACGGCTTCGTGCTGGCCGAGGGCGCCGCCTTCGTCGTGCTGGAACGACTGGAGGACGCGGCGCGGCGCGGCGCCCGCGTGTACGCGGAGCTGGCCGGATACGGCCGCACCTCCGACGCGTACCATCTGACGATGCCCGACCCCGACGGGGACGGCGCCGAGCGCTGCATCCGGCAGGCCCTGGCCGACGCCCGCGGTTCGGCGGGGGACGTCGTGCACGTCAACGCGCACGGCAGCGGCACCCCGCTCAACGACGCCACCGAGGCCAAGGTGATCGCCCGGCTGTTCGGGCCCGGCGGGGTGCCGGTGACCTCGACCAAGAGCGTCCTCGGCCACGCCATCGGCGCCGCCGGGGCCATCGAGGCCGTCGTGAGCGTGCTGACGCTGCACGAGCGCCTGGTGCCGCCCACGATCAACCTCGACTCGCAAGATCCCTCGTGCGAGATCGACGTGCCGCGCGAGCCGCGGCCGCTCGTCCCCGGCGCCGTGGTGTCGAACTCGTTCGCCTTCGGAGGGCACAATGCCAGCCTCGTCTTCACCCCGGCTCCTTCCTGACGACGTGAACGGCACGACGGTGACGGAGCCGGTGCGCACCCGCCGCCGGCTGCGGCAGTTCGTCGAGCTGCCCTACCGGCTGCACGGGCGCGAGGCCGCCTTCGTGCCGCCGCTGCGCGAGGACTGCCGGCGGCTGCTCGACCGGCGCCGCAACCCCTTCTTCGCCTACGGTGACGTCGAGTTGTTCACGGTCGCCGCGGCGGGGCGGGTGGTGGGCCGGATCGCCGCCGTGCACAATCCCCGCCACAACGCCGCCCATCAGACCCGTGACGGCTTCTTCGGCCAGTTCGAGTGCGTCGACGACCAGGCGGTCGCCGGGGCGCTGCTGGACGCCGCCGCGCGGTGGGCGGGCGATCGCGGCCTGACCACCCTGCTCGGCCCGGTGAACTTCACCATGAACGACGAGTGCGGCCTGCTGGTGGACGGTTTCGACACCCCGCCGAGCGTGATGATGCCCTACAACCCGCCCTACTACCGGGAGCTGCTGGAGGGCTGCGGCCTGAACAAGGCCAAGGATTTGTGGGCGTGGCATCGCGGCTCCCATCCGCTCGACGATCGGCTCCGCCGCCTGGCCGAGCACGTCCAGCGGCGTCACCGGCTCTCCGTGCGCCCGTTGGACCTGGGCGACTTCGCCGCCGAACTGGGCCGGATCAGGGGTGTCTACAACGAGGTGTGGGAGCACAACTGGGGCTTCACCCCGATGACCGACGCGGAGTTCACCGCCCTGGGGGGCCGATTGCGCCAGGTCATCGATCCGAGTCTCGTCCTGCTCGCCGAGGTCGACGGGAAGGCGGTCGGGGTCGCCGTGGTGCTGCCTGACGTCAACCAGGCGCTGCCGGCCGCCCGCGGGCGGCTGACCCGCTGCGGGCTGCCGATCGGGTTGGCCCGCCTGGCGTGGGCGGCCCGCCGCATCGACCGTACCCGTGCGGTGCTGTTCGGCGTCGTGGAACGGCTGCGCGGACAGGGTGTCGAAGCCCTGCTCTACGCCCGCGCCTTCGAGGCGCTGCGGGCACGCGGGCCCATCGACTGCGAGCTGGGCTGGACGCTGGAGGACAACCGGGCCGTCAACCGGTATCTGATGGCCGACGGCTGCGTGCGGTCCAAGACGTACCGCATCTACCGGCGCGAGCTGTGACCCGCTACCTGCTGACCGGCGCGACCGGCTTCGTCGGCGGCCACCTGACCCGTGCGATCCTGGCCCGCGGTGACGCGGTCACGGCGCTGGCCCGCCCTTCGCCGCGTGCCCTGGCACTGCGCGAGCTGGGCGTGGACGTCGTCGAGGGCGACCTGGTGAGCGGCGACGGCGTCCACGAGGCGCTGCGCGGCGCCGACCGGGTGATCCATCTGGCCGCCGCGGTCAGGGCGCGCACCGCCGCGGAGTTCTGGGCGGCCAACCGGGACGGCACCGCGAACCTCGTCCGGGCCATGGCCGCCCTGCCCCGCCCTCCGCGGCTGGTGGTGTGCTCCTCGCTGGCCGCGGCCGGCCCCTCGCCCCTGTCGCTGTACGGCCGCAGCAAGCGCGCGGGGGAGGACGTGGTGCGCGAGCACGCCCATCGGGTCGAGGCGGTCGTGCTGCGTCCCTGCATCGTCTACGGCCCGGGCGAGCCCGCCCTGGTGCCCGCGCTCCTGCCCCTGATCCGGCTCGGCCTGGTGCCCAAGGCCGGATTCGGCCCTCGCCGGTACGGCCTGATCTACGTCGACGACCTGTGCGCGGCCCTGCTCGCCGCCGCCGAACGCGGCCGGACCCTGAGCCCGGCCGATCCCGTCGCCGGTGTCTACCCCCTGAGCGACGGCATCGGCCACCACTGGCGCGACATCTGCGCCGCCGTCGCCGAGGCCGCGGGCCGCCGCGCCCCCGCCGTCCTACCCGTCCCCGTGTCCCTCCTGGCCGCCGTCGCCGCGCTCGCCGAGGCCGCCGGGCGCCTGCGCAGGGGAGCGGTGCCCGCTCTCAACCTGGACAAGGTACGGGAGATGCGCCGCGCCGACTGGACCTGTGTCCCCGACGACGCCGTACGCGACCTCGGCCTCGCGCCCGCCACGCCGCTCCGTGACGGCCTCAAGGCCACGATTGACGGCATGAGCGGCCAGGGCCACCAGGAATCCGGCCAGCGCGTCTGAGACGTAGTGATACCAGTCGTACACCACGGCGATCGTCAATCCGATCGTCAGCGTCCACAGGACGCGCCGGGCGAGCGTGGAGACGTGCCGCCGCAGGGTCAGCAGGGTGATCCAGGCGCCGGCCACGTGAGGAGAGGGGAAACACGTGCCGGGCGGGTCGAACGCGGCCATGATCGCGTTCTGCAGGTCCGTGATCAGGTATCCCTCGGGGCGGCCGGACAGGAACTCCGCCGGCAACGACACCGCCGGCCCGGCCAGCGGGACGAACATGAAGCCCAGGTAGCACGTCAGCAGTGCCAGCAGCGCGCCGAACAGATAGCGCTCGGCGAGCAGCTCGCGCCCGCGGGCGTACAGGAACAGGGGAATGAGGAAGCCGCCATAAAAGGAGAAATAGCAGAATGTCAGAATCTCGGTGAGCAGCGGGGAGTGGATCGCACCGAGAGAGACATTGGGATGGGCGCCGAAGAATGACTTCTCCCACCCGTTGAGGGTTTCGTCGACGTATCGTCCATGAATGAAGAGCACCGTCTGGGCGGCGGCGGAGTACATGAAGGGAAGCGTGAGCAGCGGACCGGCGAACCGCAGCGCCGGCAGGTGGAACCTGTCGCTGAGACGGGACTCGCCCCAGGCCAGAGCCAGGATCAGGGCACCGAGAAGGCAGCACCCCGCGATCATCTCCGGCCGATCGCCCCGCCCGATGAAAAGAATCCCGGTAATTCCGAAATAACCTAGGACGAGTATCTCGACCGGTCGCAGTCTCGGCATTCTCGTACGCCCCCCAGCAGTAACATGAACGGCCGTGGACAGTAGTACTTCAGGTGCGGCGGCTTGTCCAACTGGGGCGGTGCCGCTGACTTTCGGCGACCATTACCTGTTGTGTCTGGGTGGGATCGCGAAAGATGATTCGCGCCTTCACATGGCGCTCGGCGCGCACCTGCCGGGCCCGCCGCCCGCGCCGGAGGACCTGCACAGGCTCATCGCGGACAAGGTGCGGCAGGCGCCCGTCCTGCGCTACCGCCTGACGGGCTCGGGGCGGCGGGCGTGCTGGGCTCCCGACCCTCGCTTCGACCCCGCCCGGCACGTCGAACACCACCGCCTGCGGTCAGGGCAGGACCTCCACCAGGCGGTCGCCGACGTCCTGGGCGGCCGGCCGTTGTCCCGCGAGCGGCCGCTGTGGAGGCTCGCGGTGCTGCACGGCCATGCCGCCGGCGAGCACGTCCTCCTCTACTACGTCCATCACGCCTTCCAGGACGCTCTGGGGCTCCTCAGCGTCGTCCGCGCCCTGAGCGGCGACGAGACGCTGCCGCTCCCGGCACCCGCGCCCCGCGCGGAGATCTCGATGGCCTCGACGATCCGCAGGGCGCTGCCCGACCTGCTGCGGATGGCCGGCGCACCGCCGCGCTGGCACCCCACGCGGACGGCGAGCGGCACGAACCGCCGGCTGCTCGTCGTCCCCCTCGACATGCAGGCGCTGCACGACATCGCCCGCCGCACGGACGCCACCATCACGCAGATCGGCCTGGCCCTCGTGGCCGGCGCCCTGCGCGCCTGGCGGCCAGAGCTGCGGAGGTCCTCCGTGCGGCGGCGCGGAGCGATCGCGATCAACCTGGCGGTCAGCCTGCGCGGCCGGCGCGATCACGCGGCGCTGGGCAACCGCGTGTGCTTCCTGCCCATCACCCTGCCCTGCGCGGAGCCCTCTCCGCGCGAACGACTGCGGCTGATAGCGGAGCAGAGCACTCTCGCGAAGATCGTCCACCAGCGCCGGACCGCACATGGGCTCTACGAGATCCCGGCTGCGGTGGCCCGGCCGATGTTCAGGATCGTCCTGCCCCTGGCCACCCGGGGCCAGCCCAACCGGCTCGACGTCGGCGTGATCCAGGCCTCCCGGGTGTTCCCCGGCGCCCTGGGCCTGTTCGTCTGTCCTCCGCTGGCCCCGGGGGTCGCCGGGATGCTGACGGTCCTGCACTCCGGCGACACCGCGTCGATCTCGGGCGTCTTCGACACCCACGTGGCCCGCCCGGAGCAGCTGCTCGACCTGGTGCGCGCGGCCGTCGAGGAACTGCGCGCCGATGTCGTCGCCGATCCCGAGGGCCCATGAGGCGGGTGCGCCGCCGCCCGGCTCAGCGGAAGTTGCGCATGGTCGCGGTGAACAGGTCGCCGCGCAGGGCCTGCTCGACGACGGCGACGGCGCGTGCCAGCCGGACCAGCCGCGGCCCCTCCTCGCGATATACGTCGAGCACCGCCTCGACCGCATGAGGAGGCAGCTGGCCTTTGAGATCCACCGCGGCGCTCCGGTAGCCCGCCCTGGCGGCTTCGACCTCCGCGTTCACGTGGTGAACGGCCATCCTGGCCAGGGCGATCGGATGGCGCCGCAAGATCTCGTAGGCGCGGTAGTCGGGGGGCACGGCGTCGAGCAGCCAGGTCACGGCCGAGGTCTCCCAGTCAGGGACGCTGGGTGGCCTGACCTCGGGTGGCCACTCCGGCGGAAGGTACATGCCGCCATCGTACTCATGTTCGACTGGATGTCTTCGGAAGGACCCACCTCAAGTACCGGATCGCCCGGATATGGCGGGGACGGCCGGATAGCCGGAAAATCGTCATGTGACGGAGAAGATCGGAGTCGTGGGAGCGGGCATAGTCGGCCTGGCCGTGGCGCGGGAACTGGCGCGGGCCAGGGGCGCCGAGGTGACCGTGCTGGAGAAGGAGTCGCATGTCGGCGCCCACCAGACCGGCCACAACAGCGGCGTCGTCCACGCGGGCATCTATTACCCGCCGGGCTCGCTCAAGGCCAGGCTGTGCCGCGAGGGCGTGGCGCTGCTCAAGGAGTACTGCACCGCGAACGCGCTGCCGTACGACGAGGTCGGCAAGCTGGTCGTGGCGAGCACCCGGGCGGAGCGGCCGCTGCTGAGCGCGCTGGCCGAGCGGGCGCGCGCCAACGGCGTGCCCGGCATCGCCGAGCTCGACGGGCTGGCGCTGCGCGAGATCGAGCCGCACGCGGTCGGCGTCGGCGCGATCCACTCGCCGCACACCGCGATCTGCGACTTTCCCGCCGTCGCCCGCCGCCTCGCGCTCGACGTGGAGGAGACGGGCGGGTCCGTACGGCTCTCGCATCCGGTCAGGGCGATCAGGGAGCGGTCCGGGGGCGTGGAGGTCATCGCGGCCAAGCGGAAGTTCACCTTCGACCGGCTGGTGGTCTGCGGCGGCCTGGGCACCGACACGGTGGCCGGGCTGGCGGGGCATCCGGGGGACGTTCGGATCGTCCCGTTCAGAGGGGAGTTCTATGCGCTCCAGGGCGAGGCCAAGGACCTCGTCCGCGGGCTGATCTATCCGGTGCCGGATCCGCGCTATCCGTTCCTGGGGGTGCATCTGACGCGCCAGACGGACGGCGGGGTGCTCGTGGGGCCGAACGCGGTGCTCGCCCTGGCCTACGAAGGCTACACCTGGCGAAATATCCGAAATTTCGGTCAAATCCTTGGCTGGCCGGGGACGCTGCGCATGGCCAGAACCCACTGGCGCACGGGGATCAAGGAAGTCTACGGATCCCTCGTCAAAGGCGCGTTCCTCCGGGCCGCCCGCCGCTACGTCCCCGCGCTCACCGCCGCCGACCTCGTACGGGCTCCCGGCGGCGTACGCGCCCAGGCGGTCTCCAGGGACGGCCGCCTGGTCGACGACTTCGTGGTGGACGTGCACGGCAACATCGTCCTGGTACGCAACGCGCCCTCGCCCGCCGCCACCTCCAGCCTGGCAATTGCCCGGCACATTGCCGGAATTGTCCCAGCACTCGTCCGATGAGGGCATCCTTGAACGTGATGGAATCACGCCTGCTGATAGTCGAGGACGACCCCAACATCCTCGAACTCCTCGCCGCGAGCCTGAGGTTCGCGGGTTTCGACGTGACCACCGCGAAGAGCGGCCACGACGCCGTCGCCGCCGTGCAACGGCACCGGCCCGACCTCGTCGTGCTCGACGTCATGCTGCCCGACCTGGATGGATTCGAGATCGTCCGGCGGCTGCGCGGCGGCGGGCTGCACACGCCCGTGGTGTTCCTGACCGCCCGTGACGAGACCGAGGACAAGATCCGCGGGCTCACGATCGGTGGCGACGACTACGTGACCAAGCCGTTCAGCCTGGAGGAGGTGGTCGCCAGGATCCACGCGGTCCTTCGCCGTACGAACGGCGACCTCCCCGCGGCCCCGCCGCGGCTGACGTTCGCCGACATCGAGCTGGACGAGGAGAGCCACGAGGTGTGGCGCGGGGGCAACGCGGTGGCGCTGTCGCCGACCGAGTTCAAGCTGCTGCGCTACTTCATGACGAACGCCGGCCGGGTCCTGTCCAAGCCGCAGATCCTCGACCACGTGTGGGACTACGACTTCAGGGGCGAGGTGGGCATCGTCGAGTCGTACGTGTCCGTGCTCCGCCGGAAGATCGACAACCGCAGCCCCCGGCTCATCCACACCCTGCGCGGTGTCGGATACGTCCTACGCCTGCCACCGAGCCCCTGATGCGCGGCCTGCCGCTCCGGATCAAGCTCATCGCGTCGATGCTGGCCCTGCTGGGGTTCGGCATGACCTTCATCGGCCTGGTGAGCGTCTCGGTGCTGCACGGCTACCTCATCGACCGCGTGGACAGCCAGCTCAGCCTGCTCAACGCCCGCATGCACAAGAAGGTCGTGAGCGACTGGAAGAAGGACCGGGACACCTCGGAGCGGCCGATCATCATCGAGTCCGACGCGGTCGTCCTGGTCAAGGAGCCGGGCGGCAAGTTCGTGCCGATGCTCACCGACCGTGACGTGGACATGAAGCCGATGCCGGTGCTGTCGCCATCGCCGGGCCCGGACCCGTACACGACGCCGGCGCTCAGCGGGGACGGCGAGTGGCGGGTGCTGGAGCGCGTGGTCCAGCGGCAGACGCTCGTGGTCGCGGTGGACCTGGAGGAGGTCGACGCGATCACCCGGCGGCTCGTGCTCATCGAGCTGCTGGGCGGCGGCGGCATCCTGCTCCTCCTGACCGTCGCGGGCATCACGATCGTGCGGCGGAGCATGCGCCCGCTGGGCCAGATCGAGCGCACGGCCGAGGCCATCGCCGGTGGCGAGCTGGGCCGCCGGGTGCCGGACGCCGACCCGCGTACCGAGGTCGGGAGCCTGGCCAATTCGCTGAACGGGATGCTCGCCCAGATCGAGAGCGCCTTCGCGGCGCGCTCGGCGTCGGAGGCGGCGGCCCGCCGCTCCGAGGACCGCATGCGCCAGTTCGTCGGCGACGCCTCCCACGAGCTGCGCACCCCGCTGACCTCCATCCGCGGCTTCGCCGAGTACGCCAGGCAGAACCCCGGCGCCGACCCCGCCGAGCTGATGCAGCGCGTGGAGAAGGCCGCGGGCCGGATGAGCCTGCTGGTGGACGACCTGCTTTTACTGGCCAGGGTGGACCAGCAGCGGCCGCTGAAGATGCGCCCGGTGGACATGCTGGCGCTGGCCGCGGACGCCGTGCAGGACGCCAGGATCCTCGCGCCCGACCGGATCATCAAGCTGGACGTGGTCGGCGGCGCGGCCCTGATCGTCTCGGGCGACGAGGTACGCCTGCGCCAGGTCATCAGCAACCTCGTCACCAACGCGATCATCCACACCGAGCCCGGCTCGCCGATCATCGTGCGCATCGGGGCGGGCTCGGAGACGCTGTTCCTGGAGGTCGTCGACAACGGCCCCGGGCTCACGCCCGAGCAGGTCGAGCACGTCTTCGAACGCTTCTACCGCGCCGACTCCGCCAGGTCGCGCCGCCGTTCGGGCGAGGACCGCGGCAGCGGGCTCGGCCTGGCCATCGTGCAGGCGCTCGTCAAGGCCCACGGCGGCACGGTCACGCTGGACAGCGCGCCGGAGGCCGGCTCCACCTTCCGGGTCGAACTCCCACTCGCCTTGGAGTGAGCCTTCAGCTAACCCTCAGGTCGCTGGGTCACTCTAAGTAGGTGACAAAACCCGAGGCGCTGATCATGGTGGTGGACGACGAGCCCAGCATTCGGGATCTCCTGTCCGCCAGCCTGCGCTTCTCCGGGTTCGAGGTGCTGACCGCCGCCGACGGGCACGAAGCCGTGGAGGTGGCCGACCGGGCCTCGCCCGACCTCGTGGTGCTGGACGTGATGCTGCCCGACCTGGACGGGTTCGAGGTGGCCAAGCGGATCGACGCCCCCGTGCTGTTCCTGACCGCCCGCGGCGACACCGAGGACAAGATCGCGGGGCTCCGCGTGGGCGACGACTACGTGACCAAGCCGTTCAGCCTGGAAGAGGTGCAGGCCAGGATCCGGGCGGTGCTGCGGCGTACGCGCGGGGAGGGCGCGCCGGCGAGCAGGCTCAAGGTGGCCGACCTGGAGCTGGACGAGGACGCCCGCGAGGTGTGGCGGGGCGGCCGGCAGGTGCGGCTGTCGCCGACGGAGTTCAAGCTGCTGCACTACTTCATGGTCAACGCGGGGCGCGTCCTGTCGAAGGCGCAGATCCTCGACCACGTCTGGAACTACGACTTCGGCGGCGACGCCGGTGTCGTCGAGTCGTACGTGTCCTACCTCAGGCGCAAGGTGGACGACGTCGAGCCGCGGCTCATCCACACTCTCCGCAGCGTGGGCTACGTGCTGCGGGAGCCGCCGCCGGGTTAGGACGCGACACCCGCCACCTGCGGTGGACCGCCGAACGCGGATCACCGTAGCGTGGGTGGTATGGATCTGCTGGCCGCGTTGGAGGCGTTGCGCCGGCCGCTGGATCGCGACCTGTTCCCGTTGGCGGTCGGCGAGGCGGCGCAGGATCGGCGTGCCCTGCGCGAGCTGGCCGGGCAGCTCGACGACTACCTGCTGCCCCGGCTGCGCGCGCTCGACGCGCCGCTGCTGGCCGTCGTCGGCGGGTCCACGGGCGCGGGCAAGTCCACGCTGGTCAACTCGCTGGTCGGGGCCGACGTGACCGAGCCGGGCGTGCTGCGGCCCACCACGCTCGTTCCCACGCTGGTGGTCAGCCCCGCCGACCACGCCTGGTTCATGGGCCAGAACGTGCTGCCCGGCCTGTCCCGCGCCACGGGCACCGGTCCCGGCGCGCTGCGGGTGGTCGCCTCCGACGCACTGGGCGCCGGCCTCGCCCTGCTCGACGCGCCCGACATCGACTCGGTGGTGGTCGCGAACCGGGAGCTCGCCGCCCAGTTGCTGGCCGCCGCCGACCTGTGGCTGTTCGTCACGACCGCCGCCCGTTACGCCGACGAGGTGCCGTGGAGCTTCCTGCGCTCCGCCCGCGAACGCAGCACCGCCCTGGCCCTCGTGCTCGACCGGGTGCCCGCCGACGCGGTCGAGCCCGTCTCGCGCGACCTGACCCGACTCCTCGCCGAGAACGGCCTCGACGGCACCCGGCTGTTCACCGTCCCCGAGTCGGCGCTCCCCTCCGAGCGGGCTCGGCTGCCGGAGGAGACGGTACGGCCCATCACCGCCTGGCTCACGGGGCTGGCCGCCGACGCGGCGGAGAGATCCCGCGTCGTACGCCAGACGCTGTCGGGAGCGCTCGACAGCCTGGCCACCCGGGTGCCCGCGCTGGCCGAGGCCGTCGAACGCCAGCGGTCCGCCTTCGACACCCTGCACGCCGTCGTGGCGGGCGCCTACGCGGGCGGCATCGCCGACTTCGACGCGGGCATGCGTGACGGGTCGCTGCTGCGGGGCGAGGTGCTGGCCCGCTGGCAGGACTTCATCGGCACCGGCGACCTCATGCGCACGCTGGAGAGCCGGGTGGGGTGGCTGCGCGACAGGATCGTCGGCTTCTTCACCGGCCGGATGCCGGAGGTCCAGCTCAGGGACGCCCTGGAGAGCGGGGTGGGGGCGCTCATCAGGGGTGCCGCCGACGGGTCCGCCGAGCGCGCCCTGGAAGGCTGGGCGGCCGCGCCCGGCGGTGCCGGCCTGCTGGAGCGGCTCGGCCCCATGGAGTCCGCCCGTCTCGGCCGCGCCTCTCCCGACGTGGGCAAGCGGGCGGAGGCGACGGTGCGGGGGTGGCAGGAGTTCGTCCTGGACCTCGTACGCGAGGAAGGGCGTGAGCGGCGCACGGCCGCCCGCGTGGCCTCGTTCGGGGTGAACGGGGCGGGGCTGCTGCTCATGCTGGGCGTGTTCGCCTCCACGGGAGGGCTGACCGGCATCGAGGTGGGCATCGCGGGCGGCACGAGCCTGCTGTCGCAGAAGCTGCTGGAGGCCGTCTTCGGCGACCAGGCCGTGCGGACGCTGACCGTGCGGGCGCGGGACGACCTGCGGGATCGGGTGCGGCTGCTGCTGGAGGAGGAGTCGTACCGGTTCACGGCCCAGCTGGAGGCCGTGGAACCGCCCACGGGGACGGCCAACGCGCTGCGCGCCGCGGCCGAGCGCATCCAGGCCCACCGCGCGGAGCTCCCGGGCCATCCGGCACCACCAGCCCTGGAGGAGGGGCCGTGAAGCTGCTGCGTCGCAAGGAGGGGCCGTCCCTCGACTCCCGGCTGGCCGCCCTGCTGGAGGCCGCTGCGCTGGCCGAGGGGCGGCTGCCGGAGGAGGCGGTGTCCGGCGCGCGTACGGTCGCCGAACGGACCGGCGTGCGCCGCAGCCTCTCGATCGAGCACACCGTGGCCGCGCTGGCGGGCGCGACGGGCAGCGGCAAGTCCTCCCTCTACAACGCGCTCGCCGGCGCGGACCTGGCGGCGGTGGGCGTCGTCCGGCCCACCACCTCGGCCGCCCAGGCGGCGCTGTGGGACGGAGAGGGCTCGGGCCCCCTGCTGGACTGGCTGGACATCCCCCGGCGCCACCCCGCCGCCCCCGCCTCCGATCTGTCCGGGCTTGTCCTGCTGGACCTTCCCGACCACGACTCCATCCAGGTGTCCCACCGCCTGGAGGTGGACCGGCTGGTGGAGCTGGTGGACCTCCTGGTCTGGGTGGTGGACCCGCAGAAGTACGCCGACGCCGCCCTCCACGACCGCTACCTGCGCCCGCTGGCCGCCCACCGGGCCGTCATGCTGGTCGTGCTCAACCAGGTCGACCGCCTGCCGGAGGCCGCCGTCGACCGCTGCCTCCGAGACCTGCGGCGCCTGCTGGACGAGGACGGCCTGGAAGGCGTACCGGTCCTGGCCGTCTCAGCCCGCACCGGCGCGGGGCTCGCGGAGCTGCGCGCGCTGCTGAACGACCGCGTCGCGGAACGCAGATCCTGGTCCACCCGCCTGGCCGCGGACATCACCACCGCCGCCGCCCGCCTCGGCGCGCCGGAGCAGGCCCCTGGGGGTCAGGTGAGGGATCGGGCGCTCACGGCCGCGCTCTGCGCGGCGGCGGGGGTGCCGCTGGTCGTGGAGGCGGTGGCCAAGGGGCACCGGCACCGCGCCGTCGTCGCCACCGGCTGGCCCGTCACCCGCTGGATCCGCAGGCTCAGGCCCGACCCGCTGCGCAGGTTCCGCATCGGCACCATGGAGCTGCCCGGCGGGTCTTCGGGGCAGCGCCCCGGGGACGAGGTCGTCGGCCGTACCTCCGTCCCGGCGGCCTCGGGCGTGCAGCGGGCCAGGGTCGAGACGGCGATCAGGGACGTCGGCGAGGCGGCGGCGTCGGACCTGCCCGGCCCGTGGGCGGCGGCGGTGCGGCAGGCGGCGCGGTCCCGCTCCGAGGAGCTGGCCGACGCCGTGGACCGGGTGGTGGCCACGACGTCCGCCTTCGCGACGAGACGGCCCAGGTGGTGGCGGGCCGTGAACGTGCTGCAGTGGCTGGTGTTCGCGGCCATGCTGTCCGGCGCCCTGTGGCTGGGCGGGCTGTTCGGGCTGGACTACCTGCGCCTGCCCAGGCCGCCGCTCCCGACCGTGGGCGCGGTGCCGTGGCCGACGGCGCTGCTGGTGGGCGGGGCGCTGGCGGGCGTGCTGATCGCGGCGCTGGCACGGCTGGCCGCCTGGGCGGGCGGCAGGCGAAGGGCCAGGCGCACGGCCAGGGCCCTGCGCACGGCCGTCGGCGGGGTCGGCGACGAGCTCGTCCTGGCCCCCGTACGGGCGGAGCTCGACCAGTACACCCGCTTCACCGACGCGCTCACCCGGGCCCGCGCGTGAGCCTGTGATCCCGCAGGTCAGGACGCCGCGCAGCTTTCGACCTTGTTCCGCCTGTCGATGATCTCCTGCGACAGCGGGGTCGTCTGCGCCATCACGGTGGCCACCCCGGGCTCGCTGAGGAACCCGCCGCGCACCAGCCAGGTGTCCGGCACGGAGGCCCGCTCGCTGACGCCGCCGCTCTTCTCCGCGGTGGGGTCGGGAACGGCGAAGCCGCCGATGCGCACGCCGCGTTCGGTCAGCATGGCCCGCACTTCGGCGACCGTCTTGTTGGCGTAGGGGACGCAGTGCATGGGCTCGCCCTTGGCGTCCCACGCGGTGGTGATGTCGTACTTCTCGCCGGGCCTGGCCTTCCTGCTGACCTCGACCAGGGCCGTGCCCTTGAAACCGACGGGGATCTTGAGCCCGATCGCGCAGGAGTCCGCCACCATGTCGCACGGGCCCGGCGGGTTGATGCCCTGGATCTCGTTCACGACTCTGTTGTCCGGGGTGGTGGGGAACACCTGGCGCTCGAACGCGGCCGTGGCGGGACGTACGACGAGCGAGACGTCGAGCCCGTAGTCGCGCAGCTGCTCCTCGTACATCTTCGGGTTGGCGTAGAGATCCTTGATCTCGATGACGTAGTAGCCGCCCTCCTGCCTGATGTTCAGGGCCGAGGCGGAGGTGCCCGGCTGCAGCCAGGTCAGCGCCACGGCGGCGGCGGTCAGCAGCCCGCCCGCGGGGATCGCCACGCGCGGGCTCAGCCACCTGCGCCTCCTGGCCGGCGCGGCGGCGGGCGATCCGGCCGTGATCTCGCGCATCAGCTCGCGGGCGCCCTCGCTGACCTCCGTCACCGGCGGGGCGGCGAATTGGGCGACGACCTGGTCGATGTTCCGGGTCATGATCGGCCTTTCGCCGGGGCGATTTGTTGGTGGAGGGGATAGCCGGCGTCGAGGTGTGCCAGCTCTCTGGACAGGCGCTTGCGGGCGCGGTGCAGCCGGAGCCGGGCGGCCCCGAGCGAGCAGCCGAGCACTTTCGCGATCTCGGCGCCGCTGAGCCCCTCCCACGCGACCAGTGCGAGCAACTCCCGGTCGTCGTCCGAGAGCCGCTTGAACGCCTCGTACGCGGATTCGGCGCCGACGACGGAGTCCGCCCAGGTCGTGATCTCCTCGCGCAGCCGTACGGCCAGGGCGGCCCGGCGTTCCTCGCCGCGGAAGTGGTTCGCGAGCGTGCGCCTGGCGACGCCGTACAGCCAGAGCCTGGCCCCGTCGCCCTCGGGGACGTCGTTGAGGCGGCGCCAGGCGGTCGTGAACGTCTCGGCGATCACGTCCGCGATGTCGTCGGGCGAGCCGGCGCGCCGCCTGACATATGTGGCGATGGCGGGATAGTGCGCCATGTAGAGCTCCTCAAAGCGTTGTTCGGGCTCGGGTGGCCCCATGTGGTGGTCCTTCCAATCGGCGAACACACCTGAGGAGATGTCCGGATAAAACGGGGTTGTTTCACCCCGAGTCGAGAGAGCGGCCGATCGTGCGCAGCGCCGTCAGGAGCGGGCGCAGGAGAGGGTGGGCGTCGGAGCCCCGGCGTACGGCGGCGAAGACGCGGCGCTCGGGCCCCGGCGTGTGGCGGACCGCCACCCCGGTCAGCGCCATGTCGCGCAGGGCCAGCCGCGGCACCAGGGCCACCCCCGCCCCCGCCCCGACCAGAGCGACGACGGCGCGGAAGTCGTCGGAGCAGTGGGCGAGGTTCGGCGTGAAACCTGCCTGCCGGCAGGCGAACGTGATCACGTCGTGCACCGGGTTGCCCGGATAGGGCCCGATCCAGGTCTCCGAGGCGAGCGAGGTGAGGGTCGCCTCCGCGGCCAAGGGGTGGTCGTGGGGGAGCACCAGGTCGAACGGCTCGGCGTAGAGGGGCAGCCGGGACAGGCGCCGGTCGGCGGCGTCGGGGGCGCCCCGGTACTCGACCGTGATGGCCAGATCGGCCTCGCCGTCCAGCAGCATGGCCAGACTGTGGTCGCCCTCGGCGTCCAGCACGCGTACGTGCAGGCCGGGGGAGGTGGCGCGCAGGGCGGCGATGGCGGGGGAGAGCACGGCGCCGATCGCGGTCGCGAAGCAGGCCACGGTGACCTCGCCCGCCTCGCCCGTGGCGTACGCCGCCACCTCGGCCTTGGCGCGTTCGAGCTGGGCGAGGACCTCGTTCGCGTGGCCCAGCATGATCTTGCCGACGGCGGTGAGCTGGACGCCGCGGCCGTCGCGGGTGAACAGCTTGTGGCCCACCTCGTGCTCCAGCGCGACGAGTTGCTGGGACACCGCGGACGGCGTGAGGTGCAGCGCGGCCGCCGCGGCGGTGACCGTGCCGTGGTCGGCCACCGCCCGCAGCGTGCGCAACCGCCGCGTGTCTATCACCCGTGCTCCTTGGCCTCACTCCCGGAGGCGCGCCTGATCGCCGGCTCTCTGGCAGCGAGAATACTCGCCCGCCGCGACGGCGGAGCCCCGGGCGGCCGTCAGCCGCGGGCCTGGATGAACGCCTGAACCGCGCGGTCGACGTCCTCAGGCGAGTGGGCGGCGGAGAGCTGGACGCGGATCCTGGCCTGGCCGTGCGGCACGACCGGGTACGAGAAGCCGATGACGTAGATGCCCAGGTCGAGCAGGCGATCGGCCATGGCCGCGGCCTCGGCGGCGTCGCCGATCATCACGGGCACGATCGGGTGCTCGCCGGGCAGGATGTCGAACCCGGCTTTGGTCATCTCCCCGCGGAAGCGCGCGGTGTTGGCGTGGAGCCGCTCGCGGGCCTCGTTCGAGGTCTCCAGCAGGTCGAGGATGCGCAGCGACGCGGAGGCGATGACGGGGGCCAGCGAGTTGGAGAACAGGTACGGGCGCGAGCGCTGGCGCAGCAGCTCGCAGATCTCCTTGCGGGCCGAGACGTAGCCGCCGCTGGCGCCGCCGAGGGCCTTGCCCAGGGTGCCGGTGATGATGTCGATCCGGTCGGTGACGCCGTGCAGCTCCGGCGTGCCCCTGCCGGTCGGCCCGACGAAGCCGACGGCGTGGGAGTCGTCGACCATCACCATGGCGTCGTACCGCTCGGCCAGGTCGCAGATCTCCCGCAACGGCGCGAAATATCCGTCCATGGAGAACACGCCGTCGGTCACGATCAGCCGCCGCCGCGCCTCCGACGCCTCCTTCAGCCGCGCCTCCAGCTCGGCCATGTCGCGGTTGGCGTAACGGAGGCGCTGGGCCTTGGAGAGCCTGATGCCGTCGATGATGCTGGCGTGGTTGAGCGCATCGGAGATCACCGCGTCCTGGGCGTCGAGCAGGGTCTCGAACACGCCACCGTTCGCGTCGAAGCACGAGCTGTAGAGGACGGTGTCCTCCATGCCGAGGAAGTCCGACAGGCGTGCTTCGAGCTCCTTGTGCACCTCCTGGGTGCCGCAGATGAACCGTACGGACGCCATGCCGAACCCCCACCGGTCCAGCGCCTCCTTGGCGGCCTCGATCACGGTGGGGTCGTCGGCCAGGCCGAGGTAGTTGTTGGCGCAGAAGTTCAGGACCTCGCGCCCGCCGACGCTCACCGCCGAGCTCTGCGGGGAGCCGATCACGCGCTCGGGCTTGAGCAGCCCGGCCTCGGTGATCTCGTCGAGCGTCGTACGCAGCTGCTGGCGCACGTTCGTGAACATCAAGCGCTCCAATCCAAAATGACCTTGCCCGTGCGGCCACTCGCCGCCGTGTCGAAGGCGGCGTCGAAGTCCTGGTACGAGAACCGGTCGGTGATGACGGGGGTGAGATCGAGGCCCTTCTCCAGCAGGACCGACATGTTGTACCAGGTCTCGAACATCTCCCGCCCGTACACGCCCTTGATCGTGATCATGGAGGTGACGACGGTCGCCCAGTCGACGGCGAACTCCTCGGCGGGCAGCCCGAGCATGGCGATCTTCCCGCCGTGGGTCATGTTCGCGATCATGTCGCGCATGGCCCGCGGGTTGCCGGACATCTCCAGCCCCACGTCGAAGCCCTCGCGCATGTGGAGCTGGCGCATGCCGTCGGTGATCGAGGACCTGGAGACGTTCAGGGCGAGGGAGACGCCGAGCTTGCCGGCCAGGGCCAGCCGCTCGTCGCTGACGTCGGTGATCATCACGTTGCGGGCGCCGACGTGCGTGGCCACGGCCGCCGCCATCAGCCCGATGGGGCCCGCGCCGGTGATCAGCACATCCTCCCCGACCAGGGGGAAGGACAGCGCGGTGTGCACGGCGTTCCCGAACGGGTCGAAGATGGCCGCCACGTCGGGGTGGACGGGGGCCCGGTGCACCCAGACGTTGGACGCGGGCAGCGTGACGTATTCGGCGAAGGCACCGTCCCTGTTGACGCCGAGGCCCACCGTGTTGCGGCACAGGTGCCGGCGGCCCGCCATGCAGTTGCGGCACTTGCCGCACACGAGGTGGCCCTCGCCGCTGACGAGGTCGCCGACGGCGACGTCCTCGACGCCCGGCGCCACCTCGACCACGTGGCCGGAGAACTCGTGCCCGACGATCAGCGGGAGCCGCAGGGTGTGCCGCGCCCAATCATCAAATTTCCGGATATGCAGGTCGGTGCCGCAGATGCCGGTCCGCAGGACCCGGATCTTCACCTCGCCGGGTCCCACCTCGGGCTCGGGCACGTCCACAAGCCAGAGGCCGGCCTCGGCCTTCTCTTTGACCAGCGCTTTCATGGCACCATTTCCCCCCAGTCCGAACCTAACGCACTGTGCCCTCCAACCTCCGTGGATGTCCATCGAGGGATTCTTAAGCGCCCCCACAGCTCCGCTTCACGCCCCAGCAAAGGCGGGGACCGTTGCTTAGATCTGCGTGGTTGGCGCTATTTATTTGCATAAATGAGTACTAGCCTGACGTCTGCTGCGGCTGATTCGGAAAGGGACACCAGTGGAAGACCTGCGTATCGGAGTCATCGGCCTCGGCCTGCGGACGAGCCTCTCCCTGCACGCGCACCGGCCGGGCAGGGGTTCGACCGTGGCCGCGCTGTGCGACTCCGACCCGGCGGTGCTCAAGAGGCAGGCGGGGCGGTTCGAGGCGGAGTTCCTGACCGGAGACTACCGGGAGCTGCTCGACCGGCCCGACCTCGACGCGGTCATCGTCAACACCCCCGACGACACGCACGAGCGCATCGCCATTGACTGCCTCCAGGCCGGCAAGGCCGTCTACCTGGAGAAGCCGATGGCGATCACCGTCGAGGGCTGCGACAACGTCCTGCGCGCCGCCCGCGACACCGGCACCCGCCTGTACGTGGGGCACAACATGCGGCACATGGGCGTGGTCCGGCTCATGCGCGACATCATCCGCAAGGGCGTCATCGGCGAGCCGAAGACCGTCTGGGTGCGCCACTTCGTCTCCTACGGCGGCGACTACTACTTCAAGGACTGGCACGCCGACCGCGCCCGCACCACGGGCCTGCTGCTGCAGAAAGCGGCCCACGACCTGGACGTCATCCACTGGCTCGCGGGCGGCTACACGACCAGGGTGAACGCGTTCGGCGACCTCATGGTTTACGGCGACCTGCCGCGCCGCGCGCCCGGCACGCCGCGCCCGGACGGGTGGCTCCAGGAGTACGAGTGGCCGCCCACCTCGCGCACCGGCCTGCACCACGTCGTGGACGTCGAGGACGTGTCGGTGATGAACATGCGGCTCGACAACGGCGTCATCGCCGCCTACCAGCAGTGCCACTTCACGCCCGACTACGTGCGCAACTACACGGTCATCGGCACCGAGGGCCGCCTGGAGAACTTCGGCGACGGGCCCGGGGACACGGTCAAGGTGTGGAACCGGGGGCCGACGGACTACCGGGACGACTGCGACATCTCGTACCGGGTGCCGCCGGCGGAGGGCACGCACGGGGGCGCGGACGCGCAGATCATGGCGGAGTTCTGCCGGTTCGTCCGGGACGGCGGCGCGACGGACACCTCGCCGGTGGCGGCCAGGATGAGCGTGGCCGCGGGCTACATGGCCACGATGTCGCTGCGGAACGGGGGCATGCCGTACGACGTGCCGCCCCTCGACGCGGAGCTGGCCGCGTACTTCGACGCCGGCCAGCGCTGATCCCGCGGAACCCGGCGCGTCGCGCGGACAGTAGACGGGTGTGGATATGTCGATACGTGCCCGCATACGCGACGGGGACCAGGCGGCGTTCGGCGAGCTCTTCGACGGCTGCGCGAAGTCCGTCTACAACCATGCCTTCCGCCTGACCGCGAACTGGTCCACGGCCGAGGACGTGATGGCGCTGACGTTCCTCGAAGCCTGGCGGTTACGGGGCCGGATCGATCCCGAGGGCGGCTCGCTGCGCCCCTGGCTGCTCGGCATCGCCACCAACGTGGCCCGCAACGTGCGCCGGGCCGCCCGCCGGCACGACGACGCGCTGGCCCGGCTGCCCAGGGGCGAGCAGGTGCCCGACTTCGCCGACGAGGTCGTGGGTCGTATCGACGACGCCGAGCGGCTGTCGGCGGTGCGGCAGGCGTACGGGCGGCTGCGCCGCCAGGAACAGGACGTGTTCGCGTTGTGCGTCTGGGCGGGGCTCGACTACGCGCAGGCGGCCGAGGCGCTCGGCATCCCCGTGGGCACCGTGCGTTCCCGGCTGTCGCGGGCCAGGAAGAAACTCGCCGCCGCCGGGGAACCGCCGCCGGCGACCCGACAGGTAGTAGGTGAACCCGGCCCCGAGAAGGAGGAGATCCGATGAGCCGGACGACCGAACGCGATCTTCCCGAGGGCCGTCACCGACTGCTCAAGGAGTTCGTGATGACCGAGATCGACCGCAGGCCCGCCCGCGGGCGGTTCCCGCGCCCGGCCCTCCTGGCCCCCGTCGCGGGGCTGGCGGCCGCCGCCGCGGTGGCGGTCCCGCTGCTGCTCGGCGGCGCCCCGGCGTACGCCGTGACCAGGGGGCCCGACGGCTTCATCCGCATCACCATCAACGAGGCCAAGGACCCGAAGAAGCTCCAGGAGGACCTGCGGGCCATGGGGGCGAACGTGGTGGTGGACTACATCCCCCGTGGCAAGAAGTGCAGCCCGCAGCCGCGCAGCAGCCACTTCCTCAGCACGCCGCTGTCGGTGTTCCCGGCTCCTGCGGGCTGGGAGCCGAGGGAGGGCATGGAACCGGGTTTCGTCATCGACCCGAAGGTCATCGGGCCCGGCCAGACGGGGGTGCTGGAGTTCAGCGTCGGGGAGGTTCGGGGCGGCGTCGTGGCGGGCATCTGGGCCAAGGTCGGCGAGAGCCCCATCGCGGACTGCGAGCTGGTGGACACCACGGACGCCCCGCTCTCGCATTGACGGAGATCCCCGCTCAGGCGCGGGTGCTCGCCTGGACGGCCTGCCTGGCCCGCAGCGCGATCTCCAGCTCGAAGCGGATGTCCGGGTCGGCCAGCTGGTCGCCGTACAGCTCTTCGAGCTGCCGCAGCCGGTAGCGCACGGTCTGCGGGTGCACATGCAGCCGGGCGGCCACCTCGCCCGCGCCCCGGCCGTGCCGCAGCCAGGCCAGCAGCGTCTCCGCCAGCCGGTCCTGCTGGGCGGGCCGCAGGTCGGCCAGGGGCGCCAGCCGCGCCTCCGCCAGGGCGCTGACCAGCTCCTCGTCCTTGAACACCACCAGCGTCGCCATGTGGTCGGCGCACCGCAGCGGCCCGCGGGGCAGGATGCCGCGCCGCGACAGCTCCAGGGCCTCCCTGGCCCAGCGCAGCGACGTCGCGGCGGCCGGGAGGGGCACGGCGGGGCCGATCGCGGCCTGGCGGCCGCGCAGGGCCTGGTCGAGCAGCTGGGCCTGGCCGGGCCCGGTGGGGTCGGGCGCAAGCATGCAGGGCACGGGCCTGTCCAGCCCGGTGAGCACGTCGGGCGGCAGGGCGGGGGCGCGGTAGGCGGCGTGCCGGTCGTCGAACGCCACGCAGGCGACGGTCCTGGGCTGCCGCCACCCGGCGGACCTGGCCAGCTCGGCGATGGCCTCGGCGCTGGCGGGCGGGCGGCTGAGCAGCAGGTCGAGCAGGCGCCCGCGGCGGCGCTCCGTCTCGCCCGCGGCGTACGCCCTGGCCTCCTCGAAGCCCTCGGCCGCCGCGCCGGCGAGCTGGTCGAGGTAGACGAAGATGGCCTCGCCCAGGTCGTACAGGCTCTGCGGGGACAGGCGCAGCGGCTCGGCGAGCTCGGTCAGCCGTCGCCAGCAGACCCGGGCGCCGAGCCGCATCGCGGCCTGGAGCGCCTCGAGATTGCGGCCCTCGGCCGCCTCGCCCTTGCCGATCATGCGGAACGGCTCGGGGTCCCAGGGGGCGCCCGGGTGCTCGACGCGGTCGAGAAAGCCCTCGATGGCCTGCTCGACCGCCATCTTGACGACCTTGAGGTAGAGCTCGTCCGATGGCCTGGCGTACTCGGGGATCCGGGTCTGGATCTCCTCGATCACCTCTGCCGAGACCCTGCCGACGCCCGCCCTGAGCGCCTGCACGGGGATTTCACTCGTGATGACCATCGTCCCTCCCGTCGCCATTGTGACCCAGGCAACAGGAGAATGTGTAGCAAGAGCTTGTTTTTGTCACTTCTGGAGGAAGGCGGCGAACTCCTCCAGGTCGATCAGGCCATCGCCGTCCTTGTCGAGCTTCTGCACGCCCTCCTGCGCGGCGTCCAGCGTCACCGGCTGGCCGAGCACCTCCATCAGCTTCACGAGCTCGACGGCGGAGATGCGGCCGTCCTTGTCGGCGTCGATGAGGTCGAAGGTGACGGCGTAATCGCTCATGGGGGATCGCCCTTCTACGTGAATCGATGTCGCGTCAGACCTTAGTCGTGACCAGTCTCAGCGCGTCGATGAATGCCATGACTTGTGGACTCACATCCCCTTCCCGCCAGGCGATGGCGAGTTGCCCGGGAGGCAGCCCGGTCACCGGGCGGTAGGCCATCCCGGGCCGGCTGTAGAGCTCGGCGTTCCCCTCGGCCACGAGGACCACCCCGAGTCCGCTGGTCACGGCCTCGAACACCTCCTCCGGCGTGTTCGCGGTGAACCCGACGACCGGCTCGTCGTCCCGGGCGTCCCGCGCGAGCCAGAAGTCCCGCAGCGGCCCGGCCTCCGGCGGCAGGGCGATGAACGGCTCGTCGCGCAGCGCCTCGAACGGGATCTCCGCCAGCCGCGCGAGCGGGTGGCCGTCCGGCATGGCCACCCCTCTGCCCTCGGTGGCCAGCACGTACGTCCTCAGCCCCCGCGGCACCGGCAGCCAGATGAACGCCACGTCGGAGGACCCGTCGGCCAGCCCGCCACTGGGATCGTCCCAGCCCACCAGCCGCAGCGACACCTCCCATCCCGGCATCGCCGTCCGGAACCGCCGCAGCGCCTCCTGCTGCAGCCCCCTGCCCACGGCCGTCTGCATCCCGATCACCAGCGTCCCGGCGGGCGCCGCCGCCCGCGCGGACTCGACCCCGCTCACCCACTGTTCGAGCAGGTCGCGGACGATCGGCAGGAGCGCCTCGCCCTGCCTGGTCAGCGCCATGCCGGTGTGCACCCGCTCGAACAGCCGGAACCCGAGCTGCCGCTCCAGCACCCTGAGCTGCTTGGACAGCGCCGGCTGGGACACGAACAGCCGCTCCGAGGCCCGCGTCACGTTCAGCTCCTCGGCCACCGCCACGAAGTACCGCAGCTCACGCAGATGCACATCCATAACCAACGGTTATACCAAAGGGTCTTGGACCCGCCCGAGGCTCGCGCAGCAGGATCGAAGGCATGAAGACACGTACTCTCGGCAACTTGCGGGTCCCCGCCATCGGCTTCGGCGCCATGGTCCTGTCGCCGGGCGTCTACGGGGACGTCGACGACGGCCGCGCCGAGGTGGCGCTCAAGGCCGCGCTCGACGGGGGAGCGACCCATGTGGACACCAGCGATGCGTACGGCGCGGACGGGCACAACGAGCGCCTCGTAGGCCGTGCGATCAAGGGCCGCAGGGACGAGGTGGTGGTCGCGACCAAGTTCGGGTTGGCGATCCCGGAGGGGGAGCCGAGCAGGTCGCACCCGGTCGGCTACGCGTTCGACGAGCTACGCGTGAACGCCGACCCCCGCCTGATCAGGGGTTACGCGGAGCGCAGCCTGCGCAACCTGGACACGGACGTGATCGATCTCTATTACTCGCACTATCCCGACCCCGGCGTGCCGATCGAGGACATGACCGGCGCACTGGCGGAGCTGGTGCGGGACGGCCTGGTCAAGCACATCGGCCTGTCCAACGTGACGGCCGCCCAGCTCAGGGCCGCGCACGCGGTCCACCCGGTGACGGCCGTGCAGAACGAGTGGTCGATGTGGCGCCCCCTGGATCCCGGTCTGCTGGCCGCCGCGAGGGAGCTCGGCGTGGGGATCGTGGCGTGGAGCCCGCTCGGCACCGGCTTCCTGACGGGCACGGTGCGGTCACTCGCCGAGGGCGACTTCCGGCACAACGCGCCGCGCTTCTCGGCGGAGAACCTGGCGGGCAACAACGACCGCTACGCCCCGATCAGGGCCCTGGCCGCGCAGCTCGGCATCACGCCCGCCCAGCTCGCCCTGGCCTGGCTGCTGCACCAGGACGAGCACGTGGTGACCATCCCCGGCAGCCGCACCCCGGCCCACATCGAGGAGAACCTGGCGGCGGCCGAGCTCACCCTGCACCCCGACACGCTGGCCAGGCTCGACGCGGCCCTCGCCAAGTTCGAGGTGACGGGCGCGACCCTCCTGTGAGACCCCGGACATGCCGCCGGCCAGGGCGCGTCGCACAATCGCGCTCCTGGCCGGCCGCATACCTCTGACGGTACGCCTCGGGGGTCCTTCCGGCCTCAGGCCGCGTGCAGGTAGACCTGGCCGAAGACCTCCGACAGGTTCTTCAGGTCGGTGGCCACGTCCACCTCGGGCTTGGCCGGGTCGTAGATGGTCGCCAGGCGGGGGCGGACCGCGTCGAGCTTCTTGAGCTGGTCCCACGTGGCGTTGGCGGCCCACTTCTCGCCGTACACCCGGTTGACCTGGCCCTGGTCGTTCTGCCAGCGGGTCCACAGGGTGACCGTCTCCGCGGCGTCGTCCTGGAGCGGGGAGGCGATGCGCTCGGTGATCGCCTTGGTGATCTGCTCCTCGGTGAGGTTGGAGGTCCCGGCGGCGGCGAAGGAGGCGTCCTCACCGGCGATCTGCGCGTAGGCGTCCCAGGCGCGGGCGCGGACCTGGATCCACTGGTTGCGCTGGGCCTCGGCGGCGTCGATCTTCCAGGTGGCGTACTCGGTGGCCAGGTGGCCGTCGTCCAGGGCGAGCTGGTCGATCAGGCCCTTGGAGAGCCAGACGCCGATGCGCTCGGGGTCGAGCAGCGGGTACTTCTTGGTCATCTCGGCCTTGCAGGCGTCGTTCGCGCCGCAGCCGAACAGCGGCACCACCGTGTGCGCGGCCAGCTTCTTGCCCGGCACCGCGGTCCGCAGCGCGGCCGTGGCCTCGTTGACGAACTTGTCCAGCTCGTCAGCCGTCGCGAACGTCTGGTTGTAGCCGAGCTGCGAGGTGAACCTGACGCCCACCACCCCGGGCTGCGCGGCGACCAGCGCGGCGATCTTCTTGACGCCCTCGGCCAGCTTGCCGGCCTTGTAGTCGTCGGCCAGCTCGGTCTCGATCCAGAGGCGCATGGTGGTCTGGACGGCGGCCTGCGCGGCCTTGCCGGCCGGGGTCTCCTGTGCGGACTCCTTCTCGGCGGCGGTGACGCCGGTGGGGTCGACGTAGCCGCACTGGTCGCCGTTCGAGCATTCAGGCGTGCCGCCGTCCTCGGCGCCCGGGACGTCCGGGGAGTCGCCGTCGTGCATCTCGCCGTCGCCCTCGGAGTCGGTCGGGCAGACGTTGCCCTCTTCCGTGCAGTCCACCGTGATGGGGTTCGCGGGACCGGCTTCCTTCATGTGCTCGCCGTCGTTGTCCAGCCAGAACCGCGCGATGTCCGCGGCCTCTTCGGGGGTGGCCAGCCAGCGGCAGACCACGTACGCCGGGGTGTCGCCGGACATCAGGTCATTGCAGCTTCTGTCGTCGTCCGCCGACCAGGCCGGAACGCCGACCCCCAGAAGCGAGAGGGCTAATCCGATGACGAAGACCTGCCGCAGCCGCTTTCGCATGGCACCTTTACTTCCAGGGGATGATCGTGGGCATATCGCACACTATCCGGACGATCAATAACGTTCAATGAGATCCATGGCTTCTTCACGCAGTATTCGACCTGAAGTAGTCGCCCTAGTTACGAAGGCTCACTCGTCCACCTCGACCCAGGTCCAGCCGGTGCCGCCGGGGTCGGCGCGTACCGCCCGGGTGCGCCCCTTCGCCACCTTCACCCATTGCGGCTGCGCCGGCTCGGCGGGCACCGGCACCGGATCGGTGTCCGCGCCGAAGGCGGCCGGCCGCCCCTTGACGGTGATCGCGGGCCGCCCGGACGTCAACGGGCGCCGATCGCTCCGGGGAGCGGGCGCGAGGGCGGGCGTCTCCCGGGGCGGCATGACCTCGTAGTCGCCCGGGGGCGCGGCGGGGGAGGCCGCGCGGGCGCGCAGCGGCCACCAGTTCGCCGGGCCCAGCAGCCCCATGGCCGCGGGCACCAGCAGCAGCCGCACCAGCGCGGCGTCCACCGCGACCGCCACGCACAGGCCCGCGCCGAGCAGCCGCACCGCCGCGATCCCGGCCGTCGCGAACGCCCCGCCGACCGCCGTCACCAGCAGCGCGGCCCCCATGATCACCCCGGCGGCCTCCCTCGGGGAATCCCCGGTACGCGCCTCCGAGACCAGGAACACCTGGTGGACGACCGACAGCCCGAACGCCACGACCCCGATCAGCATCGCGACGGAGACGTCCAGGGGCCCCGAGAAGCCCAGGAGGCCGCCCTGGACCGCCCACCCGATCACCCCGAACGAGGCCCCCGCGGACAGCACGCTCGCGACCACCGCGGGGACGGGCACCACCAGCGACCCGAAGGCGAGCGACAGCGCCACCGCCATCGCCGCGCAGACCACCACCGCCAGCCACGGCAACGTGCCGGAGAGGCCGGCCAGGAGGTCCAGCCGCGCCGCGACGGGCCCGCCGACCGAGACCTGCCGGACGTCCGGCCCCGGAGCCATGGACCTGATCGAGGTCACCAGGTCCCCGGCCGCCGCCGACATGGGGTCGAGGTCGTGGCGGACGGCGAGCCGCACGGCGCTGTTCGGCCGCGAGATCCCCGCCATCTCGACCCCTGTGACGTGCGGCAGCCGCTGCAGCCGCTCCATGAGGGGGCGCACGTCGAGCGCGGTGACGGCGGTGCCGTCCAGCGGCTCCACCACGACGTGCACGTCGATCGGCGACAGGGCGTTCCTGGCGAAGTCGCGCTCGACGGTCTCGGCCACCCGGCGGCCCTCGGAGGGAGCGGGCAGCGCCCGGTGGTCCGCGTTCCCGAACTCGACGTGCAGGAGCGGCGCCGCCAGCGCGACCAGCACGGCCGTCACCGCCACCAGGTACACGACCGGCCGGCGGGCCACGTCGTCCCCTATCCCGCCGTCCCGCCGCGCGTACGCGGGCCTGACCCGCAGCGCGTCCACCCGCCGCCCGAGCACGCCCAGCAGGGCGGGCGCCACGAGCAGCGCGACCACGGTCGCGACCAGCGCCACGGCCGCCGCCGCCAGCCCGAGCGAGCCCAGGAACGGCTGCGGGAACAGCAGCAACCCCAGCAGCGGCGCGGCCACGCTCACCCCGGCCACGGCCACGGCCCGCCCGGCGGTGGCCACCGCGCCCGCCACGGCCCGCTCGTTCGAGGCCCCGGCCCCGATCTCCCTCCTGAACGCCTTGAGCAGGAGGAGCGAGAACTCGGCCGCCAGCCCGAGCCCGAGGAGCACGACGGCGTAGAACGAGTAGACCGACACCTCGGGCAGCAGCGCCAGCGTGCCGAGCACCGCGAGCAGCCCCACGACCAGCGGCAGCAGGGCCGCCACCAGGCTCCCGAACACCACCGCGAGCAGCACCAGCAGCACCGGCGCCGCGACGGCCGCCACGCGGGCCAGGTCGCCCGCAGCCTCCCCGTCGAGCTCCGCCTGCGCCGGCACCGGCCCGCCGACCGCGACGTACAGGTTCTCGGCGCTCTTGAGCCGCGCCGCGACGGCGGCGTAGCTCGCCCGCTTGGCCCCCTTCAGCGTGACGATCGCGTACGTCGAGCGCCCGTCCCTGGACACCATCTCCTTCGACCCGGTCGTCCAGTACGTGACCATCCCGCGCACGTACTCGGCAGGCAGCCCGCGCAGCGAGTCGTGCACCGCCTTCCGGTAGCGCGGGTCGCGCACCTTGACCGTCGGGTGCCGGTAGAGGACGACCACGTCGGGGCTCTGGCCGCCGTACCACTCCGCGCTCCACCGCGCGGCGGTCGCGGAGTCGGCGCGCGGGTCCTCGAAGCCGCCGCCCACCGCCCGCCCGGACAGGGCCAGCGGCGCGACGAGCAGGGCCGCCACCACGCTCAGCGCCAGCAGCGTCCACCTACCGCGATAGACCAGCCGCCCCAATGAAGTCCCCTCGCCGACAGCAGGGTCCTAGCAAATTACGGGAGAACGAGGCCGGATTCTTGCCAAACGCGCGCATATTCCGCTTCCGGCGTTGTCAGCGGACCAATATTCAGGCGACATCGGCGAGGGGACCCGGCAGAATGGCGGGGTTTGGCTGTTTTCAGGGGGGCAGGCCGGTGCACAGTTATCTCAGCGATCTCGGGCTGCTCCGGGACCGCCGGTTCGCCCTGCTGTTGTCGGCGCGGACCCTCTCGGTCCTCGGCAGCGCGTTCGCGCCGGTGGCCCTGGCGTTCGGCGTCCTCGGCCTGCCCGGCGCCACCGCCTCGACCCTGTCCGTGGTGCTCACCGCCGAGGCGGTGCCCATGATCGTGTTCATCCTGTTCGGCGGGGTGCTCGCGGACCGGCTGCCGCGCAAGTGGGTGATGATGGCCGGGGAGTCCCTGATGGCGGTGGGGTTCTTCGCGCTGGCCGCGATGCTGCTCGCCGGCTGGACCCCGCTGCCGGCGCTGTCCGCGGCGGCGGCGCTGACCGGGGTGGGCACGGCGATCATGTTCCCGGCGCTGACCGGGATCATCCCCGAGGTCGTGCCGACCGACCGGCTGCAGGCCGGCAACGCCCTGCTCGGCCTGGGCCAGAACGCCTCCCGGGTGGCGGGCGCGGTGCTGGGCGGCGGCACGGTGGTGCTGTTCGGCGGGGGCTGGGCGCTGGTGGTGAGCGGCGCGATGTTCGCGGTGGCGGGCGCGCTGCTGGCCCTGCTGCGGATGGATCCGGTCGCGAGCCCGCGGGAGCGGCACTCGGTGCTGGCCGACCTGCGGGACGGCTGGCGGGAGTTCAGCTCGCGGCAGTGGATCTGGGTGGTGGTCGCGCAGTTCTCGCTGATGGTCATGGCCATCCAGGCCGGTCACGGGGTGCTCGGGCCGCTGATCGCGAAGGAGACCCTGGGCGGCCCCGCCGCCTGGTCGGCGTTCCTGGCGGGCGAGGCCGTCGGGACGATCGTCGGCGTGCTGGTCGCCATGCGGTTGCGGCCCCGGCGGCCGATCCTGGTGGCCGTGCTGCTCTGCCTGCCGCCCGCGCTGCCGTACGTGCTGCTCGGGCTGGACGCGCCGCTCTGGGCGATCGTGATCGGGGCGTTCGTGCTGGGCGTGTGCTTCGACGTGTTCGGCGTCCTGTGGCAGACCACGATGCAGCGCGAGGTTCCGGCCGAGTCGCTGTCGCGGGTGAGCTCGTACGACGTGCTCGGGTCGATGATGTTCGGGCCGATCGGGCTGCTGCTGGCGGGGCAGGCGGCCGACCTGTTCGGCACCGAGGAGACGCTGCTCGCCTGTGCCGTCATCATCGTGCTGTCCACCCTCGCCGCCCTGCTGGCTCCCGGGGTGCGCAACCTGCGCGCCCCCGAGCGGGAGCCGGTCTCAAGCTGATCTGAAGTAGGCGTTGGCCCTGGGCTGGAACATCAGCGTCACCGCCCCGAGCACGGCCACCACGTGCAGGATCCGGCTGCCCGCGAAGAGCAGCCCCATCGCGTCCGCCCCAGCGACGGCCTCGCCGATCGAGCCGCCGGCCAGCAGCCACTGGACGGGGCCGATCACGAGCGAGAGCGTGCCGAAGACGCCGAGCGTCACGGCGAGGGTCAGGCGCGCCCAGTTCTGCCCGGCCTTGAGCCGCAGCGCCATGAAGACGGCCGCGGCGAACACCGCCAGCCGGATCCCGACCTGCGGCAGCAGGCCGGCGACCGTGGCGCTGCCCGTGAACAGCTGCTCGGAGACCACGAGCACGGTCTCCAGCACGCCGAAGGCGACGGCCGTCAGCCAGAGCATGGCGGCGGTGTGGACGACGGGCGGCGGGTCGGTTCTGCGTGAGTCCAGGACGGTGGTCATGGCATTGCCTCCGTGGATTGCTCCGTGGATTGAAGGGGCTATGCCTGAAGTGTCCGCTCCTGAGCTGGGTCGCAGCATGCCCGCTGCCCGCCGAGTTCAGGTGAGGCGGGCCCTACCACGGGCGCGCCGGGAGGCTTCAGGCGATGATGAGCTGTACGACGACGCCCGCGCAGTTCCCCGCCACGCAGATCCGGACCGGCACCTCGGAGATGCCCGGGGCCGCGGGCACCCCGCCCACGTGGCCGTCGGGCCCGACGGTCACGCCGCGGGGCAGCTTGGCGTGGTCGGTCACGGTGAACGTCGGGATCACGCCCTCCGGGCCGCCGTTGATGCCGATCTCCCCGCTCAGCGGGGTGCCGGCCCGGCCGGGGAAGGTCAGCGCGCGCGGCTCCCACGGCACGTTGGCGAGCACGACGAGGGTGAGCCGCTGGTCGCGGCACGTCTGCGCCGCGCACATCCGGACGGCGGCGAGGTAGGTGCCGGAGCGCTGCGGCGTGCCGTACAGCCGGCCGCCCTGGTCGACCTTGATCCCGACGGCGAGGTAGGCGGGGCGGAACGTGACGCCCTTCGCGGTGGGCAGCAGCCGCTGGCGGACCTCGATGCCCTGGGTGACGTAGAAAGTGTCCTCGACCAGGCTCCCGCCCACGGGGTGGAACGGGACCTGCCGGGACACCAGGGTCATGGTGAGCGAGGGTACGGCGGCGGACAATCCGCACATGGCAAGGCCGGCGAGCAGGAACACCCACCAATGCCGCATCGTCACCCCCCCACGGGCTTATGTACCCGCGCCGCACGGAGAGTCACCGGATAATCGTTCGCATGGCCGCTGAATCCGCTCAGACCCTGGAACGCGGGCTTCGCCTGCTGAGACTGCTCGCCGACGGGAAGGGCGGCCGGACGCCCACCGAGCTGAGCGCCGAGCTGTCGCTGAGCCGTCCCGTGGTCTACCGGCTGCTGACGACGCTGATGAACGAGGGGTTCGTGCGGAGGGACGCCGAGGGGCGGGTGCACCTCGGGTTCGGGGTGCTGGTGCTGGCCCAGGCCGTTCAGCCGCTGTTGCGGGCCGCGGCGGTGCCGACGTTGCGGCGGCTGGCCGAGGACGTGGGCGCGACCGCGCACCTGACCGTGGCCGAGGGCGACGACGGGCTGGCCGTGGCGGTGGTGGAGCCGTCCTGGACCGACATGCACGTGGCCTACCGCGAGGGCTCGCGCCATCCGCTGGTCAAAGGCGCGGCGGGGCGGGCGATCCTGGCGCTGCGCGAGGGGCGTCACGACTACTTCGCGACGGAGGGGCAGTTGCAGGAAGGGGCGCGGGGCGTCGCCGCGCCTGTCACCGGGCTGCCCTGGTTGGAGGCGTCGGTGGGGGTGGTGACGTTCGGGCCGCTTGAGGAGTCCACGGGTCCTCGGGTGGTCGCCGCCGCCGCCGAGCTGGCCGCCGCGCTGGGTTGACATCTCCAGGCCGATGGCGGACGGTTGTTGCATATAGAGGACATATTCGTCCGATAAGCGGACACTATGGAGGCAGCGGATGCCGTACTACCGCGTCGTTGGGGAGGTGCCGCGCAAACGGCACGTGCAGTTCAGGCGGCCGGACGGCGGTCTCTACGCGGAGGAGTTGATGGGCGAGGAAGGGTTCTCGTCCGACTCCTCACTGCTGTACCACCGCTACCTGCCGACCGCGATCGTCAAGGCGGAGGCCGTCACGCCGACGGTGGAGACCCGGCTGGAGCCCAACCTGCCGCTCTCGCCGCGCCATTTCCGCACGCAGGAGCTGTCCGGCGCGGGTGACCTGGTCACGGGGCGCCTGCTGCTGGCGGGCAACGGCGACGTCCGATTGTCGTACGCCACCAGCGACCGGCCGAGCGAGCTCTACCGCAACTCGATGGGCGACGAGTGCGTCTACGTACAGCGTGGCCGGGTCCGCTTCGAGTCCACGTACGGCGTGATCGAGGCCGGCGAGGGCGACTATGTCGTCATCCCGACCGGAACGATCCACCGCTGGGTGCCGGACGGCCAGGTCAGCGTGCTGGCCATCGAGGCGGCCGGGCACATCAGGCCGCCCAAGCGCTACCTGTCGCAGTACGGGCAGTTCCTGGAGCACGCCCCCTACTGCGAGCGCGACCTGCGCAGCCCCGCCGAGCCGTTCACGGTCGAGGGCGAGGAGGTGCCGGTGCTGGTCCGCACGCGGGGCGGGCTGAGCAGGCTGGTCTACCGCAACCACCCGTTCGACGTGGTGGGCTGGGACGGCTACCTCTACCCGTTCGCGTTCAACATCGACGACTTCGAACCGATCGTGAAGAAGACGCACGCGCCGCCGCCCGTCCACCAGACGTTCGAGGGGCCGGGGTTCGTGGTGTGCTCGTTCTGCCCGCGGCCGCTCGACTTCCACCCGGAGTCCGTGCCGATCCCGTACAACCACCACAACGTGGACTCCGACGAGTTCATGTTCTACGTGGGCGGCGACTACTCCGCGCGCAAGGGCTCGGGCATCGACGTCGGCTCGATCTCGCTGCATCCCGCCGGGTTCACGCACGGGCCGCAGCCCGGCGCGGTCGAGGCGGTGATCGACGCGGTCTCCCGGGGCATCACGACGACGAGCGAGAAGGCCGTCATGGTGGACACGTTCCGCCCGCTCGACCTCGGGCAGGGGGCGCTGTCCTGCGAGGACACCGGCTACGCGTGGACCTGGTCACGATGAGCGTGTACACGGCACTCGTGGACGACGCGGGCCTGTTCCCGCCGACGTCCCTGCACATGGACGAGGCGCTGGCCCGCAACCGGCGCGATCTGGAGCACGGCAGCTCCGTGCTCACGCACCGGTTCCTGTGCCCGGCCAGCCGGCTCCACCGGCTGCGCGACATGGAATACCGGCCGCGGCGGATCGGGCTGATCGTGGACCAGGAGGAGGTGCCCGCCTTCGACGACCTGCCCGTGGACTTCGTCGAGATCCGGCTGCCGCCGGGCACGACGATCGAGGCCCTGGCCGGCCGGCTCCGGCTGCCGGCGGGCGTGCGGCTCTTCGTGGAGGTGGCGGCGGGGAAGGTGGGCGTCGAGGTGCCCGGCGGGGTGGGGCTGAAGGTGCGCTGCGGCGGCCTGACTGCCGACACGTTCCCGCCGGCGGAGCATCTCGCGGCCTTCCTCGGGTTCTGCGTCGAGCGCGACGTCCCGTTCAAGGCCACGGCCGGGCTGCACCACGCCGTACGCCACTTCGACCCCGCGCTGGGCGTCGACCGGCACGGCTTCCTGAACCTGGTGCTCGCCGTCTGCGAGGCCGTCGACGGGCGCGACCCGGTGCCCGTGCTGCGGACCACCGACGTCGGGCATCTCGTACGTCTCGCGCAGGGCGTATCGGAAGACACCGCGAAACGGGCGCGGCGGCTGCTGGTGAGCTACGGCTCGTGCAGCACCAGCACCCCCGTCGAGGACCTGCGCACACTGGGGCTGATCGCGTGACGGAGGGAAATTTCGTGAGCTGGGGAGTGGACAACCTGCCCTACGGGGTGTTCTCGCGTCCGGGCCAGGCGCCCCGCGTGGGCGTGCGCTACGGCGACAAGGTGCTCGACCTGGCGCCCGCCCTGCACGACGAGGTCTTCGACGCGCCCTCGCTCAACCCGTTCATGGCCCGCGGGCGGACGGCCTGGCGCGACACCAGGACGCTGATCCGGAACAAGCTCACCGGCGACCTCGCCGTGACCGAGCGGCATCTGGTCCCGCTGGAGCAGGTGCGACTGCACCTGCCGTTCGAGGTGGCCGACTACGTCGACTTCTACTGCTCGATCGACCACGCGAGCAACATCGGCCAGATCTTCCGGCCCGGCACCGAGCCGCTGCAGCCCAACTGGCGCCACCTGCCCGTCGGCTACCACGGCAGGGCCGGCACGGTCGTGGTGTCCGGCACCCCGGTCAGGCGCCCGCACGGGCAGCTCGGGCGCGGGGCGTTCGGGCCGTGCGCGAAGCTGGACATCGAGGCGGAGCTGGGGTTCGTGGTGGGCGTGCCGACCGAGCTCGGCTCGCCCGCGGGGGCCTTCGAGGACCACGTGTTCGGGGTGACGCTGGTCAACGACTGGAGCGCGCGCGACATCCAGTCGTGGGAGTACGTGCCGCTGGGGCCGTTCCTGGCCAAGTCGTTCGCCACCTCGATCTCGCCGTGGATCACGCCGTTGGAGGCGCTGCCCCGCGTCCCCGGCCGCGCCCAGGACCCCGCGCCGGCCGGCTACCTGCGCAGGCAGGCGGACTGGGGGCTGGACATCTCCCTGGAGGTCCTGCTCAACGGGGAGGTCGTGTCGCGGCCCCCGTACGCGAGCATGTACTGGACGCCCGACCAGATGCTCGCCCACATGACGGTGAACGGGGCCTCCCTGCGGACCGGCGACCTGTTCGCCAGCGGCACGATCTCGGGGCCCGCGCGCGGCGAGCGCGGCTCGTTCATCGAGCTGACCTGGAACGGGACCGACCCGCTCAAGCTCGCGAGCGGAGAGACGCGCTCGTTCCTGGAGGACGGGGACACGGTGACGATCCGGGCCACCGCCGGCGCCCTGACATTGGGGGAGGTTTCCGGAACTATCACATAAGTGACTCAACGTGCTTGACCGCTGACTCGCCGCTACCCTGGGACCACCCCTTCCCTCGGACAGCAGGAGTGACATGCGGCGGGCCGCGATGACTTGTGTCGCCTTCCTCCTCATGGTCTGCGGCTGCTCCTCGGTGGCGGCCAAGACCCCGTCACCGCCCCCGGTCGTGCGGGTCTCTCCGGCGCTCGACTCCAAGCGGGCCCGCACCGACCGCGGCCTGGTGGTCAGGGCCCGCGGCGGCACGCTCAGCCGGGTGCTGGTCTCGGAGGGCGGGCAGCAGGTGCCCGGCCGGCTCGACGACACCCGCACGACGTGGCGCTCCGCCTGGACGCTCAGGCCCGCGGCCGAATACACGGTGTCCGTCACGGCCGCCGGCGCCCGCGGCCCGGCCACGGTCGCCGTCGGCCGCTTCCACACCCGGTCCGCGGGAAGGCCGTTCCAGGTGGCCGCGACGGCGCCGCTGCCGGGCGAGACGGTCGGCGCCGGCATGCCGGTCATCATCGACTTCGACACCCCGGTGGCCGACAAGGCGGCCGTCGAGCGGGCGCTGGAGGTCAGGGCGCAGACCCCGGTCGAGGGCGCGTGGCGGTGGATCAGCGACACCCAGGTGATCTACCGCACCCGCCGGTTCTGGGCGCCCCACCAGCAGGTCACCGTCACCGCGCACCTGGCCGGCGTCCGCGCGGGCGCCGGCGTCTACGGCACCACCGACTCCACCTTCGCCTTCACCGTCGGGCGCAGGCAGACCAGCACGATCGACACCCGGTCCCACCAGATGATCGTCCGCCGTGACGGCGAGATCGCGCAGCGGATGGCCATCAGCGCGGGCATGGCCACCACCCCCGAATACACCACGACCAGCGGCATCCACCTGACCATGGACAAGGGCAACCCGGTCCGCATGATCTCCCCGGGCCGGGTCAAGGGCGACCCCGGCTACTACGACCTGCTGATCGACCATGCCGTGCGCATCTCCAACAGCGGCGAATACGTGCACGCCAAGGACAACGTGTGGGCGCAGGGCCGGGCCAACGTCAGCCACGGCTGCGTCAACGCCCGGCCCGACCAGGCGGCCTGGTTCTACGACGGCTCGCTGCGCGGCGATCCGGTCACGATCGTCGGCACCGGCCGGCAGCTCGAATGGAACAACGGATGGGGCTTCTGGCAGCTCCCGTGGGAGAAGTGGCGGGAGGGGAGCGCCCTGTTCACGGCCGCTCCCGCGGGCTGACGGGTGCCGCCGGGTTGATTCCAGGATTACGGTAGAGAGGGGGGAACCAGTCACGAACTCAGGCCCGTTGTCCCATCAGGAGGGCCGGACATGGATGAATGGATCATCTGGGTAATCCTCGCGGTAGTGCTCGGCGTGGCCGAAATATTCACCCTCACGGCCTCGCTCGGGCTACTGGGTGCGGCGGCGCTGCTGACCGCCCTCACCGCCGTCATCGGATTGCCCGTGCCCCTGCAGTTGTTGTGTTTCGCCCTGTCGTCCGCGGCCGGACTGCTGGTGCTCAGGCCGATCGCGATGCGTCACATCACGCAGCCCCCGCTGCAGCGATTCGGCGTGGAAGCACTCGTCGGCAAGCCCGCCTACGTGGTCGCGGAGGTGACGGGCCGCGACGGCCGCGTACGCATCGGGGGCGAGGAGTGGTCGGCGCGCGCCTACGACGAGACGCTGGTGATCCCCACAGGGGCGACCGTCGACATCATCGAGATCGAAGGGGCGACAGCCCTCGTATATCCCCGGGAGTGACTCATGGATCCGCTGTTGCTGGTCGGACTGCTCGTCATACTCTTCGCGGTGTTCACCGTGCTCAAGGCGGTGCGGATCGTCCCGCAGGCGCGGGCCCGCAACGTCGAGCGCCTCGGCCGCTACCACCGCACCCTCAAGCCGGGTCTCAACTTCGTCATCCCCTACGTCGACCGCGTCTACCCCATGATCGACCTGCGCGAACAGGTCGTCTCCTTCCGGCCGCAGCCCGTCATCACCGAGGACAACCTGGTCGTCGAGATCGACACCGTCCTCTACTTCCAGGTCACCGACCCGCGGGCGGCGGCGTACGAGATCGCCAACTACATCCAGGCCGTCGAGCAGCTGACCGTCACCACGCTGCGTAACGTCGTCGGCTCCATGGACCTGGAAAAGACCCTCACCTCGCGCGACACCATCAACAGCCAGCTCCGGGGCGTGCTCGACGAGGCCACCGGCAAGTGGGGCATCCGCGTCAACCGCGTCGAGATCAAGGCCATCGACCCGCCCAAGACCATCAAGGACGCGATGGAGAAGCAGATGCGGGCCGAGCGCGACAAGCGGGCCGCGATCCTCAACGCCGAGGGTCAGCGGCAGTCGCAGATCCTCACGGCCGAGGGTGACAAGCAGAGCCGCATCCTGCGCGCCGAGGGCCAGCGCACCGCCGCGATCCTGGAGGCCGAGGGCCAGTCGCGCGCCATCGACCAGGTCTTCCAGGCCGTCCACCGCAACGACCCCGACCCGAAGCTGCTGGCCTACCAGTACCTCCAGGTGCTGCCGCAGCTCGCGCAGGGCGAGGGCAACACGTTCTGGGTGATCCCGAGCGAGGTCACCTCGGCGCTGCAGGGGGTCTCGAAGGCGTTCACCGAGGCCCTGCCCCGGTCGGCGGCGACGCGGGAGGAGGCGCCGCAGTCGGCGGAGTTCGACGAGGAGGTGGCCAAGGCCACGGAGGCGGCGGCCGAGGCGGTCGCGGACGCCCAGGATTCCGAGAGCCCCGACGGGCCGCGCCAGCTCACCCAGGGCGTCGAGGAGCCGTCCCCGTTCCCGGACCTGGACCGCAAGCACACCGAGGCCGAGCGCTGACACCCCACGGAGGCGCCCGCCGGCGGGCGCCTCCGGTTGAAGGTCGAGGAGTGGGGCTTTCGCGCTCGGGAGTGAGGTCGAGGGGCGAGGTTTTGAGGTCGACGGGTGCGGCGCGGGGTCAGGCGATGGCTTCGAACAGGTGGCGAAGCCCGTCTTCCCGATGCGCGGCTCGGGCCCGGCAGTTGAGCCTCACCAGCGCGTCCGCCAGGGCGACATCCGGGTTTTCCGGCGGGATGTCATCCCCCATCCGTGTGCGCAGCCACTCGGAGATCTCGGCCCACGAGTAGAGGCGGATGTTGTCGGCCTCGATGAGTGGGGCGGGGAACCCGCCGGGGCCCCGCTGGCCTGCGGCGAGCTGGCGCAGGCTGGCCTGCGTGCGCCCACCGTGCCGACGGGCGGCGTCTCCCAGCGTCACGCCGTCGTCTTCCCCGACGGCGATGGGCCAGAGCCCGGGGACCGTCTTGATCTGGGCGATCACGGAGGCGATCGCATCCAGCTCTTCACCGGCAGGCGCCCGATTCAGGGCGACGTGGAAATTCCAAGTAATCATGGCCCCTCAACCTAGCAACGACCTCTACGTTCTGTAGTCACTCGAATGCAATGGGCCAGGCGGACATGGCGAGGGTGGCGATGTTGAGGAGGTCGGTCTGGGTGGCGCCGTCGCGGGACTGGGTGGACATGCCCTGGATGACGGCGGCGTAGAACGTCGCCAGGCCCGCCGTGTCCGTGCCGGCCGGGAGGCGGCCGGCGGCCAGGTCGCCGTCGATGCGGGCCTTGAGTGCCGCCTTGCTGCCCTCTCTGAAGTCGCGTAGCAGCTCCTCGACCTCGGCCGACTCCGGCCCGCAGTTCACCGCCGCCGTGATGATCAGGCACCCCGTCGGGTGTGAGCGGCTCGAATACTCGATGGCGGCCTCCCGTAGCACGCGCTCGATGGCCTGGCGGCCGGTCGGCTCCTCGGCGAGGGCGCGCGTCGTGAAGGCCCCGTACGTCTCCTGGTAGCGCCGCACCGCCTCCTCGAACAGCCGCCGCTTGTCGCCGAAGGCCGCGTACAGGCTGGGGGGACGGATCCCCATCGCGGCGGTCAGCTCGGCGACCGAGGTCGCCTCGTAGCCGTGCCGCCAGAACGCGAGCAGCGCCGTTTCCAGTGCCGCTTCCCTGTCGAACGCCCGCTGTCTGGCCATGCCGCCATTCTATAGCGATCGCTATGTTATGTTTTCTGTATCGATCGCTAAAGAAAGAGGGATCCCAGGATGAAGACCGCGCTCGTGACGGGAGCCAGCAGAGGCATCGGCCGCGCCATCGCGTTGCGCCTGGCCAGGGACGGCTTCCGGGTGGCCGTCAACTACGCGGAAGACGGGACGGCGGCCGAGGAGGTCGTCCGCCTGATCGAGAAGGACGGCGGCAGCGCGTTCGCCGTCCGGGCCGACCTGGGCCGGCCGAGCCACGTGCTCGTGGAGCGGCTGAGGGCCGAGACGGCCGTCCTCGACGTGCTGGTCAACAACGCCGGCATCGGCACCTCCCAGCCCATCGCCGAGGAGACCCCGGCGGCGTACGACCGGTTGTTCGACGTCAACGTCAAAGGGCTGTTCTTCCTGACCCAGCAGCTGCTGCCGCTGATCCCCGACGGCGGGCGGATCGTCAACATCACCTCGGGCGTGACCCGCATCGCCTTCCCCGAGGGGATCGCGTACGCGATGACGAAGGGCGCGGTGCAGGTGTTCACGCTGGCCCTGGCCAAGGAGCTGGGCCCGCGCGGCATCACGGTCAACAACGTCGCCCCCGGCATCATCGACACCGACACCAACGCGTCCTGGCTGCGCGGCAACCCGGACGGGGAGGCGTACGCGGCGAGCAGGCACGCCCTCAACCGGGTCGGCCACGTGGACGAGATCGCGAACGCGGTGGCCTTCGTCGCCTCGCCGGAGGCGAGCTTCATCACCGGCAGCACCATCGACGCCACCGGCGGCGGGAACCTCTAGGAGCCTGGAATGCCCACAGTCACCCACAGCTCGGGCGCCGTCCACTTCCAGCGGGCGGGCAGCGGCCCCGGCCTCGTCATGGTGCACGGCTCCGGCGGCGACGCCGCCACCAACTACGCCCACCTCGTGCCGGGGTTCGCCGACCTGCGCACCGTCATCGTCCCCGACTACGCGGGCAGCGGCCAGACCGCCGATCCGGGCGGCGACCTCACGCTCGACCTGCTCGCCGGCCAGGTCGCGGCCACGTTCGAGGGCCCGTCCGACCTCGTCGGCTTCTCGCTGGGCGCGGCCGTGGCCGTGGCGGTCGCCGCCGAGCACCCGGAGCTGGTCAGGCGGCTGGTGCTGATCGCCGGCTGGACGCACGTGGAGGACTCCCGGCTGAAGCTCGGCCTGCGCACGTGGGCCAGGCTGGCGGAGACGGACCCGGAGAGCTTCGCCGCGTACGGGCCGCTGGTGGGGTTCGCCCCCGAGTACGTGAGCGCGGTCGGCGCGGAGGCCCTCATGGCCGGCGAGCCACCGCACGGCGTCCGCCGCCAGATCGAGCTGGACCTGCGCCTCGACATCAGGGACCTGCTACCGAAGATCACCGCGCCCACGCTGGTCGTCGGCAACACCCGGGACTACCTGATCCCGGTCGGGCACCACCGCGCGCTGCACGCCGCTCTGCCCGGCAGCGAGTACGCCGAGCTGGACAGCGGCCACGTCGTCCTGCACGAGCGACCGGCCGAAGTGACGGCCCTTATCCGAGAGTTCATCACCCGCGTGACCGTTGATTGATTGCCCTGGTTACGCTCCAGCCTCATGCAGACCAAGAATCTCGTCCTCACCGGGGCCGCCGCGCTGTGCGCGCTGGCCCTGGTGGCGCCCCCCGCGCAGGCCGGCACCGCCTCGGTCACCGTCACGGTCATGGGCACGTCCGACCTCCACAGCAACGTCCTCAACTGGGACTACTTCAAGGACGCCGCGTACGCCGACAGCGCGGGCAACAGCATCGGCCTGGCCAAGGTCTCCTCGCTGGTCAACCAGATCAGGGCCGAGCGCGGGGCGGACCGCACGCTGCTGTTCGACTCGGGTGACACCATCCAGGGCACCCCGCTGGCGTACTACTACGCCAAGGTCGAGCCGATCACCCAGACCGGACAGATCCACCCGATGGCCAAGGCCATGAACGCCATCGGATACGACGCCGTGACGCTGGGCAACCACGAGTTCAACTACGGTCTGCCGCTGCTGGCCACCTGGATCAAGCAGATGCGGGCACCGGTGCTCGGCGCGAACGCGGTCTACGACAGGACGGGGCTGCCCGCCTACAAGCCGTTCGTGATCAAGACCATGAAGGTCAAGGGCGAGAAGCCGGTCAAGGTCGGCGTGCTCGGGCTGACCAACCCCGGCGTGGCCATCTGGGACAAGGCGAACGTCGAGGGCAAGCTCCGCTTCACCGACCTGGTCGAGTCGGCGAAGAAGTGGGTGCCGGTCATCCGCGGGCTGGGCGCGGACGTGGTCGTGGTGACCGCGCACGCGGGCGACAGCGGCCTGTCGTCCTACGGCGGCGACCTGCCGGTCGAGAACGCCTCCGCGATGGTGGCCGAGCAGGTGCCGGGCATCGACGCGGTGCTGTTCGGGCACGCGCACAACGACGTGCCGCAGCGGTTCGTCACGAACAAGGAAACGGGCCGGCAGGTGCTGCTGACCGAGCCGGGCAGGTGGGGCCAGCGCCTGTCGAGGCTGGACTTCCAGCTCACCAAGCAGCACGGAAGGTGGGTGGTCACCGGCAAGTCCGCCGCCACGATCAACACCAACACGGTCCAGGAGGACCCCAAGATCGTCCGGCTGCTCAAGCCGCAGCACGACACGACCGTCGGCTACGTGAACAAGGTCGTGGCCAAGTCGGCTCAGGCGCTGTCGGCCGCGGAGTCGCCGTACAAGGACACGCCGATCCTCGACTACATCCAGCAGGTGCAGGTGGAGACGGTCAAGCAGGCGCTGCCGGACAACACGCTGCCGGTGCTGTCGATCGCGGCGCCGTTCAGCCGCACCGCCGTCTTCCCCGCCGGCGACATCCGCGTCAGGGACGTGGCCGGTCTGTACGTCTACGACAACACGCTGCTGGCGGTGAAGCTGACCGGCGCGCAGATCAAGGACTACCTGGAGTACTCCGCCAAGTACTTCAACCAGCTCGCCCCCGGCGACCCGGTGGACGTGACCAAGCTGACGAACGCCGGCAACACCCCCGACTACAACTACGACCAGCTCTCCGGGGTCTCGTACGACATCGACATCTCGAAGCCGGTGGGCCAGCGGATCGCCAACCTGTCCTATGACGGCGCCCCGGTCCCGGCCGGCAAGGAGTTCGTGGTTGCGATCAACAACTACCGGCAGTCGGGTGGCGGCGGATTCCCGCACGTCACAGGTGCCCCCGTGCTCTACAACGCGCAGGTGGAGATCCGCCAGGCGCTGATCGAGTACGCCACCGCGAAGGGCACCATCGACCCGAGCGGGTTCGCCGTCCAGAACTGGAAGCTGACCAGGGACGGGGTTCCCGTCTTCTGAACCGCCGTCACAGGTAGGACGGCCCCGTGACCCGGTGCCGGAACGTCCACCACACCCAGCCCTGGGCGGACACCAGCAGCGGGATCAGCGTCAGGATCACCGGCACCAGCACGGAGCCGGAGGTGCCGGGCTCCAGCGGCAGCCGGAGCCCGGCCAGCACCCCCACCGCCACCAGCGCGGCGGCCGTCACCAGGTAGGTGCGGGCCTCGCCCGCCCCGCCCGACAGCACGGCCGCCCGCTCCCGCAGCGGGCCGCGCAGCCGCAGGGCCGCGAACGCCAGCCCGTGCGTGGCGAACAGCACGGCCACCACCAGCACGGCCACCACCAGGGCGGGCGGCCTGCCGATCAGCACGTGGCTCAGCAGCATCCCCCAGCTCAGCGCCAGCCCCCAGCTCCCGGCCACGATCGCGCCGTCCCAGAACGCCTGCCACCGCAGCCCCGGCATCCGCCCGCGCAGCCACAATCCCATGTCACGCACGACCCACGCCAGGACCAGCGTCACGACGAGCGTGTAGTTGCCGCTCAGCAGCTCGCCCTCCAGTTCGGGGAACAGCCCGGCCAGCACGCCCGCCGTGGCCACCAGCCACACCTCGTTCCCCAGGAAGAACGGCGCGATGGCGGCGATCACCTCGCGCCGCTCGGCCGCCGACCTGCCCAGGTACGGCAGCACCATGCCGACCCCGATGTCGGCCCCGGCCAGCACGAGGTAGCCGAGCGCGAAGAAGGCCAAGACGAAGATCTCCATGACGGCTCCTCAGAAGCTCAGGGCAGGGGTGGCAGGGGCGCCCAGCGACTCCGTGCCGGGTCCGCGGCGGGCGTGTCTGGCCAGCAGCCAGTAGTTGATCGCGATCAGCACCGCGAACACCGAGGCGAAGGCGATGATCGAGAAGCGCATCTGCGCCGCGGTCACCGGTGACATCGCGTCGGCCGTCCGCAGCAGCCCGAACACGGCCCACGGCTGGCGCCCCAGCTCCCGGAAGACCCAGCCCGCCAGCATGGTCACGAACGGGACCGGGATCATCAGGGTCAGCAGCCAGTGCCACAGCCGGAACCCGCGTACGACGGGCCGGATGAGCATCAGCACGAAGCTCAGCGCCGCGACCACGGTCATCACGAGCCAGAGCGTGATCATCGTGATGCCCGCCGCCTGCACGGGACCGACGGGCGGCAGGTAGTCGCCGGGGCCGTGCGCCGCTACCATCTCGGCCTGCGCCTCGGCCAGCCGCTCCGGCTCGGCCGCCCACGCCGCCGTCTTGGTCGGCTGCAGGGTCTGGAACGAGAGCCCGCCGAAGGTCACGGTGAAGAACAGCGCGGGGAGCGCCACGCCGACCCCGATGCGCAGCGACTTGCGGAAGAAGTCCTGCTCGGCGGTGCGTTTACGCAGGTGGTACGCGCTCACCCCGGCCATGAAGAACCCGCCGGTGATCATCGCCCCGCCCATCACGTGCCCGAACCCGATCAGTGCGGACGGATTGCCCACCATGGCCCCGAGGTCCGCCAGCCGCAGCACGCCGCCGTCCAGCACGTGCCCGGCAGGGTGCTGCAGGAACCCGTTCGCGACCATGATCCAGAAGGCCGACGCGTACGCCGTCAGCGTCACGACCCAGATCAGCGCCAGGTGCGCCCACCGGTTCAGCTTGTCCCAGCCGAAGATCCACAGTCCCAGGAACGTGGACTCGACGAAGAACGCCACCAGCGTCTCGATGGCCAGCGCCGACCCGAAGACGTTGCCCGCGTACTCCGTGAGCCCGCTCCACGACAGCCCGAGCTGGAACTCCATGACCAGCCCGGTGACGATGCCCATGGCGTAGTTGATGATGTAGAGCTGGCCCCAGAACCGCGTCATCCGCAGGTGCACGGGGTCGCGGCTGAAGGTGGCCCGGGTCTGGACGACGGCGACCAGCGTCGCCAGTCCGAGCGTCAGGGCCACGAAGAGGAAGTGCGCGCCCGCCGTGAGGGCGAACTGCAGGCGGGCCAGGTCCACGGTGTCCATGCCCAGAGCGTCCCGGTACGGCTCCGCCCGCCGCGTCATGCCCGCGCGGCAACCTGGCGTACATCCCGGGTCGCACGAGGGCTCCCGGGCTACGACTCAGGGAGTAACCCAGCCCGGGACGATCATGCCGGCCTCGTACGCGATGACCACGAGCTGGGCCCTGTCGCGTACCGACAGCTTGGTCATGATGCGGCTGACGTGCGTCTTCGCGGTGGCGGGGCTGAGCACGAGCCGGGCCGCGATCTCGTCGTTCGACAGGCCGCCGGCCACCAGCGTCATGACCTCGCGCTCGCGTTCGGTGAGCGCGTTCAGCTCGGGGCCGGGCTCGGGGCGCTTGACCCGGCCGGCGAACTCGGCGATCAGCCGGCGCGTGATCGACGGCGCGATCAACGCGTCGCCCCTGGCCACGACCCGGATCGCGTGGATCAGCTCGGCCGGCTCGGTGTCCTTGACCAGGAAGCCGCTCGCGCCGGCGCGCAGCGCGGCGTACACGTAGTCGTCCAGGTCGAACGTGGTCAGGATGATCACCTTGACGTCCGCCAGCCGGGGGTCGCCGGTGATCTGGCGGGTGGCCTCCAGGCCGTCGAGCTCCGGCATGCGGATGTCCATGAGCACCACGTCGGGGCGGTGCTCGCGGGCTCCGGCCACGGCCGCCACGCCGTTGGCGGCCTCGGCGACGACCTCGAAGTCGTCCTCGTCGCTGAGTATGGACCGGAACCCGGCCCGTACCAGGGTCTGGTCGTCGGCGAGCAGTACGCGGATCATCACGCCCCATTCCTGAGCGGCAGCCGGGCGACGACGCGGAAGCCGCCCTCGGGACGCGGGCCCGCCTCCAGGGTGCCCCCGAGCGCGGTGGCGCGCTCGCGCATGCCCTGCAGGCCGAAGCCACTGCCCCCGTCGTACGTGGCGCCCGGCCCATCATCATCCACGCGAATCATGATATTTCCGGACGTGTTGTTGATTATGAGGGTGGCCTGCTTCGTACCGGAGTGGCGGGAGACGTTGGTCAGCGCCTCCCGTACGATCCGGGCGGCGGCCAGGTCCACCTCGGTCGGCACGGCGTCGAGCCGGCCCGACAGATCCGTGCGCACCTCCAGCCCCGACGCCTCGACCAGCGCCTCCACCCGGGCCAGGCTGTCGGCGGGCGCGGTCGGCGCGTCCTCGTCCACCTGGCGCAGCACGCCCAGAGTGGTCCGCAGCTCGCGCAGCGTCTCCTTGCTGGTGTCCTTGATCGTCCGCAGCGCCGTCTCGGCGTCCTCCGGCCGTTTCTTGAGCCCGTGCAGGGCCGCCGCGGCCTGAACGTTGATCATGGAGATGTTGTGCCCGAGCACGTCGTGCAGCTCTCGCGCGATGCGCAGCCGCTCCTCGCTCGCCCGCCGCCTGGCCTCCTCCTCCTTGCTGCGCTCGGCTTCGAGCGCGCGCTGCTCGACCGCCCGCAGGTAGAGGCGGCGGCTGCGGGTCACGCTGCCGAACGCGATCGCCGCCACCTCCCAGCCGGCGATCATGATGAAGAGGCTGTTCTCGACGTGCCGGACGCCGCCGCTCTCGCCGAGCCCCATGCCCAGCAGCGACGCGGCCCCGACGGCGATGGCCGGGGTGAGGTGGCCCTTCTCGGCCGTGGTGTAGAGGTTGACGAACGGCAGGATGACGAGGGGCCCGTCGAGCCTCGCGTACGGGTAGTAGACGGCGACGCAGACCATCACCAGGATCAGCGCCGCGACGGGATAGCGCTCCCGCAGCAGCAGCCCGCAGCAGGCGATGATCGGCAGCGTCACGTCGAGGACGTTGGGCTGCGCCTGGCCTCTGGTCGCGTAGGTGAGGGCCATGCCGGTCAGCAGGCCCGCGATCACGACGAGTGACACGATCGTGCTGGTCGACGGCTTGCGCATGCTCCCATTCTGGGGGGTAATCGCCGGGGCGCATCTGGGTAGAGCAGGTAAATGAGCACAAACGACGACCTGCGGGAGGTCGAGGAGGACCTGGTCCGGTTGAGAGCCGAGAACCAGGACCTCCGCAACCATATCCGCGACGTGGGCGCGACCGACCAGGTGGAGATCTCGGCGATGATCAGCCAGGCGGACGAGCAGGAGGAGCTGATCGCTCAGCTCGAAGGCCGCCGCGACTCGCTGCTCAAACGCCTTGCGGCGGAAGGGGGCGCCTGAGCGCGGCGCCGACCTCGTGCAGGTGGCGCAGCGCCTGCCCGTACGACTCGATCAGCCCGGTCTGGAGATAGTCGACGCCGATCTCCGCGCAGTACCGCTCGACGATCGGCTGCGCCCTGCGCAGGTTGGGGGCCGGCATGTTGGGGAACAGGTGGTGCTCGATCTGGTAGTTGAGCTGACCGAGCGCCACGTCCGCGAACAGGCCGCCCCGCACGTTCCTGGAGGTGAGCACCTGCTTGCGGAGGAAGTCCAGATTGTCCTCCGCGGTCAGGATCGGCATGCCCTTGTGGTTGGGCGCGAACGTGCACCCCAGGTAGATCCCGAACACCCCCTGGTGGATGACCAGGAACAGCAGCGCCTTGCCGACCGGCAGGACGGCGAAGACCAGGCCGAAGTAGAGCACGAAGTGCGTGAGGAGCAGCGTCAGCTCCGTCCCGCGGCGCTTGGCCTCCGGCTTGAACAGGGCCTTCACGCTGGCGATGTGCAGGTGCCAGGCCTCCAGCGTCAGCAGCGGGAAGAACCAGAAGGCCTGATATTTCGCGACAAATCGCGGTAGGCCGATGCTCTTGGCGACCTGCTCCTCCGACCAGACGATCACGGCGGGGGAGACGTCGGGGTCGTGGTCCTCGTGGTTGGGGTTGGCGTGGTGACGGTTGTGCTTGGTGGTCCACCAGCCCCAGCCGAGCCCGACGGCGAGGTTGCCGATGATCAGGCCGGCGACGTCGCTCGGCCGCCGGGTCCTGAAGACCTGCCGATGGCCGAGATCATGGGCGAGGAACCCCAGTTGCGCGAAGACGACGGCCAGCGCGACGGCCAGGAGGAGCTGCAGCCACGAGTCGCCGAGCCAGAGGAACAGACCCCAGCCGCCGAAGTAGACGGCGGCCATGATCGTCATTCTGATCGCGTAATAAAAGGGACGCCGGTCAAGAAGGCCGGCGTCCGTGATCATGCGGGCTAGTCGGGCGAAATCACTGCCTCTGGTGTCGAGCCTGCCGGGACTGGCCACGGGTCTCCTTACAAGTGCGAGGTAGGTGACCCTAACCTTTGCGCATCGGGGCCGGATCCGGAAGCATAGGCTTTCCGGAGTGATCTACGCTGACACCCCGCTTACCCCCGAAATCCGTGCAGTCGCGGCCCTGACGTGGGGCGTCACCGGAAACGGCGAACGATTGCACGGTGGCGAGGAGTCCGCCGCGTACCAGCTTGACGGCCATGTTATCCGCGTCGGCCCGGTAGGTCGGCCCATCGCCGAAACCGAGTGGTGTCACGCGGTCGCCCGCCACGCCGCCGCCACGCTTCCGGAGGCCGTCGCACCCGTGCCCACGCCCGACGGAGCGACGGTCGTCATGGTGGCGGGCCGCCCGATCTCGTGCTGGCCGTACGTCGAGGGCGGCTGGCCGGACTCCGACGTCCCCGCCCAGCGCGCGGCGGGCGCCCGCCTGCTGGCCCGGCTGCACACGTCGCTGGCCACGTTCCGCCCGCCGCCGCGCCCGGTGCCCGCCTTCCAGGAGTCCGGCCTGTACGGCGACCCGCCCCAGGACGCCCTCGAACTCGGCGATCCCGCCCTCGACCGCTGGCTGGCGGAGTTCCACGCCCGGCACCCGCTGCGCCACCCCCTCCATGGCGACTACTACACCGGCAACACCCTCGCCAGGGACGGCGGCATCGTGGCGGTGCTCGACTGGGACGAGACCTTCGTCGGCGCGCCGGAGGTGGAGCTGGCCGCCGCGTCGCTCGAATGGGGGGATGACGAGGTGGGGCCGAGCAGGGAGTTCGTGGCGGCCTACCACGAGGCCGGGGGCACCGCAGGGGAGCTGGACGAGGAGGCGCTGGCCCAGCTCGTCCGGCACAAGCTGCGCAGGGAGTACGCGTACTTCCGGAAGGCGGCGCGCGCGGGGGTGCGGCACGACGAGGAGGACCTCGAATACCACCGCGCCCGCGTGGCGCTCTTTCACAAGCTGCGCCCATGAGAGGGCCCGTGAAAGGGCCCGACAGCGGCTGACAGAGATCTGGCAGTGGCCCGGAGCATCGTTCAAGGCATGACACACGTGCTGATCGTCGGCTCCGGGCCGACCGGACTGACCCTGGCCATCGAGCTGGCGCGCAGAGGCGTCGGCCTCCGCATCGTGGAGAAGTCGCCGGAGCCGCCCACGGGCGTGCGGGGCAAGGGCCTGCAGCCCCGAACGCTGGAGGTCTTCGACGACCTCGGCGTGGTGGACGAGATCCTCGCCACCGGCCGCGAGTACCCGAGCCTGCGCAGCTACCAGGGCGACCAGGTGGTCTGGGAGGGGCGGATGGACGAGATCCGGGAGCCGTCCGCCGACGTGCCGTACCCCAACCTGATCATGCAGCCGCAGTGGCGCACCGAGCAGATCCTGCGCGACCGGCTGGCCGAGCTGGGGCACGAGGTCGAGTTCGGCGCCGAGGTGACCGGCTTCGAGCAGGACGAGGACGGCGTGACCGTCACCCTGGGCACCGGCGAGCAGGTTCGCTGCGCGTACCTGGTGGGCGCGGACGGCGGTCGCAGCGTCGTACGCAAGCAGCTCGGCGTCGGCTTCGTCGGCGACACGTTCGAGAGCGAGCGCATGCTGCTGGCCGACATCACGACCGACGACCTGGACCGCGAGCACTGGCACGTGTGGGGCTCACTGGCCGAGCAGAAGATCCACTTCACGATCTGCCCGCTGCCGAACACCGACGTCTTCCAGCTCGTCGCCCCGTACACCGGTGACGACGACCTGATCGCGCTCGTCGCCGAGCACGCGCCGCACGTGCGGATCGAGGAGATCCTGTGGCGGTCCGAGTACCGCGTCAACATCCGCATGGCCGATCAATTCAGGGACGGCCGGGTGTTCCTGGCGGGCGACGCCGCCCACGTGCACACGCCGGCGGGCGGCCAGGGGCTCAACACCGGCGTTCAGGACGCCTACAACCTGGGCTGGAAGCTGGCCGTCGGCACGGAGGCGCTGCTGGAGACGTACGAGTACGAGCGCATGGCCGTGGCCGAGCACGTGCTGGGCCTCAGCACCCGCCTGTACCGGGAGCAGGACAACCAGCGCGGCGACGACACCAACCAGCTCGGCCTGGCCTACCTCGGCAGCCCGCTGTCCGTCGGCGAGCGCGGCGGCGAACGGCTCGGCGCGCTCTTCGCCGAGCAGCGCGGCACCGGCTTCCTGCTGCTGGCCGACACGGGGACGGAATATCCGTTCACGGTGCTCCCGCCGCTCGACGAACAGGAGGGCGTCATCCTCGTCCGCCCCGACGGCTACATCGGCTATCACGGGGACGAGAGCGGCCTCAGCGCGTACCTCTCCGGGTTCGGCATCGCCGCGCCCCTGGCCGACGCCGAACGGTAGCCGTGCTCGCCGAGCGCGGCCCGGCACCTGGCGGCCAGCTCGTTGACGTGGGGATCGGCGGACTCGTCGATCCCGCGCAGCGCCCGCGCCGCGCCGAGCAGCTCGGCCGCCGCCTCCGGCTCCAGATGCTCGGCCACCCCTTCCAGCACGGTCGCCCGCGCGGTCCTGTCGGAGCACGTGGCCATCAGCTCCAGCGCCCTGCGCAGCGGCTCGCGGGGCTCGCGAACCCGGGCCAGCTCGACGTTCATGTACGCCCTGAGCTGGGCCGACACCTCGACGTCGAGCGCCAGCGCCGCCTCCAGCAGCCGGGCCGCCTCGTCCGGGTCGCCGGTGCGCCTGGCCAGCTCGGCCCTGGCGTGCATGACCCTGGCGAGGATCGCCCGGTCCTCGGACCGCACGGCCGACTCCCAGGCGCGTTCGAGTGCGCGGGCCGCTCCGGTGTGATCGCCCGCGCGCCCCTTGAGCTGGCCGACCCGGATCAGGAACGTCATCGGCCCGAGCGGCGTGTCGAGCCCGGAGAGCTCGGCGGCCAGCCGCTCCGGCTCCTCGGCCAGGGCGACCGCCGTGGCGAAGTCCCCGCGGTTCTCCGCGACCAGCGACAGCCAGAAGAACCCGGCCCACTGCCCCCACCGGTCCCCGACGGCCCTGAACCCCTCGACCGCCGGCTCCAGCAGGTCCTCGGCCCCGGCCACCGCCCCGTACTCGAACCGCACGATGCCCGTGCCCAGCAGCGCCGCCGACCTCGTCCACAGGTCGGGATGGTCGCGCAGCCGAGCCGACTGCCGCTCGGTGAGGGACACCACATCGGCGGGCGTGCCGACCCCGGCCAGCGCCCAGGAGTTCAGGGCGGCGGGGTGGTCGGACTCCAGCACAGCGTCGGTCGGCGCGAACCCCGACAACACCCGGCAGATCCCGTGCGCCAGCTCCCGCCCCGGCGGCGGCGTGTCCCCCACCCGCCGCAGCGCCGACGCGGCCTGCTCGGTGATCTCGCGATGCCGCCCGCGGATGATCCACGGCCAGAGCCGCGGCAGGATCACCCTGAGCGGGTCGTCGGAATGGCGCAGCGCCGCGTCCAGGTTGCCCTGCTCGGCGTCCAGCATCGCCAGCCACTTGAGCTGGTCGCCGGTCCGCAGGTGGGGATGGGCGGTCTCGGCCAGCTCGGTGTAGTAGCGGGCGTGGGCCTGGCGCAGCTCGGGGAGGTCGGCGGCGGCGTACTGCCTGATGGTCTCCAGCATCGTGTAGCGGTCGCCGGCGACCGCGATGAGCGACTTGTCCACCAGCGAGGAGAGCAGGTCGAGACCGCCGCCGCAGACCTGGGAGATCGCCTCGTACGTGGCGCCGCCCGAGAACACCGTCAGGCCCCGCAGCAGCTCGCGCTCGCGGTCGGAGAGCAGGTTCCAGCTCCAGTCGATGACCGCGCGCATGGTGCGGTGGCGCGGCTCCGACGTGCGCCCGCCGCGGAAGGCGAGCCGGTCGCCGAGCTGTTCCACCAGCACGGACAGCGGCATCGTACGCAGGCGCGCGGCGGCCAGCTCGATGGCCAGCGGGATGCCGTCCAGCTCGCGGCAGATCCGCGCCGCCGCCTCCCGCTCCACCCGCAGGTCGGGCCGGGCGGCCGCGGCCCGGTCGGCGAACAGCTCGGTCGCCCTCCCCACGGGCAGCGGCAGCACGTGGTGCAGGGTCTCGCCGGGGATGTCGAGCGGCTCGCGGCTGGTGGCCAGGATCCGCAGGCCCGCCACCTCGGACAGCAGCGAGCGGGCCGTGGTGGCGGCCTCCTCGATCACGTGCTCGCAGTTGTCGAGCACGAGCAGGGGCGCGGTGCCGCGCAGGGCCCGGACCGCGTCGGTCGTCTTGAGCGTGCCCTCCAGAGCCGCTCGTACGTCGGTGGCGGTGGCGAGCTCGACCAGCCAGACGCCGTCGGGCACGCGCAGGCTCGCGGCCACCTCGACGGCCAGCCGGGTCTTCCCCGCACCGCCCGGCCCGACGAGGGTCACCAGCCTGGCCTTGCCGAGCTGCCCCTTCAGCCGTGACATGTCCTCCGACCGGCCCACGAAGCTCGTGAGGCGGGCGGGCAGGTTGCTCTTGGGCTCGGCGTCCCGCAGCGCCTCCAGGTGGGCTTCCCGCAGCTCGGGGCCGGGGTCGACGCCCAGCTCGTCGGCCAGGGCCTCCTTGATCCGCTCGAAGAGCGCGAGCGCCTCGGCCCGTCGGCCCCGGGCGGTGAGGGCGCGCATGAGCAGGGCGTGGAACGGCTCCCGTAAGGGGTGGGCGGCGACCAACCCCTCCAACTCCGCCACCAGACCGGCGAGGTGGTCAGGGTCTTCGGCCGCGAGATCGGCGGCGATCCTCGTGGCCAGGGCGGTCAGGCGCAGCTCCTCCAGGCGGGCCGCCGGGGCCGTGGCGAAGGGCAGATCGGCCGCGTCCGCCAGCGCCGGGCCCCGCCACAGCGCCAGTGCCCGGTGCGCGTCACCAGCCCGTACGAGCCGCTCGAACGCCCACGCGTCCACCTCGGCCGGCGGGACGTCCAGCGTGTATCCGGCGGGATGGGACGAGATCACGCCCGGCGCCTCCCTGCGCGCCCTGGACACCAGCGACTGCAGCGCCGCCATCGGATGCGCCGGCGCCTCGTCCGGCCACAGGTCGTCGATCAGCCTGTCCGTGGTCACGACCCTGCCGGGGTCGAGCGCCAGCCGCACCAGCAGCGCGCGCACCCGGGCGCCACCGATCTCGCACCCCGCCACCTGAAGCGGCCCCAGAATCCCGACCCGCATCCACCCTCCCGGCCCGACTCCACAGTACGCACCCCACACGCTCCCACCGCACGCCCGTCGCCATCCGTACTTCGGCTCCGGCCGGCCGCCCGTTGCCGTCGGTACTTCGGCTGAGGTCCCCTGGGGAAGGGCGAGGGGTTGGCCGGGGGAGGTTGGGCCGGTCAGGCGAATGCCTTGGCCTTCAGTGCGGGGAAGCGCTCGACCACCCGGAGGAAGGTCTTGAACCCCATCCGCCCCACCCGGCTGCCGCCGACGAACTGCTCGGCCGCGCGCAGCGAGTCGCGCACGGCGGCGAAGCCGTACTCGCGCATCTGAGCCTCGTAGCCCGCGATGGCCTTGATGGGGTCGCCGCCGCCCGTGAGGGCGGCGCAGAGCAGGCGTGCGTCGCGCAGCGCGGTGTTCGCGCCGATGCCGCGCATCGGCGTCATGCTGTGGATGGCGTCGCCGAGCAGGGTGATGTTCGTGGCGGGCCAGGCGTCGATCGGGATCGAGGTACGGATCGGCAGCAGCGTGACCGTGTCGGGGTCGGACATGTCGACCACCCTGCGCAGGTCCGGATGCCACGACTCGATCCTGTGCGCCACCGTGGTCTTGAGTTGCTCGCCCGACATTTCGGAAATGTTGGCGGGGAAGTGGGCGCCGGACGCGCCGAACGCCCACAGGATGTAGCTGCTGCTGTTGTCCATCAGCGCGCCCTCCTGCTCCGTCACCCCGAACCCGCCGTGCGCCACTCCGTCGCCCAGGTCGTGCGGCGCGGTGAAGAACCCCATGCCGCTGGGCGGGATGACGCTGTTCGGCCCGTCGAGCAGCCGCCGCGCCACGAGCTTCCTGGTCTCGCCGGTGATCGGGAACTTGCCGGCCACCGTCGTGATCCCGGTGTCCACCCGCTCGGCGTGCGGCAGGTACTGCTTGCGCACCCGGGAGTTCCCGCCGTCGGCGGCGACCACGATGTCCGCGGTCGCGCTCGTGCCGTCCGCGAAGAACAGCTTGACCCGCCCGTCGGGGAGCCGCTCGTACCTCTCGTACGTCTTCCCGAACCGTACGACGTCGTCGAGCCCCGACAGCAGCACCTGCCTGAGCGTGATGCGGCTGGCCGAGTGATGGTCGTCGGCCGGGCCGGCCGCCTCGGGCGCCTCGATCACCGCGAGGCGGCCCAGCTGCTCGGTGAGGAAGCCGAAGTCCTGCCCGCTGTGCCGCCCGGTCGTGTCGAGGAACGCCTGCCACAGGGACGCGGGCAGGCAGTCGTGCAGCGCGCGGGCGCCGTTGGGGTCGATGTGCACGCGGTAGCCCTGCAGCCGGTCGGCCGGGGTCCTGTCCCGCTCGTAGACGGTCACGTCGAGCCCTGCCTTGCGCAGCCCCTGGGCCAGGCAGAGCCCGCCGATGCCGCCACCGATGATCGCGATGTTCCGTGTCATGACTCGACTATCATCCATATGGATGACTCTGTCAACCATCCGGATGGATGATAAACTGCGGATCGTGAGACGAGCACCAGAGGAGAAGCAGCGCGATCCCGAGCGCACGAAGGCCCGCATCCTGCAGGCGGCGCTGGAGGAGTTCGCGGCGAAGGGGTTCGCGGGGGCGCGGGTCAGCGAGATCGCCACGAGGGCCGGGGTCAACAAGCAGCTGATCTCGTACTATTTCGGCGGAAAGGAGGGCCTCTACCAGGCCCTCACCGCGCGCTGGCAGGCCGAGGAGAGCGGGTTCGCCGACCGCTCGGCCTCGCTGGGCGCGCTCGCCGCCGAATACGTGCGGGCCAACGCCTCGCGCCGCGACTACGGGCGGCTGATGCTCTGGCGGAGCCTCACCGACGACGGGCCGCCCGACCCGGCGTTCGTCGAGGACGTACGCCGGGATCTGGAGCTCCTGCGCGAGCGCCAGCGGGACGGGGAGCTCCCCGCGGACCTCGACCCGGCGGCGGTGCTGGTGGCGCTGTTCTCGATGGCGGCGGCCGGCATCGCGTTCCCGCAGCTCGTCCGGGCGGTCTGGGATCAGGATCCGGCGTCGCCGGAGTTCGCCGAGCACTACGCGCGGGAGGTCGCCAAGCTCATGGGCCATCTGCGGGGTTCGTGACGATCAAGGGTCCGGGCGGTGGTTTCCTTGTTCGTATGCCTGATCTCGTGGTGGACGGCGGCGACAAGCTCTGCGTTCAACTGCTCATCGAACTGCGCGGTCACGTGCGCGAAGCCGGTCCTGGAGCGGTGATCCACCTCATCGCCACCGATCCCGCCGCGCCCGTCGACCTGCCCGCCTGGTGCCACCTGACCGGGCACGCGTATCTGGGGCCGGTGCCGGGGGCGGAGCGGCCGACGTACGCGCTGCGTGTGGCCGGCGCCGCCAAGGAGACCGAGGACGCCAAGCCCTGGCACGTGGCTTAAGCGGTTAATTCCCTTACCGAATGGGGTGGCCTAGAGTATGAGGGTTATCCGGTTCAGAGAGGGAGCCCGTGAAGCGACCCACGATCGCCGACATCGCCGGCCGGGCGGGAGTGTCCAAAGTGGCGGTCTCCTACGCGCTCAACGGGCAGCCGGGCGTGTCGGACGCGACGCGGGCCAGGATCGTCGCCATCGCCGAGGAGATCGGCTGGCGGCCCAACAGCGCGGCGCGGGCGCTCAACGGCGCCAGGGCCAACTGCGTGGGCCTCGCGCTCTGCCGCCCCGCGCGCATCCTGGGCGTCGAGCCGTTCTTCATGGAGCTGATCAGCGGCATCGAGGGCGTGCTCGCCGACCGCTCGTACGCGCTGCTGCTCCAGGTCGTCACCAGCCATGAGCAGGAGACCGAGGTCTACCGGCGCTGGTGGGGCGAGAGCCGCATCGACGGCGTGTTCCTCGTGGACCTGCACTATTCGGACTCCAGGGTGGTCGAGCTGGAGCGGCTGGGGATGCCGGTCGTCGTCATCGGCCATCCCGCCGAGTCGGGCTCGCTGTCGGCCGTCTGGTCCGACGACGGCGAGGCCGTGCGCGAGACCGTCGGCTACCTGGTGGCGCTGGGCCACCGGCGGGTCGCACGGGTGGCGGGGCTGCCGGAGCTGGTCCACACGACCGTCCGCGACCAGGCGTTCGCGCAGGCGTGCGAGGGCGTGGCCGAGCACGTCACCGTGCACACCGACTACACCGGTGAAGAGGGCGCCAGGGCCACCAGACGGCTGCTCAGCTCGCCCAACCGGCCCACGGCGATCATCTACGACAACGACATCATGGCCGTGGCGGGCATGTCGGCGGCCCAGGAGATGCGGGTCGAGGTGCCGCGCGACCTGTCCGTCGTGGCCTGGGACGACTCGCCGCTGTCGCAGGTCGTCCGGCCGCCGCTGACCGCGCTCACCCGCGACATCCCCGCGTACGGGGCGCACGCCGCCCAGCGGCTGCTCGCGCTGATCGCGGGCGAGACCGTGCCCCCGTACGAGGACCAGGCGGCCGTGCTCACGCCGCGCGGCAGCACCGGCCCCGCTCACACCCCGTAGCGGCGCTCTCGGCGCGTGCCGCGGGCAGGGGCGGGCGGCTGGCAGACCGCGCGTCCCGACCCGCGGCACGTGCCGTCCCCTCCTTCGCGGCACGTCCCAGAGTCGTCTTCGCGTCCCCCCGCTGGGACGGCTCCATCATGAAGGAGTCAGGAGAAGGGCGCCTGAGTACCCCTATACCTAAACGAGACGAGAAATCAGACGAACCGTGACCAGCCGCGGTCGGGGGGTCCTGCGACCGCCGCGCGGGCGTAATGAGTGGTCGGACGGGTAGGCGACCCGCTGAGGGGGTAAATATGGTCGAGCCGGGCCCATGGATCGAGGGGTACGTACGAGCCTGGAACTCCAACGATCCCGACGACATCTCCGCGCTGTTCACGGACGACGCCGTCTACTACACCGAGCCCTACAGCTCGCCTTGGCACGGGCGTGACGACATCGTCGCGCAGTGGCTCGGGCGGCAGGACAAGCCTGGTGAGGCCACGTTCGAGTGGCATCCGGTGAGCGTGGCCGACGACGTGAGCGTTATCCAGGGGGTCACGACATATCCCGACAAAACGTACAGTAATCTGTGGGTGATCAGGTTTGTGCCCGACGGCCGGTGTCGTGAATTCACCGAATGGTGGATGCGACATGATGCCAAATGATGCAATGGGCCGAGCCGTCTTCATCCGAGGAGATCCGTTGAGAGACAACCTCGACCTCGCCGCAAGCGCCCAGGAACTGGCGGACGCCGCACCGACGGGATCGATCGACCACGCCGCAGCCTCGTCCGTGGCGATCACGCTCGCCACGACGCGCGACATCACCGACGCCAGGAAGACGCTGGACGGGGTGGCGCCGCAGGAGGTCCGCGACGCGGCCGTGGCCCTCTTCGAGCGGCTGTCGACCGGCAACTGACGCCTGGACCTCGGGCTCGGGCGCCGCACCGCCGCGCCCGAGCTTTCGCATGCCCTGAGCGGCCCGAGCCGGGTCAGGGGTCGAGCCGGGTCAGGCGTCGAGGCGGGTCCGGACGGCGTGGCGGGCTCTGGACGGGGCCTCGGGGTCGCGATGGAGCTGGAGGGCGTGGTTCAGCGCCATGACCGCGCCGAGCAGCTCGAACGCGAGCTGGTCCGGATCGGCCCCCGAGGGCAGCTCGCCGGCGTCCACCGCGCGCCGGGCCTCCTTGCGCAGCCGTCCGCGCCAGGCGTCGAACCTGGCCTCGACCACGTCCCGCACCGGCCCCGGCCGTCCGTCGAACTCGTGTGCCGCGGCGACGAAGAAGCACCCGCCGGGGAAGACACCGCGCTCCAGGTACGAGATCCACGTCTCGCACAGCGCCCGCAGGCGGGTCAGACCGGGGGCAGCGGGCCGGGCGGGCTCCCAGACCTCGGCGCGGAAGATCTCGCCGGCCCGGTCGAGGACGGCGAGCTGCAGCGCCTCCTTGCAGCCGAAGTGCCCGAGCACGCCTGACTTGCTCATGCCCAGCTCAAGGGCGAGACGGCCGATGGTCAGCCCTTCGAGCCCCTCCGCGGAGGAGATGGCGACCGAGCGCTCCAGGATGGCCGCACGCGTGCCGAGGGCTTCGGCGGCGGATCTGCGGGGACTCATGCGGATACTTTAGCGTCCGAACGTTCGGTTGCTATAGTCCGTCCTCATGACAGGATCACGACTTGTCGCCACAGGTCACTATCAACCGGCAAAAATCCTGACTAATGATGAGCTGGCGACCATGGTGGACACCAGCGACGAGTGGATTACCAAGCGGGTCGGCATCCGTACCCGGCACGTCGCCGAGCCCGGCGAGAGCGTGGCCGACCTGGCCCGGCACGCCGCCGCGAAGGCCCTGGCGGCGAGCGGTCTGGACGCCGCCGACATCGACCTCCTCCTGATCGCCACCTGCACGCAGACCGAGCGCGCCCCGAACATCGCCTCCCGCGTCGCCGCCCGGCTCGGCGTGCCGAGCGCGGCCCTGATGGACGTCGGCGTGTCGTGCTCGGGCTTCACCCACGCCCTGGCCCTGGCCGACCACGCCATCCGCGCGGGCGCGGCCACGAACGCCCTGGTCGTCGGGGCGGACATGATGACGGCCGTCACCGACTGGACCGACCGGACCACGTGCGTGCTGACCGGCGACGGGGCGGGCGCGGCCGTGATCAGCGCGGCGCCGGAGGCGGAGATCGGCCCGGTGGTGTGGGGCTCCGCCCCGGAGCTGGGCACCGCCGTGCGCATCGAGGGCACCCCGACCCGCTTCTCCCAGGACGGCCAGACCGTCTACCGCTGGGCCACCACCCAGCTCCCCGACATCGCCAGGAAGGCGTGCGAGCGCGGCGGCGTACGTCCTGAGGACCTGGCGGCGGTGGTCTTCCACCAGGCGAACCTGCGCATCATCGAACCTCTCGCGGCCAAGCTCGGCGCGGTCGACGCGATCGTGGCGCGTGACGTGGTCGAGTCGGGGAACACCTCGGCCGCGAGCGTGCCGCTGGCGCTGTCCAAGCTGCTGGAGCGGGGCGAGGTCCGGCGGGGGGCGCCGATGCTGCTGTTCGGGTTCGGGGGGAACCTGTCGTACGCGGGCATGATCGTGCGCTGCCCCTGACGCGCCCGGCTCAGGACAGGCCCGGCGGGGAGGTGGAGTCGCGGATCACGAGCTGGCAGGGCATCTTGTGCACCCCCGGCGTCGCCTTCCCGTCGATGGCCGCGAACAGGTGCTGGGCGGCGGTGCGCCCCAGCAGCTCCAGGTTCATGTCCACGGTGGTCAGGGTGGGGCGGGTCTCCGTGGACAGCACCTCCCAGTTGTCGTAGCCGACCACCGCGATGTCCTCGGGCACCCGCCGCCCGCGCTCCCTGGCCGTCTCCATGAAACCGGCCGCGATCTGGTCGCTGCCGCAGAACACCGCGTCGATCTCCGGCTCGGACATCAGCAGCATCTCGGCCGCGTGCCGCCCCCACCGCTGCGACCACGGGCCTGACAGCGTCTGCCCGGCCTGCGGCAGCCCCGCCTCCTCAAGCGCCTGGCGCAGGCCCTCCTCGCGGTCGCGCGACGCCTTGTAGTGCGTGGGCCCCGTGATGTGCGCGATCCTGCGCCGGCCCAGCGCCAGCAGGTGCTTGACGGCCATGGCGGCGGCGCCGACGTCGTCCGGCACGAACGACACGTCCGACGGGTCCTCCGAGGGGCCGTAGGCGTACACGACCGGCACCGGCAGGTCCTTGCTCACCGACGGCCGCGGGCTCGTGCTCTCGCCCACCACAATCAGCCCGTCCACCCGGCGCGACAGCAGCGCCCGTACGTGGTGCTGCTCCCTGATCGCGTCGCCGCGCGCGTCGCAGAGCAGCACGGCCATCTCGCCGGCCCCGAACGCGTCCTCCGCCCCGAGCAGCACCGGGATGCCGAACCGGCCGACGCTGTCGGAGGTCAGCAGGCCGACCGTGCGCGTCTGTCCTGAGATCAGCCCCCTGGCCAGGGCGTTCGGCTGGAAGGAGAGCTCCGCCGCGGCGGCGAGCACGCGCTCGCGCGTCGCCGCCCGCACGTCCTGGCGCCCGTTGAGTGCTTTGGACGCCGTGGCGATCGAGACCCCCGCCAGCGAGGCCACATCGGAGATGGTCGCCCGCTTACTCGCCATGTTTCGAAACCCTTTTCGTCACCTGTGAACTGCATAGAACCCTAGCACCCATTGACATGGACTCTTGTTTCTTCTACGTTTCCGAAAACCTTTAAGTCCAGGAGCACAACATGAGACGAAGGCTGGCCGGGATCTCCCTCCTCGGTGTGTTAGCGCTCACAGCGGCGGCCTGCGGCAGCGGCGGCGGTGGTGGCGGGGGCAGCACGCCGTCGGCGGAGAGCCCCGTGACGATCACCATGTGGACCCGTGCGGCCACCCAGACGCAGAGCGAGCGGCTGGTCAAGGCCTACAACGACAGTCACAAGAACATCCAGGTCAAGCTCACCGTCATCCCGACCGACAACTACCAGCCGCGCATCGCCGCGGCGGCGGGCGCCAAGCAGCTGCCCGACGTTTTCGCGGCCGACGTCATCTTCGTCCCGAACTACACCTCCCAGGGCCTGTTCATGGACATCACGGACAGGGTCGCGAAGCTGCCGTTCAAGGACGGCCTGGCCCCCTCGCACATGAAGCTCGGCACGCTCGACGGGAAGATGTACACACTCCCGCACACGCTCGACCTGTCGGTCTGGTTCTGGAACAAGGATCTCTACCAGAAGGCCGGGCTCGACCCGGAGAAGGGGCCGAAGTCGCTGAAGGAGCTCGCCCAGCAGGCGACCACGATCCAGGAGAAGCTCGGCAAGGACGGCAAGGTCCACGGCACCTTCTTCGGCGGCAACTGCGGCGGCTGCTACGTCTTCACGTTCTGGCCCTCCGTCTGGGCCGCCGGCGGACAGGTCATGAACGCCGAGGGCACCCAGTCGCTCAACGACCAGCCCGCCATGACCGACGTGTTCAAGATCTGGCGCGAGCTGTACGAGAAGAAGGCCACCGGGCCGACCGCCAAGGAGGAGCAGGGCCCGACCTGGACCGGCTTCTTCCCCAAGGGTGAGATCGGCGTCATGCCGATGCCCTCCACCACGCTCGGCCTCATGCCCAAGGACATGAAGATCGGCGTCACCCCGATCGCCGGCCCCGACGGCGGCGAGTCGACGTTCGTGGGCGGCGACTCCGTCGGCATCTCCGCCACCTCCAAGAACCCCGACGCGGCCTGGGACTTCCTGTCCTGGACGGTCGGCGACGAGGCCCAGGTCGAGATCATGGCCAAGAACAAGGACGTGCTCGCGCGTACCGACCTGGCCAGCAACAAGTACTCCTCGGAGGACCCGCGCGTGGTGCTGATCAACTCGCTGGTGGCCAAGGGCCAGACGCCGTACGCGCTGCGCTTCGGCCAGACCTTCAACGACCCGCAGGGGCCGTGGCTGCGCCTGGCGCGCGAGGCCGTGTTCGGTGACGCCGCGAAGGTCCCCCAGCTCAACGCCGAGATCACGAAGTCACTGCAGCAATGACCTTGACGATGACGCGATCCGGGCGGAAGGCGGCCCACTCGGCGCCGTCCGCCCGGTGGCGGAGCAGGAAGGTCCAGGGCTGGCTCTACACGGCTCCGACGGCCGTCATCGTGGGCGTGCTCTTCATCGCGCCCCTCGTGCTGGTCGTCTGGATGTCGCTGAACCGCTGGCCCCTGCTGGGCCAGGCCACGTTCAACGCCCCCGACAACTACCTCAAGATCGCCGACAATCCGCTCTTCGTCGACGCGGTCCTCTTCACGCTGAAGTACACGGCCATCACGACCGTCCTGCTGTCGGCGGTGGCGCTCGGTCTCGCCCTGCTGGTGCAGGACCGCAAACCGGGCATCGCCTTCTTCAGGACCGCGTTCTTCCTGCCCGGCGCCGTGGGCTTCGCCGCCGCGGGCCTGCTGTTCTACGGGATGCTGAACAACGACTTCGGCCCCGTCGACCCGTTGCTCAGGGCGCTGCACATCACCAGCGAGCCGGTCAAGTGGATCGGCACGCCGAACATGGCGCTGTTCTCCACGATCACGCTGGTGCTGTGGCGCTTCGCCGGGTTCAACATGCTCATCCTGCTGACCGGCCTGCAGGCCATCCCGACCGAGGTGTACGAGGCCGCCAGGAGCGACGGCGCGAACCGCTGGCAGATCTTCACCAAGATCACCCTCCCGCTGCTGCGCCCGACGCTGGCGCTCATGCTGATCCTCAGCGTCACGGGTTCGCTGCTGGCCTTCGACCAGTTCTTCGTCTTCACCAACGGCGGCCCCGACAACAGCACGGTCTCGATGGTCATGGTCGTCTACCGTGACGCGTTCTTCCGCTTCGACCTCGGCGGCGCGGCGGCGCTCTCGGTCGTCCTGCTGGTCGCCCTCGTCGGGCTCAACACGCTGATGATGCGGAGGCTGCGATGAGCCGTTACCTCACGCTGTCCGCCCTGGCGGTGCTGTTCCTGTTCCCCCTGGTGTGGAGCGGCTACGCCTCCCTGGAGGAGCCGTCGAACTACCTGGAGATGGCCCGCTTCGGCGAGGGGCTCGGCACGTACGCGACCAACAGCGTGCTGGTGTCGGTGATGACGGTGGCGGGCACGCTGGTCGTCTCCGCGCTCGGCGGCTACGGCTTCGCCCGTTTCGACTTCCCCGGCAAGAACCTGCTGTTCCTGGCCACGCTGGCGATCCTCATGGTGCCGTACGCGACGATCCTGATCCCGCTCTACGTGCTGCTCGGCTACCTCGGCCTGCAGAACTCCCTGGTCGGGCTCTCGCTGGTGTTCGTCATGTTCCAGCTGCCGTTCGCGCTGTTCATGATGCGCAACGCGTTCGAGGCGCTGCCGCGCGAGTTGGAGGAGGCCGCGCTGGTGGACGGCTGCGGCACGTTCAGGGCGTTCGCCAGGATCCTGCTGCACGCCGTGCGGCCCGCGCTGATCACGGTGGGCCTGTTCGCGTTCCTCGCCTCGTGGAACGACTTCTTCGCCCCGCTCATCCTGCTCAACGACGGGTCCTCGTTCACCCTGCCGGTGGCCGTGGTCAGCATGACGCAGCAGACGTTCGGCGCGATCGACTACGGCATGCTCCAGTCCGGCGTCATGGTCATGGCCTTCCCCTGTCTCATCCTCTTCATCGTGCTGCAGCGCCACTACGTGCGCGGATTCATGTCAGGAGCTCTGCGTGGCTAACCCTGTCCTGCCCTCATCGGGCGCCCTGTCCCCCCTCGGCCTCGACGCGGTACGGCTGCTCCCCGGCTTCTGGGGCGACCGGGCCGCGCTCAACCGCGAGGTCACGATCGCCCACTGCCAGGAGTGGGAAGAGCGAGAAGGCTGGATCGGCAACTTCCGGGGCGAGCGCCCCCGCCGGGGGCGGGAGTTCAGCGACTCCGAGATCTACAAGTTGCTGGAGGCCATGGCCTGGGCCGACCACCCGGCGCTGCCCGAGCTGGCCGAGACCGTGGCGCAGGCCCAGGAGGGCGACGGCTACCTCAACACCCGCTGGTCCGGCAGCCGCTACAGCGACTTCGAGTGGGGCCACGAGCTCTACTGCTACGGGCACCTGATCCAGGCCGGGGTGGCCCGGCTGCGCATGCACGGCGAGGACCAGCTCACGCAGGTGGCCGTCAGGGCCGCCGACCACGTGTGCCGCCGGTTCATGGAGGGCACCCAGACCTGCGGCCACCCGGTGATCGAGATGGCCCTCGTCGAGCTCTACCGCGTGACCGGCACCGAGCGCTACCTGGAGATGGCCCGCCGCTTCGTCGAGCGCCGCGGCCTGCCCGCGCTCGCCGACATCCCCTTCGGCCGCGTCTACTACCAGGACGACATCCCGGTCAGGCAGGCCCAGGTGTTCCGCGGGCACGCGGTGCGCGCGCTCTATCTCGCCTCCGGCGTGGTGGACGTGGCGATCGAGACCGGCGACCAGGAGCTGCTGAAGGCGATCGAGTCCCAGTGGGAGCGCACGGTGGCCCGGCGTACCCACCTGACCGGCGGCATGGGCTCGAGGCATGCCGACGAGTCGTACGGCGAGGACTACGAGCTGCCGCCGGACCGGGCCTACAACGAGACCTGCGCGAGCATCGCCTCCGTCATGCTGGCGCACCGGCTGCTGCTGGCCACCGGTGACGCCCGCTACGCCGACCTCGCCGAGCGCACCCTGTACAACATGCTCGCCACGGGGGTGGCGCTGGACGGCAAGTCGTTCTTCTACGCCAACCCGCTGCAGGTCCGGGTGCCGGCGGTGCCGCTGGACGGGGTCAACCACGCGGCGGAGGGCGGGCTGCGCTCGCCCTGGTTCGACGTGTCCTGCTGCCCGAACAACATCGCCCGCACGCTGGCCTCGCTGCCCGCGTACGTGGCCACGACCACCGCGGACGGGATCCAGATCCACCACCACACGCCGTCGGAGCTCCGGCACGACGGCCTGGCGGTACGCGTGGAGACCGGCTACCCGTGGACCGGCTCGGTGAGCGTGCGGGTGCTGGAGGACGGCGAGGGCCGGATCGGGCTGCGCGTCCCCGCCTGGGCCAGGGAGGCCACGCTCGCCCGCGTCCCGGTGTCCTCGCCGGAGGCGCCGCTGGCGGAGAGCCCGGCGGTGCGCCCGGTCGACCCCGGCTACGCCTACGTCGAGGGGCCGTGGCGGGCCGGTGACGAGATCCGGCTGGAGCTGCCGATGGCGCCCAGGTGGACGTTCCCCGACCGGCGGATCGACGCGCTGCGGGGGAGCGCGGCGGTGGAGCGGGGGCCGCTCGTCTACTGCGCCGAGTCGGTGGCCGAGGAGCCGCCGCTGGGCGACGTGACCGCGCGGGTCCGGCCGCCCGTGGAGCACGAGGCGGACGGCGTGGTGGAGCTGGAGGTGGAGGCGTCGCTGGGGTCCGGCGAGGGCGGCGGCTGGCCGTACGCGCCCGCCTCCGACGGGCAGCAGGGCGGCGCGGACGTCAGGCTCCGGCTCGTGCCCTACCACCGGTGGGGCAATCGCGGCCCCGCGACCATGCGTGTCTGGCTACCGATCTAGGAGAGGCAAGTGCGTAAACCGTTGGTGTGCTTAGCTGTGTTAGCGCTCACAGCTTCGCTTGCCGCGTCACCCTCGTACGCCGCCCAGGACGACCTGGGGATGCCGGTGTTCACGGGCGCCGATCCGGTGCCCGCCGAGCCCGTGGCGTACCACCCCCGCAAGATGATGGAAGAGATCTACAAGAAGGAGAAGGGCGGCGACTCGTACTGGATCGACCGCATGCTGGCCCGCCCCGGCGACGATCCGGCGGGCCCGTGGTTGATGACGCGCGGGCGGGCGCTGTTCATGAAGGAGCACGATCCCTCGGTCATCGGCTTCGGTGGGTTCGTGGCGTATTGGGAGAGCATCGACAACCGCGGCGCGTACGAGGTCTCGCTGGGCTCCGAGCTCACCGAGGACGTCTCCAAGCGCCTGCAGATGCCCAGCCACTGGACCGGGCAGTACGGCGGGGACGGCCTGTCGGTCGGGGTCAAGAAGTTCATCACCCACGAGAACGTGGCCGTGACGACGCTGGAGATCACCAACACGGGCTCCGCGGCGCGCACCGTGCCGATCACCGTCACCTCGCCCTACACCAGGACGCCCGACGGCGACCGGGAGCTGACCGGGACCGTCTGGGCCAAGAACAAGCTGACCACGATCTTCCCCCGGCTCAGCGGTGACGGCCTGAAGGTCTCCGACGGCACGCTCAAGGGCTCGGTGACGGTCGCGCCGGGCAGGACCGTGCGGACCAAGGTGCAGCTGGGCTTCGTCACCGACGAGCTGCCCGGGTCGCGCGCCGAGTACGACGGCTACAAGGGCCGCTCGCCCGAGCAGGCGCTGCGGCGCCAGCTCCAGGACTACAACGCCTGGTGGGCCGAGAACCTGCCCTACATCGACGTGCCCGACGAGAACATCAAGAAGTTCGTGTACTACCGCTGGTGGCTCATGCGCTTCAACTTCCTCGACGCCGACATCCCCGGGAACGACTTCCAGTTCCCCACGTCGGTCGAGGGGGCGCTGGGCTACAACAACGCGATCGTGCTGACCGTGCCGATGTTCGTGCAGGACCTGAAGTACCTGCGGGACCCGATCTACTCGTACGGGCCGTGGGTGTCGGCGGGCGAGGTCTCGCGCAACTCCAAGTACACCGACAACCCGGGCGACCCCGAGAACTGGTCGAACAGCTACACGCAGTACATCTCGGCCGCGGCCCTGGAGAGCTACCAGCTCCACGGCGGCCAGCCGTCGATCCTGCGCAACCTCGCCCGCTACGCCGAGAAGGACGTGTACGGGCAGCTCGACGCCTACGACTCCAACAAGAACGGCGTCATCGAGTACGACTGGGAGGCCATGACCGGCAACGACGCCGACGCGGTGTCGTTCCACTACTACGACCGCGCCAACGAGCGGCTCGAAGGCGCGTACGTGTACGCCAACGCCATGGCGGCGGCGCAGGCGTACGAGCTGGCGGGCGACGCGACCAAGGCGGCCGAGATGCGCGGCGTGGCCGACAAGGTCAAGAACGGCATCCTCACGCTGCTCTGGGACGAGCAGAACAAGCTGTTCAAGCACCGCGACCTCCAGACGGGCAACCTGATCCCGTGGAAGGAGTCGAACAACTACATCCCGTACGCCACCGGGCTCGTGCCGACGGACGACCCGAAGTACCGGGAGGCGCTGCGCCTGTGGACCGACCCGGCGGAATATCCGATCTTCCCGGCGTACACCGCCAACCAGAAGGACAAGGCGGAGGCCGCGGAGGCGGGGAACCCCGGCTCCAACAACTTCTCGCAGATCAACTCCACCAGGAACTTCGCGCTGTTCTCCAAGGCGCTGCGGCAGTACAGCTCGCCGTACATCACCGCCGACCAGTACAAGCAGCTCCTGTACTGGAACGCCTGGTCGCAGTACGTCGGCGGCGACACCCGCTACCCCGACGCCAACGAGTTCTGGGCCGACTGGAACCCCTCGACCAAGACCATCGGCTACCGCTCCTGGATCCACCACACGATCCTGGGCAGCAGCAACTGGACCGTCATCGAGGACGCCATGGGCCTGCGCCCGCGCTCGGACGGCAAGGTCGAGCTCTGGCCGGTGGACATCGGCTGGGACCACTTCAGCGTCAACGGCGTCAACTACCGGGGCAGTGACCTGACCATCGTCTGGGACAAGCCGGGCGACGGCACCAGGCACTACGCCGGGGTGCCCGAGGGGTACTCGATCCTGATCGACGGCAAGCGCAAGGTCACCCTGTCGGGGCTGGCGCACGCCGTCTGGGACCCGGCGACGGGCAAGGTCGAGGGCGGTCAGGTGGTGTACGCCGAGAAGGCCGCCTCGATGAAGGCCCCCGCCCAGGTCGAGCTCAAGGGCGACCGCGTCGAGGACCTGTTCCAGAAGGCCGGCGTGGACCTGCGCTCCACCCGCCCGAACCTGGTCAAGTCGGCCACCGCCTCCCACGGCGACCCGGCCGGGGCGGTGGACGGCTTCACGATCAACGAGCCGTACTGGGGCAGCAAGGGCTCCGCCGAGCCCCAGGACTGGCTGGCGGTCGACCTCGGCTCGGCCCAGAAGGTCGACCAGGTCAAGCTGTACTTCTACAACGACCGCAAGGCGGGCGGCTACCGGGAGCCCGCCATGTACACCCTGCAGTACCAGGACGGAGACGCCTGGAAGGACGTGCCGGGCCTGGTCAGGAAGCCGGCCCACCCGCGGGCGAACCTCAACGTGGTCCGCTTCCCGACTGTCACGGCGCAGAAGCTGCGGGTCCTGGTGACCCACCAGCCCGGCTACGCGACGGGCCTGAAGGAGGTGCAGGCGTATCGGACGGGCGCCGACGCCGGATCGGTGGTCAACAAGGCGCCGTCCGTGGTGGTCGTGCCCGATCCCACGTTCAGCCGTCCGGGCCAGGCCAGGTTCGACGCGGTGGTCAAGGACGACGCGCTGCCGTCGGGCCGGCTCACGACCCAGTGGGCCAAGGTCGACGGGCCCGGCGAGACGTTCTTCACCAACCCGACCGGCACCGACACGGTCGTCTCGTTCTCCGAGCCGGGCGCGTACCGGCTGAGGCTCACCGCCACGGACGGCGCCAAGAGCGGCTCCACAACCGTCAACGTCACCGCGACGCCGCAGGCGGCGCAGGCGAACGTGGCGCCCAAGGCCACGCCCACGGCCTCCTACACCTCGCCGTGGGAGAAGGTCACCGCGGTCAACGACGGCATCGACCCGCCGCGCTCCAACGACGGCGCCAACCCGCGCTGGGGCACCTGGCCGCAGCAGGGCACGCAGTGGGTGCAGCTCGACTGGCCGGCGCCGGTGCGGGTGAACAAGAGCGACGTGTACTTCTTCGACGACGGCGGCGGCGTGCGCGTCCCCGCCTCGTGGAAGATCCAGTACTGGGACGGCGACTCGTTCGAGGACGTCACCGGCGTCGCCTCCTACCCGAAGGCGGTGGACGCCTACAACACGGTCGCGTTCGACACCGTGACGACCTCGAAGCTGCGCGTCCAGCTGGAGGCCGGCGGGGCGTCCGTCGGCCTGCTGGAGGCCAAGGTGTACGAGGTCCCGCCGGACTCCGTGCGCCCCGTGCACGTCCCCACCCTGGCCGGCGCGCTGCCGAAGCTGCCCGCCACCGTGGAGACCCTCTACGCGGACGGCACCCGCAGCTCGGCCGCCGTCACCTGGCAGCAGGTGACGGCCGACCAGGTCAAGACCGGCGGCACCAGCTTCACGGTCGCCGGCCTGGCCGAGGGCGTGCGCCAGCCCGCCCAGGCCACCGTGTACGTCCGTACGAGCTCGGCGGTGACGATCACCTCGATCGCCGAGGAGGCCGTCGCCACCCGGGCCGGGGTCGCTCCCTCGCTGCCCAGGACCGTCGTGGCGACGTACAACGACGGGTCGAAGGACAGCTCGGCCGAGGTCACCTGGGAGGCGATCAGCCCTGACAAGTACGCCCAGCCGGGCACGTTCACGGTGAGCGGGCAGGTGGCGGGCACGACCGTCGCCGCCAAGGCCACGGTCACCGTCGGATAGCACGCAAGCTCCCTGCCCTGGCTCAGCGGCATCGCGGGTCAGGGCAGGGCTCCGCTCTCGGCCGGGCCCCGCTCAGGGCAGGGCAGGGCTCCGCGATAACGTCCCGGAAACGCCGGACGGATTCATCCCGATTAAGGGGTCATAATCCTCTTCTACGGGAGGCGTGCCGGGGATCGGAGAGGCGGAGCGCGGGATGGCTGGGGGATTCGCCGAGGTCGCCGATGACGAGAAGCCGGCACGGGGGGTGAGAGTCGCCGCCGTGACCATGGCGGTGGCGTCGCCGGTGCTCACCGTGGTCGCGCTGCTGATCTGGGCCGGGCTGCCCGACGCGTGGACGCCTGAGCGGACCGTGTCCCCGCAGACGGCCGCCGCGCTGACGTTCCCCGCGGTCGGCGCGTTCCTCATCTTCCACCGCCCCCGCCTCAACCTGGCGTGGCTGATGTGCGCGGGCGGCCTCGCCGCCGCGATCAGCGACCTCGCGCAGGCGATGATGTTCCGCGCCGCCTCCGAGGGCGACCTCCTCCTCGCGGGCTACCTGCGCCTGCCGGGCCAGCTCGGCTGGGCGGTGTGCGGCGTGACGCTCACGATGGTGCTGCCGCTGTACTCGCCCGACGGCCGCCTGCCCGCGCCGCGCTGGCGGCTGGCCCTGGCGCTGGGCGTGGCCTCCATCACGGCCGACTTCCTGCGCGCCGTGTTCCGCGTGCCGCCGCCCCCGGAGGGCTACCCGTACCCCCAGGTCATCCCGAACCCGCTGCAGATCCCCGCGCTGGCCCCGTACACGGAGACGGTCTCGGCGATCGCCTGGACGGGCATCTACGTCTCCATGGCGCTGTCGGCGCTGTCGCTGGCGATGCGGCTGCGGCACGCGGACTCCGTCACCAGGCGGCAGATCGGCTGGCCGCTGCTGGCGTTCTCCGGCTACATCGTGTTCCTGGTCGTGGCCGCGTTCGTGCCCGGGTTCACGTGGATCGCGTTCGGCTGGGCGGCGCTCATCCCGGTCGCGATGGCGTTCTCGGTGATGCGCTACCGGCTCTACGGGATCGACACGGTGATCAGCCGGGCGTTCGTGGCCGCCGGGGTGGTGGCCGTGGTCAGCGCCGTCTACTTCGGCGCCGGCGCGCTGTCCGGCCTGCTGGTCTCCGGCTACGGCCAGGTGGCCGGGATCGCCGCCGCGCTGTTCGCGGGCGCGTTCTTCCAGCCGCTGCGGGGGGCGCTGCAGCGGGCCGTGGACCGGCTCCTGTACGGCGCCGTCGGCGACCCCGGCGTGCTGGCCGGGCGGCTGACCCAGGCGGTCCTGCGCGGCGACCCGGCCAAGGCGCTGACCTCGGTGGTGAGCGTGCTGCGCGACGGCCTGGCGGTCGAGGGCGTGGCCGTGGAGGTGGCCGACGGCGAGCCCCGCTACGTGGAGAACGGCCGGGTGGGCCCGGACGCCCGCGAGGTGCCGCTGGTCTGGCACGGGGAGCGGGTCGGCCGCCTGCTCGTCGGCCCGCCGGGCGCGCGCCGCTTCCCCGCCGCGCACAACGAGCGGGTGCTGGCCACGCTCACCCCGTACGCCGCGGACGTGGCCCACGCGGTGCGGATGGCGGCGGACCTGCAACGTTCCAGGGAACGCATCCTGACGACCAGGGAGGAGGAGCGCCGCCGCCTGCGCCGCGACCTGCACGACGGGCTCGGCCAGACGCTCTCCTCGATGGCGATGACCATCAACATGGCCAGGCTCAGCCTGAAGAACTCCCCGGAGGCCGCCGACGAGCTGCTGCGCGAGCTGCACACCGGCATGGGCGCGGTCACCGGGGACATCCGCGAGCTCGTGTACGGCCTGCGCCCGCCCGCGCTCGACGACCTCGGCCTGGTCCGCGCCATCCGTGACCTGGCCGGGCAGTCGTCGCCGCCGGCCGAGGTCGAGGTGCAGGGCGATCTCGGCGAGCTGCCCGCGGCCGTCGAGGTGGCGGTCTACCGGATCGTCCAGGAGGCGCTCACCAACGTCCGGCGGCACGCCCAGGCGTCCACCTGCCGGATCGTCCTGCAGCGGGAGCGGCCGGTGCTGCGCGTGCTGATCGCCGACGACGGCAAGGGGCTGCCCGAGAAGCACCGCGCGGGCGTGGGGCTGGGGTCGATGCGCGAGCGGGCGGCCGAACTGGGCGGGATCTGCGTGGTCGGCGGCGAACCCGGGGCCGGGACGCGGGTGGAGGTCATGCTGCCCCTCCTGACCGCGCCCCCGGACGAGCTGGAGGGCGTGCTCAGCCCTTCCTGAACGGCGCTTGAGCTGCGCTTTTGCGGGCAGGTTGCGCTTGAGTGGACAAATCTAGCCGCAGGGGAGGCGCGAGATGCGTTCATCCATCCCATTGGGCCGCATCGGGGGCGTGCGGGTGGGGCTCAACATCAGCGTGCTGGTGATCGTCGCGATCCTGGTGTTCGGGCTGGCCTTCGGACGTTTCCCCGTGGTCTTCCCCGGCTACCCGCGGGCCGCGTACCTGCTGGCCGGGCTGGTGGCGGCGGTGCTGTTCATGGCCTCGCTGCTCGCGCACGAGCTGGCGCACGCGATCATGGCCCGGCACGAGGGCGTCGAGGTGTCGCGGATCACGCTCTGGCTGCTGGGCGGGGTGGCCGAGCTGCGCGGCGAGCCGCGCTCGCCCGGCGCGGATCTGAAGATCGCCGTGGTGGGGCCCGCGACGAGCCTGCTCTGCGGAGTGGTGTTCGGCGCGCTGGCCCTGCTCGTGTCCGGAGCGACGCTGGTCGGAGGCATGTTCGCGTACCTGTCCGGGGTGAACGTGCTTCTCGCCGTGTTCAACCTGATCCCGGCCGCCCCGCTGGACGGCGGGCGGGTGCTGCGGGCGATCCTGTGGGCGCGGTGGCGTGACCGGTCGCGTGCGGCGATCGCCGCCGCCCGGGCCGGGCGCTGGTTCGGCTACGTGCTCATCGCGGTGGGCTTCCTGCAGGTGGTCGTCGGGCGCGGCTTCGACGGGCTGTGGCTGGCGCTGATCGGCCTCTTCCTGGTGAACGCCGCCAGCGCCGAGGAGCAGCAGACCCGGCTCGGCACCGCCCTGCACGGGGTCCGGGTCGCGGACGCGATGTCGGGGAACCCCGTGGTCGCCGCGCCGGACGAGACCGTGTCCGGGCTCGTCGACCGGGTCGTGATGCGGCACCGGCTGTCCACGTACCCGCTGGTCGCGCCGGACGGGACCTTCGCCGGCCTGGTGACGCTCAACCGGATCCGCCGGGTCGAGCCGGACCGGCGGGCGACGACCAGGCTCGCCGACATCGCCTGCCCGCCGGACGAGGTGCCGCAGGCTCAGCCTGAGGAGCCGCTGACCGAGCTGCTGGCCAGGATGGAGGGGGCCGCCGACGGGCGGGCGGTGGTGCTCGACCCGGCCGGGCGGCTGATCGGCCTGCTGACGCCCACCGACATCAGCCGGACGGTCCAGATGGCGGACCTGCGCTCGACCCTGTCGGGGCCTCGCGGCGCCGACCTCGCCCCGCCGTACCACGGCCACCATCGCGACGCTGCTTAGGGGGCTTTCGGGCGGCGGCTTGATGCGGCCTTTGACGGGTTTTGATACTTTCTTGATGGGTGTGCCGGGAAGTCTGGTCGGCGGTCCTGCCGTCGTTCCCGGAGTCGCCCTCTCATGCTCATCGAGGCCCCATGACCGTCACCGCCTGGGTGGCGGTGGCCGCCTTCCTCTTCGCTTACACGCTGATCGCCACCGAGAAGGTGCACCGGGTCGCGGCGGCGCTCGGCGGGGCTGGGGTCATGCTGCTGATCCACGCCACCGACGGGGGCGCGGCGTTCTTCGACGAGCACACCGGGATCGACTGGAACGTGATCTTCCTGCTGCTCGGCATGATGATCATCGTCGGCGTCCTGAAGCAGACCGGCATATTCGAATATCTGGCGATCTGGTCAGCCAAGCGGGCGCAGGGGCAGCCGTTCCGGCTCATGGCGCTGCTGATCGTGATCACCGCCTCCGCCTCCGCGCTGCTGGACAACGTCACCACCGTGCTGCTGATCGCCCCCGTGACGTTCCTGGTCTGCGAGCGGCTGGCGCTTCCCGTGGCGCCGTACCTGATCGCCGAGGCCATGGCGTCGAACATCGGCGGCGCGTCCACACTGGTCGGCGACCCGCCGAACATCATCATCGCCAGCCGCGGCGGCCTGACGTTCAACGACTTCCTCGTGCACATGGCGCCCCTGATCGTCGTGCTGGTGGTGGTGTTCGTCGGGCTGTGCCGGTGGTTGTTCAGGGCGTCGTTCAGCTACGATCCCGAGCGGGTCGCGGAGATCATGTCGTTGGACGAGCGGGAGGCCATCGCCGACCGGCGGCTGCTGTGGCAGTCGCTCGCCGTGCTGGCCCTGGTGATGGCCGCGTTCGTGCTGCATCCCGTGCTGCACTACGAGCCGTCGGTCGTGGCGCTGCTGGGCGCCGGGGTGCTGGTGGCGGCCACCAGGGTGACGACCGAGGAGGCCATCCGCGAGGTCGAGTGGCCGACGCTGGTGTTCTTCGCGGGGCTGTTCGTGATGGTGGGGGCCCTGGTGGAGACCGGGGTCATCGGCCAGATCTCGAAGGCCGCCTCCGAGGTCACCGACGGCCGGATCGGCCTGACCACGATGCTGCTGCTGTGGGTCTCGACCGGGCTGTCCGCCGTCGTGGACAACATCCCGTACGTCGCCACCATGAGCCCCATCGTGGCCGACCTCGTCCAGGCCAACGGGGGGAACGGGCCCGCCCAGGTGCTGTGGTGGGCGCTGGCCGTCGGGGCCGACCTGGGCGGCAACGCCACGGCCGTGGGGGCGGCGGCCAACGTCGTCGTCATCGGCATCGCCGCCCGCAACGGCACCCCGATCAGCTTCTGGCAGTTCACCAAGTACGGGCTGGTCGTGACGCTCGTGACCGTCGCGCTCTCGGTGCCCTACCTGTGGCTGCGCTACCTCACCTGACCGGCAGCACGTCCACGCCGCGCTCGTCGTCGCCGCGCGGCCCGAAGATGCGGCGCTCGCCCTCCTCGATGCGCACGTCGTTGATGCTCGCCTCCCGGCGCCGCATCAGCCCCGACTCGTCGAACTCCCACTGCTCGTTGCCGTAGCTGCGCCACCACTGCCCGGAGGCGTCGCGGCACTCGTACTGGAACCGGACCGCGATGCGGTCGCCCAGCACGCCCCACAGCTCCTTGCGCAGGGAGTAGTCCAGCTCCCGTTCCCATTTGCGGCGCAGGAAATCCCTGATCTCGTCGCGGCCGGTCACGAACTCGTCGCGGTTGCGCCACACCGAGTCCTCCGTGTACGCGAGCGCGACCCGGTCGGGGTCGCACGTGTTCCACGCGTCCTCGGCGGCCTGGACTTTGACGCGCGCGGTCTCCTCGGTGAACGGCGGGACGGGCGGGCGTGACATGGTCGCCTCCTCGGTACTGTCTCAGAGAGGCAGCAGCTTATCGAGCGTGATCGGCAGGTCCGTGACGCGCTTGCCCGTGGCGTGGCGCACCGCGTTCGCCACGGCCGCGCCCACGCCCGTGATGCTGACCTCGCCCACCCCGATCAGGCCCAGCGGCATCGTCGGGTCCGGCTCGTCCAGGCAGTGCACGTCGATGCGCGGGACGTCGGCGTGCACGGGCACGTGGTAGTCGGCCAGGCTCGCGTTGACGATCCGCCCGGTGCGCGGGTCGACCAGGGTCTCCTCCGACAGCGCCAGGCCGATGCCCATCACGATGCCCCCGCGCAGCTGGCTGGCCACCGTCTTCGCGTTGATCACGGTGCCGACGTCGAACACGCCCACCCAGCGCGAGACCCGTACCTCACCCGTGTCCCGATCCACCCGCACCTCGCAGAACTGCGCCCCCGACGCGGCCTTCACCCATCGGCTGCGCTCGCGCACGGTCTTCGCCATGAACCTCAGCATGCCGCCCCCGGCCGTGACCTCCAGGTGGTCGCGGCCCGCCCGGGTGAGGATCGCCGCATATGTCTCGCCGCTGGCACCCTGGAAGAGCCCGCCGTCGCGGGCCTCAGGAGCGCTCACACCGCGCAGCGGGGAGTCCGGCGACTTCCGCGCCAGGTCGAGCGCAGCCCGCCGCAGCTTGCGGCAGGCCTCCATCACACTCGCCGCCGCGCTCGCCGTCTGCCCGGAACCGCCCGCCATCGGGCCTTCGGGCAGCTCGGAGTCGCCGACCTCGACGCGTACCGACTCCAGCGGCACCCCCAGCTCGTCCGCGGCGATCTGCGCCTGCACGGTCGCCGCGCCCACGCCGATCTCGTGCAGGCCGCACCGCACCACGACCCCGCCGTCCGCGCCCAGCCGCACGGTGACGTTCGCCGGGAGCTGGAACGCCGGGTGGTACGCCGACGCCACCCCCATGCCGACCAGCCACCGCCCGTCGCGCATCGAGCCGGGCCGCGGATCGCGCTCGCGCCACCCGAACCGCTCCGCCCCCACCTCGTACGCCTCCCGCAACATGCGGTGCGTGAACCGCTTGCGGTCCATCGGGTTACGCGCCGGCTCGTTGCGCATCCGCAGCTCGACCGGGTCCATGCCCAGCTCGCAGGCCAGCTCGTCCACGGCCGATTCCAGGGCGAAGGTGCCGATGGACTCGCCCGGGGCCCGCATGAACGTGTTCGAGAGCAGGTCGAGCTGGACGAGGCTCTGGCGCAGGCGGATGTTCGGGGAGTCGTACAGGTGCCGGGAGGCCGAGGTGATCTGCTCGCCCCCGCCGCCGACCCGGCCCGTCCTGGCGACGCTGGTGTGGATCAGCGCGGTCAGCCGTCCGTCGGACTCCGCGCCCAGCGCGACCCGCTGGGTGCTCGGGGTCCGGCCGCCGACCGTGTGGTAGACGCCCGCCCGGGTGAGCACCAGCCGTACCGGGCGCTTGGTGGCCCGGGCGGCCAGCACGGCGAGCAGCGTGCCCGCCCACACCGAGCCCTTGCCCCCGAACCCGCCGCCCACGTAAGGGGACAGCACGCGGATGTTCCGCGGGGGAACGCCGAACCGCTGCGCGAGATGGCTGCGCAGCCACGTGATGCTCTGCGTGCCCTCGTGCAGGGTCAGGCGGTCGCCGTCCCACACGGCGGTCGTCGCGTGCGGCTCGATCGCGTTGTGGTTGTGCGGCGGCGTGGTGAAGCGCAGGTCCACCGAGACCGGCGCGGCCGCCAGCGCCGCCTCCGCGTCCCCCTTGTCCGCCGCCGCCGGCATCAGCGCGTTGCCCTTCTGCGGGGTGGCGTTCGGCACCTCGGCCGCGAAGTCCACCACGGCGGGCAGCTCCTCGTACGTGACCCGCACCAGGCCCGCCGCGTGCCGCGCCGCCTCGGGCGACTCGGCCACCACCACCGCCACGGGCTGGCCGTTCCAGTGCACCTCGTCCGTGGCCAGGTAGTTGACCGACGTCCCGATGACCATCGTGCTGAGGTTCAGCAGGCTCCGGGCGGGCGGGGGCTTCATGGCGGGGGCGTTCTCGTGGGTGAGGACCTCGATCACGCCCTTCGCCGCGCGTGCCGCGTCCGCGTCGATGGCGGTGATGCGGCCCCGGGCGATCGTGGAGTGGACGAGCGCGGCGTGGGCGAGGTCCGGGTACGGGTGCTCGGCCGCGAAACGGGCCTGGCCGGTGGTCTTGGCCCGGCCGTCGAGCCGGTCGACGGGACGGCCGACGTACTTGATGCTCATGCCGGCTCCCTCAGCGTCTGGATGCTCATGCCAGCTCCCTCAGCGTCGCCATGATCGTGGCCCTGGCCAGGTCCACCTTGAACGCGTTGCCCGGCTGGACGGTCGCGGGCGCCAGCTCGGCCTCGGCCGCGCGGCCGAACGCCTCCTCGGTCGCCGGGCCGCCGACCAGGAGCCGCTCCGCCTCATGCGCCCGCCACGGCTTGGTCGCGACGCCGCCCAGCGCCAGGCGGGCCGCCGTCACGGCGCCGTCCCGCACCTCGAGTGCCGCCGCCACCGAGACCAGGGCGAACGCGTACGACGCCCGGTCCCGCACCTTGCGGTACCGGGAGTTGGCCGCGACCGGCGCGGGCGGCAGCTCGACCGCCGTGACCAGCTCGTCGCCGGCCAACGCGGTCTCGACCTGCGGCGTGTCGCCCGGCAGCAGGTGGAAGTCCCCCAGGGGGATCCGCCGCGTGCCGCGCACGCTCCGCACCTCGACCGTGGCGTCCAGGGCGGCCAGCGCCACGCACATGTCGGACGGATGCGTGGCGATGCAGCTCTCGCTCACGCCCAGGACCGCATGCCCGCGGGTGAACCCGCCGAGCGCGTCGCAGCCGCTGCCCGGCTCGCGCTTGTTGCAGGCGTTCGCCTGGTCGTAGAAGTACGGGCAGCGGGTGCGCTGCAGCAGGTTGCCGCCGACGGTGGCCATGTTGCGCAGCTGGGGCGAGGCGCCGGCGAGCACGGCCTGCGACAGGACCGGGTAGCGGGCGCGCACGCGGCGGTCGGCGGCCAGCGCGCTGTTGCGCACCAGCGCACCGATCCGCAGGCCGCCGTCCGGCAGCTCGTCCACCTCGTCCAGCGGCAGGCCGGTGAGGTCGACCACTTTTTCCGGACGTTCGATGCCCTCGCGCATGAGGTCGACCAGATTCGTCCCCCCGCCCAGGAACTTCGCGGCGGGGCCGGCGGCCTCCAGGGCCTCGGCGACGTCGAGCGGCTTCACGTACGCGAACGGTCTCATGGCGCCTCCTGGGCGGCGACGTCCCTGATGGCGTCGAGGATGCCGTTGTAGGCGCCGCACCGGCACAGGTTTCCGCTCATGCGCTCCCTGATCTCGTCGTCGGTCAGCTCGATGCGCTCCGTCGTGGGGGTGACGACACTGGGCATGCCGGCCGCGTGCTCGGTCAACATCGCGACAGCCGAGCAGATCTGGCCCGAGGTGCAGTAACCACACTGGAACCCGTCATGGCGCACGAACGCCTCCTGCAACGGGTGCGTGCCCTCCTCGCCCTTCGCGATCCCCTCGATCGTGGTGATCTCCTTGTCCGCGTACTGCACGGCCAGGGCCAGGCACGCGTTGATCCGCACGCCGTCCGCGAGAACCGTGCACGCGCCGCACGCGCCCTGGTCGCAGCCCTTTTTCGGGCCGGTCAGCCCGAGGTGGTCGCGTAGTGCGTCGAGCAGGCTGACCCACGGCTCGATGTCGAGGGACCGGGCGACGCCGTTCACCCGCATTCGTAGCACTGTCACACGTTTCTCCCCTCCGTAGGATGCCGACGCTAACAGAACGGTGTTTCCTTAACAAGAGAACGTCGTCCTCTAAAGTCTGGTCACCTATGCTGGAGCGCGACATGAAGCGGGCATTCGTCCGGGCCAGGCGGCCGGAGCACAAGCAGCAGCGGCGCGAGGAGATCCTCGCGGCCGCCCGAGATCTCGCCATCGCCTCCGGTGTCCGGAATGTCAGCCTGGGCGCGGTCGCGGAGGCCGTCGGGCTGGCGAAGTCCAACATCATGCGCTATTTCGGGACTCGCGAGGAGATCTACCTCATCCTGGCCGCCGACGAGTGGCACCAGTGGGCGGCGGCCGTCACCACCCGCCTCGAAGCCGTGTCGGGTGGGGTCGCGCCGGATGAGGTCGTGTCGGGCAGGGTCGCGCCGGATGGGGTTGCGTCGGGCAGGGCCACGTCGGGTGGGGTCGCGTCGGGCGGGGTCGCAGCGGTGCTCGCGGAGACGCTCGCGGACCGGCCGCTCCTGTGCGACCTTCTCAGCCAGACCGCGACGACCCTGGAGCACAACGTCTCCGTCGAGGCGGCCCGCACGTTCAAACGCGCCATCCATGCCGTCATCGCCGACCTGGGCGAGCAGGTCGCCCGAGTGACCGGCTTGACGGCCGACGAGGGAGTGGAGTTGGTCGCGGCCGCCACCGCCCTGGCCGGGATCCTCTATCCCATCGCGAACCCCTCACCGACGCTCGCCGAACTGTACGCCCAGGACCCCGACATCGCCGCGACCTGCCCCGACTTCATCCCCACCCTCACCCGCGCCCTCAAGGCGCTCCTCGCCGGCCTCCCCACGCTCAGAGAGGACTGAGCCCGCGGATGCTGACGGTCGGCGTCGATCTCGCCGCGGAGGCGGTGCGAACCGCGGTGGCCTGGCTCGACTGGCCGGCCGGGCGTGCGCGGCTGGTCAGGGTGGTGACCGGGGCGGACGACGAGGTGATCGTCGAGGCGATCATGGCCGCGGACAAGGCGGGGATCGACTGCCCGCTCGGCTGGCCCTACCGGTTCATCGACTTCGTAACCGCCCACCGTACCGGTCACGTCCAGGTGCCGGCGGGCCTCCCGGGCCGGGCCTGGCGCCGCGATCTGGCACTACGGGTCACCGACCAGGTCGTACACGAGCAGACCGGCCTGACCCCGCTGAGCGTGTCAGCCGACCGCATCGCCCACGCCACCATGCGCTGCGCCGCCCTGCTGGCTGAACTGGCCCGCCGCGACCACCCGGTCGACCGCCGCGGCACCGGGGCCGTCGTGGAGGTCTATCCGGCGGCCTGCCTGAAGGGGTGGGGCCTGCCGCACCGCGGCTACAAGCGCACCGCCAACCTCGCCGAACTCGGCCACCTCGTGGACCGACTCCAGGAGGCGGCGCCGTGGCTGGACCTGGGCGACTACGAGCCACTCTGCCGGTCCTCGGACCACGCCACCGACGCCGTCGTCTCGGCCCTCGCCGCCCGCGCCTCCGCCCTCGGCCTGGTCACCGTACCAACGGCGGAACAGGCAGGCGCGGCAGCGACAGAGGGCTGGATCGCCCTGCCCACCGCACCCCTGGACGGCCTTGTCACAGACAGATGAGGAACGCCTTACGGCCGGCGGTGACCAGGTTGAAGTAGCGGCGGTAGAGGTTCATCTCCCGAGCGCACACGCCTGGGCTGCTTACGGGGCGAGCGGTCATGATGCGCTCCAATTCCTGAGTTGAGGCGCACACCGCGCAGATCGCGTGAGCGCGGCCTGGCTTTGGCAGGCATCAGGCCACGGCTCAACGAGTGGCCGGCGAAGGGTCTCTCCTCAAACTCGTCCATCAACGTCGTTGGCTTCGAGAGCAGCAGGCCGCAGGTCGTTCCAGTTGTATCCGCAGTTCTCAGGCGGAAGACCCTCGAACGTGTGAAGAGGATCAATTTCCAGGTCACATATCCGCTGATCCTGTGACAGCGCGTGGTAGGCCATGGCCTTGTTCATGGCGCTCCTCACGTCAGATGCCTCCACAATCCAGGTGTAGGGCGCCTCTCCGTCGAACCGCTCAATACCGGCAACGGTCACCGTGAAGGTCTTCACCTCCGGTGGCTCCCTTCTATGGCGAAGATCGATGTCACCACGCCTGACCGGTCACGATCTGCACCCATAGATCCCGAGCTGCGCTTGCGGACATCCAGGAACTCTCCATGATGAGCTCGGGAGCTTTGTCGGCGATGCGCCGGACGAACCACAGTCCGGCCGCCGTGCACAGCTCGAACATCGGATACGTGCAGACGCACGTGTGCTCGCGAATCCGCAACCGATCGGCACGCGGCAGGCTTCGTGTCCAGTCCACTCGTACGGCTTGCGCCTGCCTGGCCGCGACGTGCAGGCCGTGATAGTCGAAGTGCGACATCGGATCGCTCACGATCTCACCGCCATTTGGGTCTGGTCTTCGAGCAGTGACACGAACGTCGTCACATCCTCCGCACTCACCGTCTGCCGCAGGCCCTTGTCGATGTCGGTGTTACGGAGGTGGACACCGCGCCGGGTCGCGTAGAACACGCCCGCATCGCTCCGGAAGAACGACCAGGCAGGGAACGCGGTCCGCAATTCATCCAGGTCGCAGCCGGCTGTCTGTTGCATAGTTGCAGGCTACGCCAACCTTCCCCCTCCTGCCTAGGGGTACCCATAGGTACCCCGGGGAAGGAAATGGAACCTATGGGTTCCTACCGTTACCTACATGGAATTCAAGCCCGATGAGCTGCGCTGGCAAGCGGTGGTGAACGAGATCCGACGCCGGATCGCTGACGGGGTGTATCAAACAGGCATGCCTGTCCCGGGTGAGCCGCGACTGGCAGTCGAGCTGGGCGTGTCCAAGGGGACAGCCCGTAGGGCACTGAACGCCCTGCTTGAGGACGGAACGCTCTATTCGGTCCTGGGCAAGGGCACCTTCGTTAGCCCATCTAATGACACCAGCACCTCCGAGGAGCGGAAACCCAGCAGCTAGGTTCGAAGCGCCTACAAACGCCCAGTTCTGCCCCATCCTCCACATATCGCGCGGATTTGATCACGATAGACAGGAATTGGTCGAATTTCGTCGCTTACGGGGCATCTAGGAAGGTTGCTCCTGTACTCTGGTTGCGTTGTACGTGATCGAGAGGAACACGTAGGAGGCAGGCGACCTTTGAGTATCAACATCCGGATCGACGGAGAGTACGCCGAGCGAGAGTTGCGGTCGTTATACGACTGGTTGCGTGACGAGCCAAATGTTCGACAACACGCGGAAATCTGCCTGGTCTCGAAAGAATTAAATCCTAACGAGATGGGCGACACGCTCGACCTCATCAGCTTGATAATTACCAGTAGTCTCCAGATCCCAACCCTTGCTGATGTTGTCCTTGGATGGATGGCTACACAACGACGGCAGCCGAAGGTAACAATCGAGCGTGGTGGGGTGCGAGTGGAAGTATCTGGGGCCAGCATAGATGAAGTTGTGAAAATTCTAAACGCCATGGAGCCTCACGATTGACGTCGCCTAGTGTAACTAAGTCACGTGCAGTGCTCCTCGGCACAAGCAGATATACGTGTATGCACGAACTGCCAGCCGTTGAGAATAATCTGCAAGCGTTGCAAGAGTTGCTTCAAGATGAGACGCTCTGGGGACTTCCGCCGGAGAATTGCACAGTCATATCAAATCCGCAATCGTCCATCGAAATGCTTGATCCTGTCCGAGAGGCCGTTGCTGCAGCGAGAGACACGCTACTGGTTTATTTTGCCGGCCACGGGTTGTTCGATTCGGCGGCAAGTGAATTATACTTGACACTGCCTGGATCAGATAAGACCCGCTTATACACTGCCGTGCGATACGAGCATTTAAGGAACGAATTACTCGATAGCCAGGCTCGGCATAGAATTGTCATTCTTGACTGCTGTCATAGTGGTCGCGCCCTCAATGTTATGGGCGATGAAGATAACACCGAGCTTGTGGCAGACAGTGCCGCAACAAGTGGCGCCTATGTAATGGCTGCCGCAATGAAGAATGCCATGGTGGTGGGGGAACACAGCGCGTTTACCGGCGAATTGATCGACCTGATTCGAAACGGCGACCCTGACAAACCAGAATTCCTTACGGTTGGCATGCTTTTTAAGCATGCGCGAGCGGCGCTAAGGGAAAAAGGTTTGCCTATTCCTCAAAATCGGGAGAGGGACTTCGGCGCCGACCTGCCGATCTTCCGAAATAAAGGATACGACAAGCCGACAAAATCGCATTACGGTCCTGTTGAGAATCCAAAGTCGGTTGTTCTCTTTGCGAGCCGTCGCGAGCTGCATGATGCTGGAATCCATAGACCGCTACAGGCTGGTATCTGCGGCACTGCGGAACGTGGTGGGGCTGAATCGATCGTAGTCTCGGGCGGCTATAAGGATGACAGTGACTATGGAAGTGTGATCATCTATACGGGCCACGGTGGACGTGATCCCAACAGCGGCAAGCAGATTGAGGACCAATCACCTAAGCATTCCGGTAACGCTGCTCTAATTAGGAACGTCATGACGGGGCTGCCCGTCCGCGTTGTTCGAGGCGCGGCCGGCAATCCGGAGCATTCTCCAGACTACGGCTATAGGTATGACGGCCTATTCAAGGTAACCGACTATTGGACAAAGCGAAGCGTCGACGGTCCCACTGTACTGCAGTTTCGACTCGAAAAAGGCTCTGACGGCGTAGATTGGGCAGGAAATACAGCTGTTCACCGGCCAGACATTGACCGCTGGGAGAAAATTTCGGCAGGCGTATATGCAGATATAGTCCTGTCGGATAAGCTAAAACAGCTTTATGGCTACTCTTGTCAGATTTGCGATGTCGTTCTGGAGGCCCCGGGCGCACTCTGTCTTGCATATACTGTGCACGTCAAAGGATTGGGGCTGCCTCACGAAGGCCCCGACACTATCGATAACATGCTGTGTCTTTGTTCAAACCATCGCGACCTTTTTAAATACGGTGCGATCATTATCGATGACAATTTTCAAGTTATCAACCAGGTTGATGGCGAGCCGTTTGGAGAGTTGACCGTGAAGCATGATATCAATAAGATGTACCTGCGCTACCATCGCGAGCACCATGTGAGCCTCTATCCCCGCACTAGGTAAGCTTGCGGCGTCCATGTGTATTTTGGTTCGCTGTGAATTTGGTCACGGATCATTTGGCCTTGTAGGGCCTGTCTTCTGCCTCTAGCGGCCACATGTGACCTAGGTGTAGAAATACAAGCTATGATCGTTCCTCTTGGAGACGACTTCGACGGCCGGGTGCGAGCGGCCGCCATGACATGGCTTCGTCAACGATGCACGGCCGAAGACCCTGTTGTCCGGCGTGACGAACTGCTCCGCTTCCAGTTTGAGGGGCGAACGATCCCGCTGATCGACAACCGGTTGGGCATTAGGAAACCGGAAGGTATGAGCGGTGCACTGTCAATCCTGACTACCTACACCTCCGACGGTGCACGCGCGCCCTACGAGGACGCCGTGGGAGATGACGGCCTACTGCGGTACAAGTTCCAGGGCAATCCACAGCATTACACCAATGTTGGGCTACGGGTCGCCTTCGAGCAACGGGTGCCGCTGATGTGGTTCTTCGGCGTCAAGCAGGGGCTATACTTGCCGTTCTTCCCCGTTTGGATCATTACTGTCGAGGTTGAGCAGTCTCAGGTAGCGGTTGCGCTTGATGAGGCCCAGCGGCATCTATCGATCGGCAGCGTGACAAGCGAGATTGAGCGCCGCTACTCCCAGAGGCTTACCCAGCAGCGGCTGCACCAACCAGTGTTTCGACAGCGGGTGATCCAAGCGTACGAGACTGCCTGCGCTATGTGTCACCTGCGGCATCGATCACTCCTCGATGCCGCCCACATCATCCCTGACCGTGATACTCGTGGTGTCCCTGCCGTGTCCAACGGCGTTTCCCTGTGCAAGATCCACCATGCGGCGTACGACGAGAACATCCTCGGCGTCCGGCCCGACTACGTCATCGAGGTACGCGCTGACATCCTTGAGGAGACCGACGGGCCGATGCTGAAGCATGGGCTCCAGGAGATGCAAAATCTCAGGCTCACACTGCCTCGGCGACGCGCTGATCATCCGGACCCTGAGCTCCTCGAAGAGCGCTACGAACGTTTCCGCACTGCGATGTGAGGTGTAGGTGCTCCAGTCCGTTACATCTCGCTGCCGAACTCCGACGATGTCGCTCGTTGAGATCCAGCGCCGGGGGAGGACGGTCACGTTTGACCGCCGTTGCCTGTCGACCTTCCTTGATCAGTGACTCAAAGTGATGAGACTCGACGAGCTTTTCGAAGTCTGCGAATTCCTTGATCCTTCTAAGCTTCGCCGGGATCGCTGTACGGTATCCGCCGAGCCGACCAGGTGGGCCTGACGCGAAGTGGAGCCAGAGCCAGAGCTCGAAGTGCGGGTGGGAGAAGGCGACGTTGATCTCGTTCTGGCGGGCAAGGCGAGAGGCCTCGTAGCTCAGTCACGCCTAGTAGCGAAGTCTTGCAAATGGTCACTCCTAAGCCCGAGGGCGCCGATGACCTGGCCGACGATTTCCTCGTCGAGGTACACGTCATCCGAGGCGGTAGCTTGAAGGGAATCGGTCGTATCGCCATTCGGGACGGCCGGCCGGAACTGTCGTTCGACGAGTACTGATCCGGTCGGGGTTATTGGCCGCTGTTGGCCGACGCGGAGTTTGCAGGTGATATGAGCCTGTGTGCCCTTCCCCGCCGTCTGGTGCAGGGTGGGGAACTAGCCTCCCCTATACATCCTCAAGTTGGGTGGCGCGGGACAGGGCTTGAGCAACAACGAGACGGCCAGTGGCGATAGTGGGCTGGAGACCGCTGAGTTACCGCCACTGGTCGTTCCGATGCAGGTGGGTCAGGGCGTGGGTTCGGCGACGAGTTCGATCTCGATGGCCAGGACACCGAGGGCTTCTTTCTCGGGCCCGTAGATGCGGCGGATGTTGGCGAGTTGCTGGTCGCGGGGGCTGGTCGGGTTGACCTTTTCAGGGCCCTCGGTATCGAGCATCTCCTCGAAGCTGGTGTAGCGGGTGACGCGCTTGACGCGGGTGAGGGCGTCGTCGCGGCCGCAGACGAACCGGATGTGGTCGCCGGCCTTGAGGTTGCGGAGGTTGGGGTATTGGACGCGGACCTCGATGGTCTTGGAGCCGTCGGCGACGAGGTCGAAGTAGCGGCGGTAGAGGTTCATCTCACGGGCGCGCACGCCCGTCCTGGTGGTCGGGCGTGCGGTCATGATCCTGTCGACTTCGGCGGTGGTGTAGGAGCGGTAGAAGTGCTTGGGGTCGGCAAGCATCCGGTCGACGAGCCAGACCATGGCGTCGACGAAGGAATCTGTGTCGCCGTCCCATTCGGTGATGTCGAGCATCCATGGGTGGGTGCCGGGCGGCGGCGGGACGCGGCCTTCGCGGATGAGGGACTTGGACAGCTTGGCGCCGGTGTCGGTGAGCACCATCGGCGTGAACACCCGGGGCGGCGGCGCCAGGCCGGGCAGTTGAGCGAAGGCCTCGTCGACCAGCTGGCAGCCGTAGGCCCAGTCGCCGCCCTTCACCATGACCGAGAGAGTGACGTGGTCGCGGACGGTCAGGCGCTCCTTGACCAGGTTCCGGTAGAGGGTGGCCAGGTCGAGGTAGGCGCTGGTGTCGGAGGTGATCGCGACCTCGTAGTCGCCGTGATCGGTGCAGACGGCGGCGAAGTCCGCGCCACCGGACCCGGTGCGCAGCAGCCGGGTGCGTTCGGCGCGTTTTTCGGCCCATCCGCAGGCCGGGCAGGGCAGGCGGATGTGTACCTGGCCGTGCGAGGGGGCGAGTGGCCAGCGGATCTGGTCCAGGCGGCCGAGGGTGGCCAGGAACTCGTGCCGGAACGCGGGTTCGGCCTGCCGGGCGGAGTAGGTCTCGATCTCGTAGTCGACGCCGGTGGCGTCGGCTAGCGAGTCGAATATGGCCCGGTAGTACTTGTCGATCAAGTCGTCGACCGCGTCGGCGCCGAGGGCGTGGAAGTAGGTCTGCTGGTAGGCGTGGTGGGTTTCGGGGTCCAACTGGATGTCGTACGGCGCGTTGTCGAGTGCCCCGAACCGGACGATCGTGTCGACGCCGAAGGCTCGCTTGGTCTGCTTGGCCAGCAGGAACGCCGCGGTCTGCACCAGGGAGGTGCCCAGGTGCGGGGCGCCGTTGATCTGGGTGCCGACGCAGAATGCGACCCTGTCGGGATTGGCGGCCTGCAGCCGTGGCCGGACCATGTCCACGGCGCGCAGCATCGCGTTGGCCAGCACGTTGTTCGGGCTGATGATCTCCACACTGTCGATACGGCCGTTCATCACGCCTCTTTCGGTCAGGTCGTCGGCACGGGCAGCTGGGCGAGCATGAAGTCGACGCGACGGCCGGGTTCGTCGGCGGGGACGAAGATCGGTCGGTAGCCGGCGTCGTAGTAGCCCTGGATGATCAGTTCGTGGACGCGGCGGATCTCGCGCTCCTTTGCCCACACCAAGTCGTCTTCGGAGGCGAAGTCGTCCAGCGGGTCGAGCACGAAGACGGCGTCGTACCGGTAGATCCGGGTGGCCTCTTCGAGTTCGGGGTAGGGGCCGAGGCCGAAGAAGGCGTCCCACCCGTACCCGTCGGGGATGCCGCGGTTGTAGAAGCGCAGCCCGAACTTGTGGTCGCAGTACTCGGCGACGAACGCCTCCAGCACGTCGCGGGAGTAGGCGCGGCGGTCGCCGACCTGCAGATGCCGACCGAGTCTGTCGCGGTGCTTGCGGTAGATCTCCCGAGCCGGCTCGCCCTCGGTGGCAGGGATGCCGCGGGCGTGCAGTTCGGCCAGGGCGGCTTCCTTGCCGGCTGATGGACCTCCGGTCACGACGTACCGGCGGGGCGGAGTATCGGGGTTGAGCAGAGCATCCAGGCTCATGAAGTGATCGCTTCCTGGTCGGGGCCGCCATCGCGGCCGGACAGCTTCCGCCGCCAGGTGGCGGCGAGCTCGGGACCGCCTGCGGCTGCGTCCAGCCGCGCGGTGAAGTCGGACAGCCCCTGGGCCGGGTCGGCGAGCTCGGTGAGCAGCAGCTCCTGTGCCGGGGTGAGGCTCGGGGTCCATCCGGCGTACCGGGCGATCTGCTCCGGGCCCCGGGTCGCCTCATGCAACAGCACCGCCCCGTAGGCGGCGCGGTAGCGGGCGCTCGTGGCCAGAACCTGGCCGTGCCGCCACAACGCGACCAGCGCGGCCTGGTCGACCTCATCCGCCGAGGCATCCATGCTGATCAGGCGGGCGACCGTCAGCAGTTCGGCGCGCAGTAGGTACACCGCCCCCCACAACGCTGCCATGGCGTGCTGATGCTCGGCGGCCTCCCACGCGAACACATCAGCCGGAAGCGCCAGCGGCCGGGAGGCGACATGCAGATCGGGCGGGGTGGCATGCCGTTCGGTGAACTCCTCGCTGTCGCGGCGCAGCTGCCAGGCGATCAGCTCGGTCAGCTTGGGTTCGATGCGCTTGCGGAAGTGGTGCACCTCGTACTTCGACGCCCTCGCAGCTGCTTCCCGTCGCGCCGTCAAGGTCGCCCCGGAGGTCGTAACCTCGGCACCGAACAGCAAGCGGGCCGCCGGAGCCAGCTCCACGTTTTCGAACCGATCGAGCTGCTCCCGCAGCAGACCGTCCAGCGCACGCGCCCGGCTCGCAGGGTCTTCCGGATGCAGCGCCCGCGCCTTCACCCCATGCAACCCCAGTAGCGTCGGCCCGCACCGGTCCGCCCGCACCGGCAGCCCGCCGCGCAACAGCACGCGGACTTCGTCAGGCAACGCGTCGGCTGCCGCGCCAGCGACTCCTTCATCCAGCATGAAACCAGTATCGCGCATCATACCCATAAAATGCCCAGAACCATGCCCAGAAAATGCCCAATGAGTCATCCTGAAAACGAGCGAATACGGGACGGGTGCGATCGCATCTCCACTGACATTTGATGTCAGTGATGATGCGGAGACTGTGCGCATGCCCGTTGAGATCCCCCATCGCACGACCATGCGGCTGCTGATCGCGGCGGCCTTCACCACCGCGCTCGGCAACAATGTCCAACTCATCACCGGGGCGCTGCTGCTGGCCCGCGAACAGCAGACCATGATGGCCGTGGGCTGGTTGTTCATCGCCGTCGCGCTGCCGCAGGCCGTCCTGTCCCCGTACCTGGGGCGGCTGGCGGACCGCCTGGACCGGCGCGTCCTGTGGGTCGCCTGCGACACGGTGAGCGCCGTTGTCGCCCTCGGCCTGCCGCTGTGGCTGGCCGCAGGTGGTGCGGCCGAAGTCGGCATCTACGCCGCGAACTTCGCGCTCGCCCTGGTCAGTGCGATCTTCGTGCCGGCGAGTGCGGCGCTGATCAAGGAGCGGGTGCCCGGCGGTGATGTCCTGCGCCGTTTCAACGGCCGCTACGAGATGGCCACCCAGGCCGGCATGCTGCTGTCCGCCACTGTCGGCGGCCTCGCCGTCCAGGTCTTCGGCGCCGTCCCCTTGCTCGTCTTCAACGCGGGTACGTTCGCCGTCTCGGCCCTTTGCGTGGCCGCCGTCGGGCGTGCCGGAGCCGTCGCCGACCGTGCCTCCGAGCCGGTGGAGGTCACGGGTCCGCGTCGTCCGCCGCTTCCTGTGGGCAGCCTGATCCTTCTGTACGCGCAGGGCAGTGTCGTGGTCACCGTCTTCAACGCCCTCTTGCCCATGTACGTCTTGGTCGAGCTCGGTCGCGGCGCGGGCACCTTCGGGGCCATCGACGCCCTGGGCAGCCTCGGCTTCCTGGCCGCCGCTGCGGGGTACCGGCTGTTCGCCCAGCGGTACTCCGATCTGGGCATCGCCATGGTGGGCTTCCTCGCGTGCAGCCTGCTCATCGTCGCTCAGGGACAACTGGGCATCACCGGACTGGCCGTGCTGGTCCCCATCGGTGCGTTCGTTTTCGGCCAGGCGAGGATCTCCTCGCGAAATTTGCTGATGGCCCGGGCCGGTCGTGCGGATATCGGACGGGTCTTTGGTCTCGCCAACGGCGGCGGGCTCGCCGCGACCATCACCGTCATGCTGCTCGTGGCCATCGTCACGGACCACACCAACGTGGGGACCGGTTTCGCCACTCTCGGCGCATTCGCTCTCCTGTCCACGATCTGGGCACTGGTGCTCCAGCGACGTGTCGTCAGGATTGCCGAAGCACCTGCATCACCAGCCGTGCAGACCGAAGATGAGCGCGTTTGATGGTCTTCTTGGTCGTTGATTCGCCTACCGGAGACCTTGTATCGATCGTCGACCCGGTGCCCGGCCTTTTGAGATCCGTCGCTTTGACCACGTTTTCGCTGGCCGGGGCTGTTCGGCGGTCTGCACCCCGGGAGTTCGATTCTCCTTCTGGGGAGAAGGAATCTAGGCACCGGTATGAAAGAACCACTGCCTGATCACGAGCACCCATCGGCACGTTCACCAACTGTCCGTCACCGAACACTCACGCAGTGGGACCATGGGCGAAGTTTAGTTCGGGGATTCCCCCTCTGCCGTAAAGGTAGGAACACATGGACGTGGAAGCATGCCTTCTCGACCTGACGTCGCGGGTGCGGGCACTCGAAGTGGGCGCGCCCATCAGTGACGCGATCAAGACCACGATGGCCGGCATCGCCGAACAGGTGAAGGCCGACATCACCGAGTTCCGGGCCGAGCTCAGACAAGATCTCGCAGCTCTCGGCGACGAGGTGGCAGGGCTTCGGCGGCACCTGAACGAGCATCTCAGCACCGCCCGATCCGAGACCCTGCCTCAGCCCGGCTCCCTCTAGCCTTCGCGGGTGCCGGGGTGCCGGGGTGCCGGGGTGCCGGGGTGCCGGGGTGCCGGGGTGCCGGGGTGCCGGGGTGCCGGGGTGCCGGGGTGCCGGGGTGCCGGGGTGCCGG
>NZ_JBEXCR010000015.1:165420-291119 GCF_040605375.1 Nonomuraea sp. NPDC005650
CGTCGGCAGGCGCGCACAGCGGGTCGGTGGTTCATCATGGAGAGTCATCGGCCCGCGTGGCTTCGAGCTGCGGGCGTCGGAGCATTATCCGCCGGAGGAGGCCGTGACGGAGTCGGAGGGCTGGCTCGCCGCACACGCCGGGGCCTATCCCGACCGCCGGTTCGCTCCTCGTGCGCCTGCGCGGGGACCGCGTGCTCGGGCCCATCGCCATTACCCCTGTCTGGACCGTTGTCCGCCACTGCGAGGGAGTGGAGGAAGACCCAGGCCGCCCCGCCCGGGGCCGGCGGGTGATCGGTGGGAAACCGTTGCGAAACGGACTTGTGCTATTACCGTCCGGAAGAACGTACATGGATGGAGAACGCACGTGGACGACCCGCTAGGAAACTTCGCGAACATCGACGTCGAGGCGTTCCTGCGGGATTCCGAGAGACGGGTGGCCGATTTCGAGGCGGCGCAGAAGGAGGTCGCGGCAGCGGTCGGGAAGGCGACGGCCGCCGACGGTCTCATCGCGGTCGAGTGCACCGCGCAGGGCGGTGTGAGCCGGCTGGACATCGATCCGAGGGCGAAGCGGATGAGCGTGCAGGAGATGTCCGCGGCGATCCTCGCGGCCATCCGCGACGCCGACGCCGACCTTCAGCGCCGGCTGTCGGAGATCATGACGGGTACGTTCGGCGGCGGGCTGGACGGCGCCATGGGCGATCCGGACACCGCCCGGGCGAAGATGGCCGAGGCGCAGCAGGCCTTCGACCGGATGATGGGCGATGCGATGGGCGAGCTGGACCGCATGCGCAGGAAGCTCGGTTACTGAGCACCCTGGGGGCGGCCCGCCGCGTACTGCGGCTTGAGGCCGTCCGTGAGGCTGCGTTCGGTCATCCAGGCGGCCCCGTACTTCAGGGCCAGGCCGAGGACGGTTTTGAGCGTGAAGTTGCGCAGCTCGATGACCCGCCGCTCGGCGGTCATCGCCTGCGACAGCGCCTCCCACTTGAGGAACACCCGTCCAGGTCCGACCAGTGCGGCCCTGGCCAGGGTGGCCATCGCCAGGCTCGCGAGGCCCAGGTGGAGGTAGATGTACAGCGTCCAGAGGTTGGCCAGCACTCTGAGCAGCCACGAGAGGCTGTGGGCCGAGTCGGCCGCCGTGTCGGACTCCATGGCGTAGCCGGTCATCTTCTGCCCGTAGAGCTCCCGTTCCGCCGCCTGCCAACTGGCCGTGGACACGCTGTCGTGCTGCTCCTGTGCCGTCGCGCCCGCGGTGTAGACGCCGTTTCCGAAGGCGCTCCAGCCGTCCGCGGCCCTGTGCAGCACCTGCGGGTCGGCCGGCACCGACAGCCCGTACGAGACCACCACGCGCTCGAACACGGGAAAGATCAGGGAGGCGAACGCGTACATGCCGAGCGTGGAGTACTGGATCGCCTTGAGGTCGCCGCCCTCGTCGCCCGGCTGGAACGGGTCCGGGGTGCCGCCGGGGACGGGGATCTTAAAGCCGGACATTGGCCTCGCTCCAGTTCTCCGCGGTCTGGATGTTGTCGGCGACCGTGTGCAGTTGGTCCCGATGGTCGTGCAGGGCTTCGATCGTGTTGTCGACCGTGGTCTCCGCGTAGCCGACGATCTTGTCGTGCTCCTTGGTCAGGGGCCATCCGAGCACGCCCATGGCCCATGGCCCGATGCGCATGTTCGAGGGGAAGTCGGCGGCCTGGTCCAGGTGCGACACGGGGGAGGTGCCTGCGACGTCGTCGACGAGAGCGTCGCCCAGCGCTCTGATCGCTGATTGCCGGTGGATACGTGCGGCTTCGCCTTGGCTCAAAACTACTCCAAGTACGTGATCCATAACTTGGATGCACATACTAGCGATATCCGGATCACTCGGCCGCTGGGCCCCCGCGAGGGCGGATATTCGAGCGGCTCCAGCCCGAGGCCCTCCGCTGTCCGGGGATGGTCAGCGCGTGGACCGATCTGGCCGGGTGCGTCCGGGCCTCTGTTGGACACCTGGCCGCGGTGGCTTTGCTGAGCCTCACCCCCGAGGACCTGATGGTCCGTACCCGCGGGGCGCAAACCAGAACAGGAGCCCGAACCATGTCAGTCAACATCAGGAAGCCGCTCACCCTGCTGACCACCCTCGCGGCCGTCGGCGCCACCCTGCTCACCGCGGCCCCGGCGAGCGCCGCCGTCGGCGAGCGCGGCCGGCTGGCGACCGAGTGCGGCCTCTACCGGGACGGCGACGCGGCCATGTACAAGAACTGCACCGGTGCCGGCGAGAACATCTTCGTGACCTACCTGCTGGGCGGAAACACCTATTTCTGCGTGACACCGGGAGAGGCGAAGTACGTCGGCAGGTGGAGCAACGTGTTCAGGGCGTACAACCGGGGCGGCTGCTGACCGTTCCCATGACACGGGGCCGCGGGCAGCCCGCCTGCGGCCCCGTTGCGGGCCGCCTTGGGGGCCGCCTTGGACGGTGCCGGAGCGGCCGAAGGCGGCGTCATCCGGCCTGATACGCGGAGGCAGGCGGCCTCATCCGGCCTGAAAAGCGGCGTTAGGCGTGCGGATGCCGCGGCGGAACAGGGCGGGCAGGCACAGGACCGTGCCGAGTGCGCCGATCCACACCGCCGACTCCAGCCCGCCGAGCGCGGTGGCGGCGGAGGCGAGCAGGGAGCCGATCGCGACCGCGCCCCACAACAGGAAGCGCTGCACGGAGGCCACGCGGCCGAGGAGTTCGGACGGGGTCTGGGTCTGCCGGAGGGTCACCGAGGTGGGGTTGAACGCGCCCTCGCCCACGCAGTGCACGATGCTGCCGATGACGAGGCCGGCGGCGCCAAGGCTGCCGTGCGCCCCCAGTACGGGCATGGCCACGATGCCCAGCACCGACACGGTGGCGGCGAGCATGAGCGCGCGCGAACTGCCCAGACGCCTGATGAGGAACGCCGAGGCGAGGTTGCCGATCGGATAGCCGGCCGCGGCGGCGCCCACCACGACCCCGATCCACTGCGGTGACAGCCCCAGGACGTTGCGGCAGTACAGGACCAGGCTGGTCTCGACCATGGAGAGGAACAGGACGTAAAGGGTGCCGCAGGAGAAGACCGGCTCCAGGACCGGATGCCGGAGCACGAACCTGAGCCCGGCGGCGACGTCCCGCCGTACCCAGCCTCGCTCCCGCGCGGTGACGGCGGGCGGCGGCTCATGGTGCCGGATCGCGATCAGCGTCACGAGCGAGGCGGCGAAGCTGAGGGTGTTGGCGAGGATCGCGCCGGTCACGCCGACCAGCCCGATGACCGGCCCCGCGGCCATCGGCCCGACCGCCTTGGCGGTCGACTCCGACAGTGCCAGGCGGGTGTTGCCGGTGTGCAGCTCGCCCGGGTCGCGGAAGAGGCCGGGCAGGTACGAGGTGTAGGCGACCTGGAAGAACACCACCGCGCAACCGCTCACCAGCACCAGCGCGAACAGCAGGGGGAAACTCAGCACGCCGGTGGCCGCCGAGACCCAGATCGCGCCGAACGCGATCACCTGCACGCCGTCACAGACGAGCATGACGATGCGGCGGGGCAGCCGGTCCACGATGGCACCGGCCGGCAGGCCGAGCGGCAGGAAGGGCAGGAACAGTGCGAACGGCAGCAGCGCGGCCTGGGCCGGAGTCGCGCCCAGCACCGTCACCGCGAGCAGCGGCAGCGCCAGCGTCATGAACTGGTCCCCGAACAGCGACAACGACTGCCCGGCCCACAGCAGCCCGAAGTCACGCCGGACCGTACGGCCCGCCGTCTCCGGCAAGGACGGCGAGGACGGCGAGGACGGCAAGGGCGGCAAGGAGGTCATGCCTGCCGCCAGAAGTCACGCAGCAGCGAGTGGACGGTCTCGGCCTCCTCGACGTGGCCGAACGAGCCGCTGCGCTCCAGCATGTGGAACCGGGCCTGGGGCGCGAAGCGCCGGAAGTCGCGTTGCAGCGCCGGGTGCAGCGCCCGGTCGTGGCGGCCGGCCAGCACCATCAGGGGAACGCGGATCTCCTTGAGGCGGGGGCGGAAGTCGGGGATCCCGGCCACCTCACCCCCGATCACGAAATCGACGTCGTCGCCGCAGAAGATCGGATAAAGCTCCTGGTTCCTGGCGCCGGGCTCGTTGGCCAGCAGGGCGGCGTTGGCGGGGTCGTAGAAGCGCACCAGGGGCGCCGCCTTGGCGAACTCCCGCCTGAGCGGCTCGTCCGTGGAGCGCAGCCCGTTCAGCCGCAGCTCCTGGATCCGCTCCCACACCTCGGGAAGCTGGGTGGCCAGCTCGCGATTGATGTTGGCGTGGTTGAGCTGCCACATCTCGGGGCTGTGCAGGGTGTTGGCCAGGGTGACGGTGCGCGCCATGGCGGGGTGGTCGAGGGCGACGGCCTGCGCGATCAGCCCGCCGTACGAGAAGCCGTACACGTGCGCCGGACCCAGCAGGTCGAGCAGCGCGGCCACGTCGGCGACGTCGTCGGCGAAGGTGATCTCGGAGAGGTCCCGGGGGCGGTCGGAGCGGCCGCGGCCGTACAGGTCGACGTAGATCACCCTGTGGTCCGCCGCCAGGGCGTCGAAGTGCGGGTGGAAGATCACATGCGACCCCGCGGGGCCCAGCCCGGCGAGCAGCACCACGGCGTCGCCGTCCCCGTGCTGCTCGACCCAGACGCGCCGGCCGCCGCGGATCTCGTACGCCTGACCAGGGGGATGTTCGATCATGGCGCTCATCTTGGCCCGATCGGGAGGCGGAACGACGGCGGATATCGGACCTTTCATTTCGGGCGCCCGCGCGTCGACCGGGCCCGGTGAAATTCGACTGGGAAAGTGTCGGTGCCCGGTGGTAGAAACCAGGTTCGATACTTGTGTGCTCGTGCCCGGGGGAGGGCCTGCCAGTGACCACCAGCAACTCGGAGTTCTCCGTCTCCGGCCCGCGCTACAACCGGCGCGGCCCGGTGCGCTGGCTCTGGTCCCATCTTCGCAGGCATCCGGCGCACCTGATCGGGTTCCTCGGCGGGTCGCTGATCATGGTGGTGCTCAACGCCATGGTGCCGCAGTTCACCGGCGACGCCTTCGACGCCGTGCTGGGGCAGCGGGGCGAGCCGCTGGACGCGCTCGGGTTCATCGCGCTGGCGCTGCTGGCGATCGTGCTGGCCCGGGGGCTGTTCGACCTGGTGGCCAGGCTGTCGAGCGAGGTGCTGGCCAAGCGGCTTGAGCGGGACGCGCGCGACGAGCTCTACGTGAGCCTGCTCGGCAAGAGCCAGACCTTCCACAACCGGCAGCGGGTCGGCGATCTGATGGCCAGGGCCGCCAACGACATCCGGCAGCTCTCCATCATGATCACGCCCGGGGTCGATCTGATCGTGGACTCGGGGCTCACCGGGCTGGTGCCCATTTTCTTCATCGGGGCGATCGATCCTCGGCTGCTGCTGGCGCCCGGGTTGTTCGCCGTCGTGTTCACGGTCGCGCTCTGGCACTACATGCGGCAGCTCAATCCGGTGGCGACGAGTATGCGTGAGCAGTTCGGCGACCTCAACGCCGGGCTCAACCAGGCCGTGCGCGGCATCGAGGTGATCAAGGTGACCGCGCAGGAGGCGCAGGAGCGGCGGCGCTTCCGCACCAACGCGCGGCTCTACCGCGACCTCTTCGTCCGCAACGGGCTGGTCCAGGCCCGCTACCTGCCCACCCTGCTGTTCTCCTTCGCTATGGCCGGGGCGCTGTGGCACGCCCTCTATCTCCAGGGCATCGGGGCGATCACCATCGGCGAGCTGGTGGCGTTCATGGGGCTCATGGGCCAGCTCGGGTTCCCCACGCAGATGTCGATCTTCACGTTCTCCCTGATCCAGATCGGCATCGTGTCCTCGCGCCGGATCCTGAACGTCATCACCTCCGACAGCGAGATCGAGCAGCGGGCCGACGGGCACGCCGCGCCGATCAGCGGCGAGATCGTCTTCGAGGACGTGACGTTCGGCTACGAGGACGACGAGGACCCGGCGGTGCGCGGGGTGACGTTCACCGTGCGGCCGGGGGAGACGGTGGCGATCGTCGGCGAGACCGGGTCGGGCAAGAGCACGCTGACCAAGCTGGTGCCGCGGATCTACGACGTCACGTCCGGGCGGATCCTCGTCGACGGCGTGGACGTGCGCGACTGGGACCTCGACTCGCTGCGGTCCCAGATCTCCACCATCGAGCAGGACATCGTGCTGTTCTCCCGGTCCGTGTCCGAGAACATCGCGTTCAGCCTGGGGCAGCGGGCCGATCACGAGGCCGTGGTGCGGGCGGCGGAGGACGCCCAGGCCGCCGAGTTCATCGGTGAGCTGGACGACGGCTACGAGACCGTGATCGGGGAGCGCGGGGTCACGCTCTCCGGCGGGCAGCGGCAGCGGCTGGCCATCGCGCGGGCCCTGCTGACCGATCCGGCGATCCTCGTGCTCGACGACTCGACCAGCGCCATCGACTCCGCCACCGAGGACCTGATCCAGCAGGCGATCGGGCGCATCCTCGACGGGCGCACCACGCTGCTGATCACCCACCGGCTCTCGCAGATCCGGTGGGCGGACAAGGTGCTGCTGCTCAGGCGCGGCGAGGTGGTCGACTTCGGCACCCACGACGAGCTGATCGCGCGCAGCCGGCTCTACCGCCGGATCTTCGCGCACTACGACGAGGTCGAGCTGGACGCCGCCGAGGACGCGGTCCTGGCCGCGGAGCAGGGAGGGGTGCGCTGATGGGCTTCATCATGGACGGCCTCGACGCCGAGGACTACGACCGCACCTACAGCGACCGTGCCCTGCTGCGCCGGATCCTGTCGTACTTCCGGCCCAAGCTGGGGTCGATGATCCTGGTCGCCACGATGATCGTGCTGCTGTCCGCGAGCCAGGCGGCCGTTCCCATGCTGGGCAGCCTGGCCGTCGACGCGATCGCCGGCGGCACCATCGGCTCGGTGGGCTGGCAGCTCACGGCGGGGATCCTGGTCGCCGGGGTGTTCTCGTGGGTGTTCAACTTCGTCCGGCAGAAGTTCAGCGCGCAGGTCACCGGCGACGTGGTGCTCCGGCTGCGCGAGGACGCGTTCGACGCGGTGCTGGAGCGCGACCTGTCCTTCTACGACGAGACCCCGTCCGGGAAGATCGTCAGCCGGGTGACGTCCGACACCGACGACTTCGCCACCGTGTCCACGCTGACGATGGACCTGATCAGTCAGGTGCTGATGGTCGGCTTCGTCACGGCCCTGCTGTTCGTGCGCAGCGTCGAGCTGGCCCTGCTGACGCTGCTGGTGGTGCCGATCGTGGTGGGCCTGGCGCTGATGTTCCGGCGGCTGGCCAGGGCCGGCACGCGCCGGGCGCAGCGCTCGCTCGGCCGGGTCAACGCCAACCTGCAGGAGACCATGGGCGGCATCGCGGTCGCCAAGAACTTCCGCCAGGAGCAGCAGGTCTACGACGAGTTCCGGCCCATCAACCGGCAGAGCTACCAGGTGACGCTCCGCCAGGGGTTCGTCTTCTCCACCATCTTCCCCGTGCTCTTCCTGGTGGCCGGGCTCGCGACGGTGGGCCTGGTCCGGCTGGGCGGCGCGCAGGTGCTCGACGGCGGGCTGTCCGCGGGCGACTGGTACCTGTTCCTGCAGGGTGTGTCGCTCTTCTGGTTCCCGCTGACGTCCATCGCCGCGTTCTGGTCCCAGTTCCAGCAGGGGCTGTCGGCGTCCGAGCGGGTCTTCGCCCTGATCGACGCCCCGCCGCGGGTGGTGCAGAGCGCCGCCGAGCCGCCCGGCCGGCTGGCCGGGCGCATCGAGTTCCAGGGCGTCACCTTCGGGTACGACGCCGCCAGCCCCGTGCTGCGCGACTTCGACCTGCGCATCGAGGCCGGGGAGACCGTGGCGCTCGTCGGCCACACCGGTGCCGGCAAGTCGACGCTCAGCAAGCTGATCACCCGGTTCTACGAGTTCCAGGAGGGCCGCCTGCTGATCGACGGGCGCGACATCCGCACCCTTGAGCTGGGCGCCTACCGCAGCCAGATCGGCGCGGTGCCGCAGGCCCCGTTCCTGTTCAGCGGCACGGTCGCCGACAACATCCGCTACCCGAGGCCGGAGGCGGGCGACGACGAGGTGCGCGCCGCGGCGGCCGCGGTGGGCGGCGGCGACTGGATCGAGGCCCTGCCCCACGGGCTGGAGACGGACGTGGGCGAGCACGGGCGGGCGCTGTCGATGGGGCAACGCCAGCTCGTCGCGCTGGCCCGGCTGCTGATCCAGGATCCGGCGATCGTGGTCCTCGATGAGGCCACGGCCAGCGTCGACCCGCTGACCGAGGCCCAGATCCAGGAGGGGCTCGACCTGGTGCTGGCCGGGCGGACCTCGATCGTCATCGCGCACCGGCTCTCGACGATCGAGCACGTCGACCGCATCATCGTGCTGGACCACGGGCGGATCGTGGAGGAGGGAGACCACGCTTCGCTGTTGGCCCGGGGCGGGCGCTACTGCGAGGTCTACAACACCTACTTCCGCCACCAGTCACCCCACTACCGGGCCGGCACCGGCTTCGTCTCCGTCGGGGACGAAGCCGCCGGCTGAGACCTCGGCTGCCGGGCGGGGGCGGGTGGCGGCCCGGACCTGTGAGGGCGCTGACCTGCCTGGGGACGGGGGTGCCGGTTGCCGATGGCGGGCGAGTGGGTGGTGACGCGGACCTGCGAGGGTACTGACCCGCTTGGGGACGGCGGTGTTGGCCGGAGTTGGCTGCCGGTGGGCGGGCAGGTGAATGGTGACGCGGACCTGGGAGAGCGCTGACCTGCCTGGGGCTGCCGTGTCGGCTGCCGAGGCCAGGCAGGTGGACGGTGACCTGGACCCGGGAGGCAGCCTTCCCGCTTGGGGATGGCGGTGCCGGCTGCCGATGCCGGGCGGACCCGTGAGGGTGTGAGTCGTTTGGGAGGGGCGGTCAGGTCGCCAGCTCGTGGCCTTCGTCCAGAGATGTTCGCCTGGGCAGCAGCGCGAACCTCCCGGTCAGCCAATCGGCGAGCAGGTCGCGCTCGACGAGCAGCAGCGGCTGGCGCGCGTCGATCGCCTCCTGGCGGGCTGGGCGGGTGAAGTGCCCCGTGGTGATGAGCACGCCGGTATGCCCGGTGAAGGCGTTGGCCAGGGCTCCGAGGAAGTTGCGGACCGCCGGTGCGCCGACACTCTTGCGGTAGCGCTTGCACTGGACGGCGCATCGCGTGCCGTCGGGCGCGACGGCCGTGATGTCCACACCGCCGTCCCCGGCGCCGCCTCGAATCTGCACCCGGCGGAACCCCTCGGCGATCATGCGCTCGGCGACCAGCTGCTCGAACTGCGGCCCGGTCATGAGATCGACCTTCTCCAGGGCCGCGTTGGCCGCGAGGAACTGCATGCGGCGGGCCTGGATGACCCGATGCCGCAGGAAGAGCCCGCCGCCCAGCGCCGCGAGCAGGATGGTGGTTATGGCTATCGCCCATCCCGGATATCGGGTGATGAAATAGGCCACGAGAACGATCGCGACCACGGCTCCCGCCAGTGCTATTACCTGAAGATCGCCGATACCGTTCGACTTTCGCCGCTTGTTGCCCCGTCTGGATCCCCTCGCCATGGGTCCCTCCTGGAAGACCGGTGTTTGACGGCGAGTATGAAGCGCGGCACCGACAGAATCCGCGCGCGGAACAAAAGCAGAATGGGTTGCGGCTTATTGCGTTGGCTATATGCCCGTTTTCGCCCCAACGTGACAGAAACTGCGGCTGCTGGTTTGCCATTCCCGTCAGGCCGGGAGCCCTCCCTGTGATGTTGGCTGCATGTGATCAAGGACGTGGCTTGGAGTGGTCCGGCGAGGTCGTCGCCGTGGGCGTTGGTCGTCCGTGCGGTCTGTGACGATTGTCCATTTTTGTGACAAGTGTGGTAAACCTCCTTCGTCACACCTGTCACGGAGGCCCCATGCGTACCCTGCCCATCGTCGGCTTGACCACCTTGATGCTGGGGCTGGGCGCCCACGCCGCCGTCGCCGAGCCGTCGGTGGCGAAGACGGCGGGGGACGGGCCGCTCGCGCACAATGTCCCGACGACGTTCGCGGCCGGAAATGACTACTGGACCCCGGAGCGGATGCGCGGCGCGCAGCCGCTCGCCGCCCCCGCCGACACGGCGAGCGGCGAGACCAAGAGCGTGACGCCGTTCGCCGCGCAGGAGCAGGTGGACATCGCGCCCACGCCTTCGAAGGACACGATGCGCTGGGTCCGCCCGTACGTCACCTCGGCGGCCAAGCAGCGGACGTGGCAGTCCGGCGGCCTCATCGCCAAGACGGCGGGCAAGGTGTTCGGCACCGGCGGCAACGGCAAGGACTTCGTGGCCTCCGGCAACGTCGTGACCAGCGCGGACGGGGACGTCGTCGTCACCGTCGGGCACGCGTTGATCGACGGTGAGGGCCGGTGGAGCAAGAACCTGGTCTTCATCCCGGCGTACAAGAACGGCGCGGCACCGTACGGCAAGTTCGTGGCGCGGACCATGTTCATCTGGTCCGGCTACTACAAGGACGGCGCGCACCAGCCGCCGCTCGACTTCGGCATGCTGGTCGTCAAGCCGGTGCAGGGCAAGACCGTCGTGCAGACCGTGGGCGGCCAGGGGATCAGGTTCAACTCCGCCACCGTCGGCTCGTCCAACCTGCTGCTCGGCTACCCGAGCAACGGCAACGGTGGCAAGACCCTGCAGTACTGCAGCGGCGCTTCGGTGACCCCGGCGTACGGCATGAAGTACGCGCTGGTGTGCGACATGGGTGGGGGCTCCAGTGGTGGCCCGTGGTTCCAGGGCTTCAACAAGGTCACCGGCATCGGCTACCAGATCTCCACCCACGCCCTGCGCAACAGCACCACCAGCTACGGCTCCTACTTCGGCCCCGAGGCGCTCAAGACCTTCCGCGCCGCAGAGGGCGCCTGAGCCTCAGGGACGGGGCGTCGGGGCACGGCGGACGCGCCGGCCTCAAGGTCGGGGCGGTCAGGCGCGTGGTGGACGCTCCCGCCTCAAGGTCGGGGCGTCAGGGTGCAGTGGACGCTCCAGCCTCAAGGTCAGGCGCGGTGGATGCCCTCGTGAGCGCATGCGGCGGTGGAGCCCCGGCCCCAAGGTTGGGGATCGCGTTTTGTGTTGATTGTGGTAGTAAAGACCACTATTGATGCTTTTGTGGCAACAGGGGGAAATGTGACCGCACTCAGCCGCCGACGGCTCCTCCAGGCGGGCGCGGGCGCCGTACCGGCGATCGCGCTCGGGGCCCGTCCCGCGTCGGCCAGCGTGGCCGCGCCGCTGACCACCGGTGTGGTGCCGAGCGCGATGGCCGGGTTCGACAAGGCGATGACGACGTTCATCACCGAACGGGACATCTCCTGCGCCCAGCTCGCGGTCGCCAAGAACGGCAAGATCCTGCTCGCGCGCGGCTACGGCTTCTACTCCAAGCCGGGCGCCCCCATCGTGCGGGTGCAGCCGACGTCCCTGTTCCGGATCGCGAGCCTCAGCAAGAGCCTCACGGCGGCCGCGATCGTCCGGCTGGTCCAGGACGGCAAGGTGTCGCTGGGCGCGAAGGTGGCCTCCCTGCTGGGGCTGTCCACCACGGCGGACCCCCGGCTGGCGAACGTCACCCTGTGGCGGCTGCTCCAGCACCTCGGCGGCTGGGACAGGGACGTCTCGAAGGACCCGCTGTGGATCGACCCCACGATCTCCGCGTCGCTCGGCGTGCCGCTGCCGATCGACCACGCCGACATCATCAAGTACGTCACCGCGAAGAAGCTCGACCTCGACCCGGGCACGAAGTACGTCTACAGCAACTACGGCTACATGCTGGCCGGGCGGGTCATCGAGAAGATCTCGGGCATGAGCTACGAGTCGTACGTGCGGCAGAAGCTCCTGGCCCCCGTCGGGATCACCCGGTTGCGGCTCGGCCGCAGCCTCCGCTCCGAGGCCGTCTCCACCGAGGTGACCTACGAGTCGAAGCTCACCAACAAGAGCGTCGTGGACCAGTCGGGCGCCGTCGTGCCGTTCCCCTACGGCGGGTTCAACATGCCCAACCAGGACGCCAACGGCGGCTGGCTCGCCTCGGCCGTCGACATGGTCAAGTGGGGCTTCGTCTTCGACGCCGCCGGGCCCGTGCTCAACTCCACGTCGATCTCCCGGACGTTCGCCAAGCCCGAGACCGGCGTGACCGCCGGCGGCTCCTGGTACGGCCTCGGCTGGAACGTGCGCAACAACAACGCCGGAGGGCTGAACACCTGGCACACCGGCAGCATGCCCGGCACGTTCAGCTTCCTCGCGCGGGTGCAGAACGGCGTCAGCTACTGCGCCATCTTCAACCGCAGGGAGGAGACGGGCACGCCCGACTTCGACTCGATCGACCCCATCCTCGGCGCGGCGATCGGCACCGTGAAGACCTGGCCCACCACTGACCTGGCTCCGAGGTATTTCTGACCGTCGGCGGAAAGCTCCACAAAAGTGCATCGTGACCACCAATGTTGTGTCATGTAACGTCGCGGGAAAGGTAAGCCCTACCGAGGAGCGGTAGATGGTAGAGGAGCAGCGCCCCGACGCGACAGGACAGCAGCAGACGAGAAGGCAAGTGGTCCGGGCGGTGGTCGCCTCCGCCGTTGGGACCTCGATCGAGTGGTACGACTTCTTCCTGTACGGCTTCGCCGCCAGCACGATCTTCGCGGAGCTGTTCTTCCCCAAGAGCGACCCGACCACGGGTCTGCTCCTGTCCCTCGGCACCTATTTCGGCGGGTTCGCCGCCCGCCCGATCGGGGCGGCGATCTTCGGTCACTACGGCGACCGGATCGGCCGCAAGGCCACCCTCATCATCACGCTCCTGAGCATGGGCATCGCCACCGCGCTGGTCGGGCTGGTGCCGACCTACGAGCAGATCGGGATCTGGGGCGGCATCCTGCTGACCGTGCTGCGGCTGCTCCAGGGCATCAGCGTCGGCGGCGAGTGGGGCGGCTCCGTGCTGCTGGCCACCGAGTGGGGCAAGTCGCGCGGCGGGCGGCGCGGGTTCCTGGGGAGCTGGCCGCAGTTCGGGGTGCCCGTCGGGCTCGTGCTCGGCTACCTGGCCCTCGAAGTGTTCCAGCCGCTCGACCCCTACTGGGGATGGCGCATCCCGTTCCTGCTCAGCATCGTGATGGCGGGCGTCGGCCTCTACATCAGGCTCGGCATCCTGGAGACGCCGGTCTTCACCAAGGTCCTCCAGGAGAACCGGGTCGAGCGCGTCCCCGTCCGCGAGGTCATCGTCAGGAACTGGCGGGAGATCGTGCTGAGCGCGTTGCTGCGGACCGGGCAGCAGGCGCCGTTCTACATCTTCACCGTCTTCATCCTCACGTACGCGACCAAGACCCTGGGGTTCAAGGCGAGCGACGTCTACCTGTACGTCATCGCCGCCGGGATCGTGTCGCTGTTCACCGTGCCCTTCTGGGGCTACATCTCGGACATCGTGGGGCGCAGGAAGCTGTACATCATCGGCGCGGCGGCCATGGTGGTCTGGTCGTTCATCTACTGGCCGCTGCTGGACACCCGCGTCCCGGCGCTGGTCCTGCTGGCCATCGTGCTGACGGCGCCCATCCATGACATCCAGTACGGCCCGCAGGCCACGTTCATCGCCGAGAGCTTCACCGGGCGGCTGCGTTACAGCGGGGCCTCGCTCGGCTACCAGCTGGCCTCGTTGACGGCGGGCGGGCCCGCGCCGCTGATCGCGGTCTGGCTGTACGCGACGTATCAGAGCTCGTTCGCCATAGCCGTCTATATGGCGATATGTGCGCTGATCAGCGTGGTCGCGGCGTTGGCCCTGAAGGATCGGTCGGATCAGGACTACGCGGTCGAGTACGACGACGTACGGACCGAGACCAGCACCTGACGTCGCGGCCGGACGGGCGCGCGTGGCGAGTAGCGGAAGAGCAGTGCGTGCGGCGGCCAGGCCGGGCACCGCGGTCGATCCGAGGTGGTCGATCCGCGGTGCCGCGTCGCCCGGCCGCCGGGCGTGTCAGCCGAAGGCGCGGACCTCCAGGAGGCCGACCGAGCCCTGGCCGCTCTGCAGCACGACCCGGAGCCTGGTGGTGCTGACGGCGGTGAACGTGACCGGGTTGTACGCCCCGGCCGCGATCCCGTACGCGCTGGCCCCGGGCACGTCCACGTACGCGCTGCCGTTCCAGTACTGCAGCTTCCACGAGGCGGGCACGCGCACGCCGCCGCCGTCGTCGAAGAAGTAGACCTCGGCCGACTTGATCGACTGGGTCGAGGACCAGGTCAGCTCGGCCCACTGGGTGCCGGTCTCCGGCCAGGTGCCCCAGCGCGGGCTGGGCACGAGGCCGTCGTTGACGGCCGCGACGCTCTCCCACGGCGAGGTGTACGAGGCCGAGGGCGTCGCGCTCGACGCCAGGTTGACGGGCGTCGGGTTCCCGCCGCCGCCGCCGAAGGCGAGGTCGTCGTCGCTGAAGATCGGGTGTGACGGGTTGACGTCCGCCTCGCCACCGCCGCCGTCGCAGCGGCGGTCGGGGTTGAACATCAGGTACGTGCCCGAGGAGCAGGCCGTCGCGGGCTCGGCGTCGCCGCCGATGACCACGCTGCCGCCGAGGTTCGCGCCGCCCTGGACCAGCGCGCTGTTCTTCACCACGGCGTTGCCGCCGACGGTCGCGCCGCTGTTGACCCAGGCCAGGTCCTCGACGCGGGCGTTGCCGCTGACCGTGCTGTTGCCGTACACGGCGGCCCTGGGGCCGACGTAGGCGGTGGCGGCCACGTTGGCGCGGTTGTCCACCCAGCCGCCGCCGTTGGAGTGCCAGTGGCCGCCGCCCGGCGCGGCCGGCTGCACGTGACCGGGCTCGAAGCCCCACGGCGTGGCGCCCTGCAGGCGGAACTGGTACGGGTAGCGGTAGTTCTTCGGGTAGCCGTCGAGGAAGGCGTACTTGTGCACGGCGCTCGGCGCGCCGACGACCACGAGGTAGACGTCCTTCTCGCCCGCCTGGGTCTGGAAGGTCACCTCGCCGTTCGAGGAGTTGTAGACGGGGCTGTAGCGGGGCGTGCCATTCTTCACCGCCACGAACCCGTACGACCAGCCCGACCCGGCCGCCGAGTTGACGTGGCCCCTGAACCGCATCCGGATGAGCGCGCCGTCGCTGCTCGGGACCAGGCGGATCTTGTTGTAGCCGTAGTCGGAGGGCGCGATGGCGTCGGAGACGCGGAAGTGCCCGGCCGCCGCGTTGACCGCCTGCGCCTCCACGCCGTTGTAGGCGGTGACGAAGGGATACAGGCTGTTGATGAACGGCATGAAGTCGGCGCGGTTGGAGTAGTCCCACGTCACGTTGCGCTGGGCGTACTCACCCAGCCGCCGGTTGAGCTCCGCCTGGTCGATGCCGGCGATCCGGCGATAGGTCTCCAGCGGGTGCTCGTTGCTCCTGGCCTCGTTCCACAGGCGGCTGAACATGGCCAGGCCGTCGCGGTCCTTGATGTACTGCAGCAGCATCCAGTTGCCGTAGTGGTGGCGGCTGCTGCTGTAGGCGAGGTTCTCCGTGCGGATGAACCGCGTCAGGTCGCCCGCGGCCGTCTTCGGGTAAACCTGCATGGCCATGAACTCGGCGCTGGTCTCCCAGAACGTGCCGGCGCTCGGGTCCGTGAACCCGTATCCGGACCTGCCGAGGAACGTGTAGTTCTGGAAGACGTGCCCCAGCTCGTGCGCCAGCCCCCATGAGCCGGGCAGCGCGGCGCCGGGGGCGATGTTGATGACGCCGACCTTGCCGTCGGTCGAGCCGCCCGTCGCCCACGCGTCGAGCGGCGCGTTCGACCAGGTCCTGGTGACGATGACGATGATCTTGTACTGTGCCAGCAGCCCGGTCTCCGGCGTGAACTTCATGGTGTTCACGTAGAAGGAGTAGAGGCTCTCCAACTGGCTGAGCATGTTGTCGGGGTCGAAGTTGTACGGGGAGGGCGCGGTCTTGGGGTTCGTGCCCGAGCGGTCACCCCATAACAAGATGAAGTTCGCGGACTCCTTCGTACGGTCGCTGGCCCACGGCACCTCGCCCGTGCTCTGCCAGCGCGCGGGGATGAAGACGGCCTTCGCTGCCGCCGAAGCCGCCGGGGTGGTCGTGAGGAACGCGGTGACAAGCATCAGGAGGGCGACCGTCGCCGCCCGCAATCGTCTCATTCGGAAACCTCCGGGAGCCGCCTTTGTGTTAGCGCTAACACCGTGCGTTATGTCACATATTTTGGAGCGGCTAGAGTGTTGAGGTTCGCAACAGAGACTGTCAAGACCCGGTGAAACTTTCAGCTCCGAAAGGCCGCCTCCGCCGCGTTCGCCTGGGCGAGCTTCTCCTGCTCGGCCGTCCACCCGGCGAACTCCCGCTCCAGCGTGGTTCCGGCGGTGGTGCGCGTGTCGGTGCCGATCGTGACCGCCAGCCCGTCCTCCAGAAGCGGGATCGCGGGGTGCTCCGGCATGCTGGGGACGGCACCGGTCATGACGTTGCTGATCGGGCACATCTCCAGGGCGATCCGGTCGCGGCGCAGCCGTTCGAGCAGCGCGGAGTCGCCGGTGCAGCGCACGCCGTGCCCGATCCGGCGGGCGCCGAGCACGTCGAGCGCCTCCCACATGCTCTCCGGGCCCGCCGCCTCGCCGGCGTGCACCGTGCACGGGAGGCCGGCGGCGTGGGCGAGGTCGAACGCGGCCCGGTGCGGCGCGCCGGCGTAGCGCTGCTCGTCGCCGGCCAGGTCGAGCCCGGCCACCTTGTCGCGGTGCCGCAGCGCCGTCTCGGCGACGGCCAGGCTCTCGTCCGGCGTCTGGTGCCGCAGGCAGCACAGCAGCAGCCCGGTACGCACTCCCGTGTTCGCCTGGCCCGCCGCCAGGCCCTCGGCGACGGCCACGACCGCCTCGTCCATGGTCATGCCCTGGTGGCCGTGCAGCTGCGGGGCGAAGCGCGTCTCGCCGTAGACCACGCCGTCCGCGCTCCAGTCCGCCACCAGCTCGCGGGCGGCCCTGCTCAGCGCGTCGGGCGTCTGCAGCACCTGGAGGGGCACGTCGATGTACGTGAGGAACCGGCTCAGGCTGCCGCACCCGGCGGGCGCCGTCACCAGTTCCTCGACGGGTGCGCTCAGGGTGATGCCCTGGCGGCGCGCCAGGTCGGCGATCGTGCTCGGGCGTACCGATCCGTCGAGATGGCAGTGCAGCTCGTAACGCTGGGTCATCGCGGTCCCTCACAGGTGTCGAAGAGCAGTTGTTTGAAAGCGGTCTCGTCGACCCGCCGCACCAGCGTCAGGTTCGGTGCGGGGGCCGTGCGGCGGCGGTCGATGATGAGCTGGCCGCGGGTCTCGTCGCCGAGCGCGACGTCCACGTACGCCCGCTCCCGCTCGACGGCCAGCTCGGGCCGGAGCGCCACGGCCATGGCGACGGGGTCGGGGAGGTCGTAGCCCGGCAGGCCGGTGACGTCGCGGGCCCAGTCGGCGACCGTCCGGTTGACGCGGTGGGCGAAGGCGGCCATGGGGGTGCCGAGCCGCTCCAGCCGGAGCTGGTCCGCCGGGGTCATGACGGCGTCCTGGCGCGAGACGTCCCAGCCGATCCAGGTCACCTTGTCCGGCGTGGCGGCCTGGAGCACCACGCGGGCGGCCTCCGGGTCGGCCCACACGTTGAACTCGGCGGTGGCCGAGACGTTGCCCCGCATGTCCGCGGCGCCGGCCATGCAGTACACGTGCCGGTAGCGGGAGAGCAGGTCGCGGTCGCGGAGCAGGGCGGCGGCGACGTTGGTGAGCGGCCCCAGGGTGACCAGCGTCAGCTCGCCGGGGAGGTCGCGGGGCGCGTCCAGGAGGACGTCGACCGCATGCTCGGGCTCGGCGGCCCGCAGCGGGTCGGGGAGGCCCAGATCGCCCATCCCGTCCTGGCCGTGCACGTGCTGGGCCGTGGACAGCGCGCGGGTCATCGGGCAGGCGCAGCCCTCGTGGACGGGGATGTCCTGGCGGCCGGCCGTCTGCAGGGAGATGAGGGCGTTGCGGGTCGCGACCGGGAGCGGCACGTTGCCCGCCACCGTCGTCACGACGCGTACGTCGCCCAGCCCGCTGGCGGCGGCCAGCAGCAGCGCCACCGCGTCATCCGAGCCGGTGTCGGTGTCGACGACCAAAGGCAGCACGGTCACCTCTTGTCTAATCGTTTAGATCTGCCGAGTGCCTATCTAAACGATTAGATGCGAGAATGTAAACCGTCATGATGAAACGTCCGAGCACTCTGGCCGACGTGGCCCGCAGAGCGGGCACCTCTACGGCGGTGGTCAGCTATGTGATGAACGACGGGCCCCGGCCCGTGGCCGCCGCCACCCGCGAGCGCGTCCTGGCCGCGGCGGCGGAGCTCGGCTACCGCCCCAACCGCATCGCCCGCGCGCTGCGCTCGCGCACCACGGGCGTGGCCGGCCTGGTGCTGGCCGACGCGTCCAACCCCTACTTCGGGGCCCTGGCCAGGCACGTCGAGCGGGCGCTGGAGAGCCGCGACCTGCTCACGCTGGTGGGCAACGCCGGCTACTCGGCGCGGCGCCAGCGGCATCTCGTCGAGCGGTTCCTGGCCGCCCAGGTCGACGGGCTGGTGATCGTCTCGGCGGACTCCGTGGGCGACGTGGCGGACGTGACCGAGGCGGCCGGCGTACGGGCCGTCTACATCCACAACGGCCCCCCGGGCGCGCGCGTGGCGGCGGCCGACAACCAGGGCGCGGTGCGGGAGGCGGTCGCGCACCTGCGCGGGCACGGGCACCGGCACGTCGCCTTCCTGGCCGGGCCGGACGACGAGGGGCCCGTGGGCGTGCGGCGGGCGGCCTGGCACGCGGCCGTCGCCGGCGACCCAGACGCCGCGCTCCTGCGCTGCGCCTACTCACGGGCCGAGGCGGACGCCCTGACCCGCCGCCTCGCCGCCGTGGGCGCCCTGCCCCACGCCCTGGTCACCGCCACGGACGAGCAGGCCATCGGCGTCCTGTCCGGTGCCTGGGCCTGCGGCCTGGCCGTCCCCGACCGGCTCGCCGTCATCAGCCTCGACGGGACCCCGGAGAGCGCCCACACCGCTCCGGCGCTGACGGTGACAGAGCAGCCGCTCCAGGCCATGGCGGAGCAGGCCGTCGCCCTGCTGTTCGACGAGGCGCCCGCCCCGCTCGCCCCGCACGCCGCCCTGGTCACGCGACATAGCTGCGGCTGCGGAGTGAGACCCCAGGGTGAGGTTCAAAGGACCTAGTCTCGTAAGAGAAGGGATAGGTCCATGGACATCAACATCGTGCTCGGAGTCATCGCCTTCTTGCTCTTCTTGGTGGTGGTCGCCGGGGTGAGAGTCGTCAACCAGGTCGAACGCGGCATCGTCTTCCGCTTCGGCCGGGCGCAGCAGCACATCCGCGAGCCGGGCCTGAGGTTCCTGATACCTGGGGTCGACCGCATGCGGAAGGTCAACGTCCAGATCGTCACGATGCCGATCCCCACGCAGGAGGGCATCACCAGGGACAACATCTCCGTACGGGTCGACGCCGTCGCCTACTTCCGGGTGCAGGACCCGATGCGGGCCGCGATCGAGGTGCAGAACTACCTGTTCGCCGTCGAGCAGGTGGCCCAGACCTCGCTGCGGTCCATCATCGGCAAGAGCGAGCTGGACGATCTGCTGACCAACCGCGAGGAGCTGAACAGGGGCCTCGCGCTCATGATCGACAGCCCGGCGCTCGGCTGGGGCATCCACATCGATCGCGTGGAGATCAAGGACGTGCAGCTGCCCGAGGCCATGAAGCGGTCGATCGCCCGCCAGGCCGAGGCCGAGCGCGAGCGGCGGTCCAGGGTGATCGTCGCCGACGGCGAGCTGCAGGCCGCGGGCAAGCTGGCCGACGCCTCGGGCATCATGTCCCAGACGCCGGGCGCGCTGCAGCTGCGCCTGCTGCAGACCGTGGTGGAGGTCGCCGCGGAGAAGAACTCCACGCTGATCATGCCGCTGCCGGTCGAGCTGCTGCGCTTCTTCGAACGGGCGACGCAGAGCGCGGCGCCGGCCGAGCCCGCCACGGTCGGCTCGGAACGGCTCCGGCCCGAGCGGCCCGCCCTCGCGGAGGAGGAGGCCGTCCCCGAGCTGCCCGCCCAGCGGAGCGAGAGCGAGTCGGCCCTTGAGCCCGGACAGAAATCGGGTGACCTACCGCTGACCCGGTGAGAGCCACTCGGCGAGGTCCGCGACCACGGCCGGGTCGACGTGCTGGGCCGGCTCGTACTCGGCCGGGGTCGAAGGGCCCTCGCCGGGGAAGAACAGGTGGTTGTCGGCGTCGTAGACGCGGAACGTGACGTCCGGCCGGTGCGCGAGCCCGGCCCGCCATCGCGCCAGATCGTCGTCGACGGTCACCTGGTAGTCGCGGGCGCCCTGGAGGAGGAGCATCGGCATGTCCAGCGCCGCCGCGGTCGCGACGGGGTCGTAGCCGCGCAGGTCCAGCCAGTACGTGCCGGAGAAGCCGAACAGCAGGTCCGCGGCCGGCGTGGCGGCGGACAACCCCGGGCCCCCGACCACCGCGGCCTGACGGATGATCGTCTCGGCCGCCGCCTGCCAGTCGGGGTTCGCCGAGGCGAGGTGGCGGGCGACGCGTACGGCCGCCTCGTGCATCGGCTGCGCGTCACCGGCCATGATCACCAGACCGGCCACGGACGGCTCGGCGGCGGCGATCCGCGGGGCCGCCTTGCCGCCCATGCTGTGGCCGAGGACGAAGACCCGCGCGGGGTCCACGTCCGGCCGCTGCCGGAGCAGCTCGACGGCGGCGACCGTGTGCGGGACGTACTCGTCGGCCATCGTGAAGTCGCCGGCCAGCCGGTCGGCGTGGACGTGGGTCACCTTGTCGTACCGCAGGACCGCCACCCCTCGGCTCGCCAGCCCCCAGGCCAGATCCTTGAGCGGCTTGTTCGGCCCGGTGGTGGCGTCCCGGTCGAACGGCCCGCCGCCGCTGAGCAGCACCACACCGGGCCACGGACCGCGACCGCGCGGCAGGCTCAGCGTGCCGGGTACGGCCAGGGGGCCCGAGCCGACGGTCACCTCGTGCTCCTCGAACAGCTCCGGGCGGGCGTAGGCGGGCGGTGCCCACTCCGGGGCGTCCAGCGGTGCCAGTTGCAGGCCGTTCAGCTCGCCCGCGTCGTCCACCGACATGATCACCATGAGCCCGCCGCGCTCGCACGTCACCGGGACGCTCACCCGGACCAGCCCCGCCCGGATCGGCTCGCCGACCGGCTCCCCGACGGCGGAGACGGGCCCGTGCCGCCCGATCTCGGCGGCCCAGACGGCCCCCAGCGTCTCGGCGGACACCTGTGCCCGCAGCGCCCCCGCGAACAGGCTCTCGATCTCCGCGAAACGCCCGTCGCGGGCCATCTCGACGACCGTCGTGGCGGTCGCCGCCGGGTCGGGTGTCATCACCGTTTCAACCTTTCTCTATTTATGCGAAAGGTAGCACAAGGTGAGATCGTAGGGAATGGTCCGGCGCAGCGGTGCTCGGCGTACCGTTCCCTGGGGAGCCGCACGCCGACGGCCCAGCGAGGGAGGTCGTCATGGGATCCGGGGAGTTCGCCACGTATTGGCGTTATCGCGGCCTTGGCGGCCTGGACCTGATGCGGGCGCGTTTCGTCCGCCGCCGGTTCGCCCGGCACAGCCATGAGACGTACGCGATCGGGGCGCTGGAGGCGGGCCTGGAGGAGATCCGTTTCGCCGACGGCGTCGAGCACGCGGGCGCGGACGACGTCGTGCTGATCGAGCCCGGCGTCGTCCACACCGGCGAGCCCCGGACCGCCGACGGGTGGGCGTACCGGGTGCTGTACCCGAGCGTCGAGCAGGTGCGGGAGGTCGCGGACGAGCTCGGCGTGCCCGGTGGGGTCCCGTCGTTCGAGCGGAGGGTGGCGCCCGACGCGCGGGTGGCCCGGCGGGTGACGGCCGCACATCACGCGGCGGAGTCCGGCGCGTCGCTGGCCGCCGACTCCCAGCTGCGCGCGGTGCTGGCCCTCGTGCTCGGCGCGTACGGCACGCGCCGCCCGGGGCGCCCGGCCCGCTCGGCCGGGCGGAGGAGCGTGGCCCGGGTCCGCGACCTGCTGCACGCGACCATGCCGGACCCGCCCGGCCTGACCGAGCTGGCCGCCACGGCCGGGGTCACGCCGTTCGCGCTGCTGCGCTCGTTCCGGCGCGCGTACGGCATGCCGCCGCACGCGTACGTGACCCAGCTGCGCGTCGTGAAGGCCCGCGAGCTGCTGCGACAGGGCATGCCGCCGGCCCAGGCCGCGCTGGCCGTGGGGTTCTGCGATCAGTCGCACCTTTCGCGGCACTTCCGGAGCCTGGTCGGCGTCCCGCCCCGCGCGTACCAGCGTGCCGTGCAATAACGTCCAATCCTTGGCGCCCGCCACCGGTCTACGGTGCCTCGCGTGACGACCGACGAAAGTGCTCTTCCCCTCGAACTCGACCGGTCCGCCGTCGCCCGGCTGGGCCGCCAGGCGGTGGACTTCCTGGCCGACTGGGTCGCCGAGCTGGACTCGGCGCCCGCGAGCGACTACGGGCAGGTGGACCGGCTGGCCGCCACGCTGCTCCGGCCGCCCGCCGACGGTCCCGGCGACTTCGGCGCGCTCCTGGAGACGTTCCGGCAGGCGGCCGGGCAGGGCGTGAACACGGCGGGGCCCGGCTATCTGGCCTACTTCCCTGCGGGCGGGCTGGTCACCGCGGCGCTGGCGGAGCTGCTCGCCCAGGCCGCCAACCGCTTCACCACCGTGGCCCAGATGTCCCCTGCCCTGGTCGCCATGGAGCACGGGGTGCTGACCTGGCTCTGCGACCGCTTCGGCCTGCCGGCGGGTGCGGGCGGGCTGGTCACGACGGGCGGCTCGCCGGCCACGCTGTCGGCGCTGCTCGCCGCCCGGCACGGCCGCCCGGGCGACGGCACGTTCTACGTGACCGAGCACACGCACTACTGCGTCGCCAAGGCCGCCCGCATCGCGGGCCTGCCCCCGGAATCGATCCGCGTCGTGCCCGCGACCGCGGACCTGCGCATGGACGTCGCGTCGGCGGCCAGGATGATCGCCGACGACCGCGCCGCGGGACTGCACCCGTTCCTGCTGGCCGCCACCGCCGGAACCACCAGCTCCGGCACCGTCGACCCCCTGCCCGAGCTGGGCGAGCTGGCCCGCCGCGAAGGGCTCTGGTTCCACGTCGACGCGGCCTACGGCGGCGGCTTCCAACTCACCGAACGCGGCCGGACCCGGTTGGCCGGGATCGAGGCCGCCGACTCGATCGTGCTGGACCCGCACAAGAGCCTCTTCCTCCCGTACGGCACCGGCGTGCTGCTGGTACGCGACCCGGCCGTGCTGCACGCCGCCCACGCGGCCGACGGCCGGTACCTGCAGGACCTGAACGCGATGGACGGCCTGCCCGACTACGGGCATCTCGGGGTGGAGCTGACCAGGGAGTTCCGCGGCCTGCGGCTGTGGTTGCCGCTGCACCTGCACGGCGTGCGCGCCTTCGAGCGGGAGCTGGACGAGAAGCTCGACCTCGCCGGCCACGTCCACCGCCGGCTCGCCCAGGACCCGCGCTTCGAGGTGCCGTGGCGGCCGGACCTGACGGTGGTGCTCTTCCGGCTGCGCGGCACGGACGAGCGCAACCGGCGGCTCCTCGCGGACGTGAACGACACCCGGCGCGTGTTCCTGAGCAGCACCACCGTCGACGGGCGGTTCTTCCTGCGCCTGTGCGTGCTCAGCTTCCGCACCCACGCCGACCGCGTCGAGGAGGCCCTGGACATCGTCCGCGCGGCGGCGTGACCTTCTCCTCCGGGTCAGTGCTTGATGGGCAGGTCCTTGCGGGCCTGCGCCAGGTCCGTCTTCCAGATCCACAGCCGGTTCGGTGGCGGGACCTCGTGGTAGCCGAACGGGCCGACCTCGGTCAGGGTGCGCAGGTCGACGCAGACGCGCTCGTAGGCGTTCGCGACGGCCTCCGCCGGGTTCTTCAGGTCCTTGGTGCCGAGCTTGATGCAGGCCCGGTACTCGTAACCCAGCAGCAGCTCCGGGCCGAACTGCGCCCACGCGCCGCGCTTGTGCTGCCAGGCGTCCTCGGCCTCGTCGAGCATCAGGTTCAGGTCGTAGGCGGGCGGGATGGAGGGGTAGATGAGGAAGCTGGCGGCCCACCCGAGCGACAGCATGTCGAGGTTGAAGGTGCGGCGCTGCGGGTCGTCGCGGGGCGGCATGGGGTCGGACGTCCCGCCGGCGAACCAGGGCGCGGTGTAGGCCAGCAGGCGGCCGTGGTTCTCGACGAGCTCGCCGGTGGCGACCACGGCCAACTTGCGCTGGGTGCCGTCCGGGCGGGTCAGGCGGGTCTTCACCATGGTCTTGTGCGCCTCGGCCGCGAGCTGGCCGGCGGTGAGGTGGTGGTCGGCGGCGTTGGGGGTGATGCGCGAGATGAGGTGGTCGCGCAGCTGCTGGGGGATGGCGTCGTACGTGCCGTCCTGCAGGCGGGCCTTGGTGCGGTCGAGCGCGGCCTGGGCCGTGGCCGGGCTGCCCCCGTAGTGGCTTTCCGGGGTGTCGATGGACACCATGCGGATCGACATTTCGATCTTCGGGGTGTCGCCGTCGATCACTTCGGTGAGCCTGTAGTCGTTGGCGGGACGGCTGGGCCCGACGAAGCCGAGATTGATCATTGTGCGCTCCAACACCGGGTGATACCTGGAGCACCAACATCGCAGTCGATCGGAACGCTCTGGCGGCTGACACGCTGACCTGCGCCGACGTAGATCGAAAACATTGACCAAGATCTACCTGAGCGGGCTTGCGGGTTGGGTCAGGTGCTCGCGCCCCAGGTGAGGGAGAGGCCGGTGGCGGCCCGTTCTGTGCGGATCTCCATCATGCTGCCCAGGATCGTGGCGTGGTCGGCGACCAGCGCGGTGGCGTCGAGCGCGTACGTGATCCGCTCGCTGACGAAGACCGGGCTGCCGGCAGGCTCCCCGAGGTGGGGTGCGACGGCCGGGTCGAGCAGGCCGGGCCGGATCTTCTCCGAGGCACGCGCCACGGCCACCCCGCAGTCGGCGAGGGCGCCGTAGAGGGAGGTGGCGGTGAAGTCCCGATCGCGGATCTGCTCGGCGGCCGGCCGGCGGATCCAGGAGACCTGGTGGATCGCCGGGCGGCCGGCGAACTCGCGCACCCGCTCCAGCCGCAGCGCGGTCTCGCCGGGAGCCGTGCGCAACTGGGCGGCGATGCGGGCCGGCACCCGGCGCACCGAGCGGCCGAGCACGACGGTGCGGATCTCGTGGCCCTGTTTCCTGAGGTCGTCGGCGAGGCTCCGCAGGGAGCCCAGCTGGTAGGCCAGGTGCGGCGGGGACACGAACGTGCCCCGGCCGGCCTGCTGCACGATCAGCCCCTCGTCGCTGAGCTGCCGGAGCGCCTGGCGCAGCGTCATGAGGGTGACCCCGTACGAGGCGCTCAGCTCGCGTTGGGACGGCAGCGCCGCGCCGGGGGCGTAATGTCCCGCCCGGATCTTCGCCGCGAGGTCGGCGGCTATGGCGCGGTACCTCGCTTCGTGTCCGGCGTCACGGGCCATGGTCTTTCGTCACGCTCCTGGTCAAGGGCCCGCCGCAGCCCCGTCAGGTAGGCGCCGACGTCGTCCGGCCCCGCCCCGTCGAGGATCCGGCGCATGATCGCGGCACCGATGACGACACCGTCGGCGCGCCGGGTGGCTTCCACGGCCTGCTCGGGCGTGGAAATGCCAAATCCTAGCAAGACCGGCCGGTCGCTGCCCTGCTTGATCCGTTCGGTGAGGGCCGCGGCGGACTCCGCGAGCGCGGTCCGCTCGCCGGTGGTGCCCATCACCGAGACGGCGTAGACGAAGCCCCGGCTGCGGCGCGAGATCTCGTCCAGCCGCGGCTGCGGCGTCACCGGGGAGGCGAGCAGCGCCAGGTCGACGCCGGTGGCCGCCGCCGCGTCGGCCAGCTCGCCGGCTTCGTCCAGCGGCAGGTCGGGCACGATGAGCCCGGCGATCCCCGCCCGGCGCAGCGCCCGGCAGAACGCCGTGGGCCCGTCGCGCAGCACCAGGTTGTAGTAGGTGCTGGCGACCAGCGGCACGTCCAGGCGCAGCTCGGCGACCTCGGCCAGGATGCCGTCCACCGTCGTGCCCCGGGCCAGCGCCGCGTCCGACGCCTCCTGGATGGTGGCGCCGTCGAGCGTGGGGTCGGAGAACGGCAGGCCGAGCTCGATCGCGTCCGCGCCGGCGGCGGCGAACGCCCGCAGGTAGCCGGTCCAGCCGGGGGCGATGCCGCCGGTCACGTACGGCATGAGCAGCTTGTGACCGCCGTCGCGCCGGTCGCGCAGCGGCCTTTCGAGCAGTCCGGTACTCATACCAGCTCCTTCAGGGTCGAGATGTCCTTGTCGCCCCTGCCGGACAGGGTGAGCAGAACCGTCGCACCCGGCGGCAGCTCGCCCGTACGCGCCGCGCGGAGCACCCACGCGACCGCGTGCGCCGACTCCAGCGCGGGCACGATGCCCTCGGCGCGGGCCAGCCGCACCGCCGCGGCCACCACCTCCTCGTCGGAGACCGTGACATAGCGCGCCCTGCCGAGATCGCGCAGGTGGGCGTGCTCCGGCCCGACCCCGGGGTAGTCGAGGCCGGCCGCGATGGAGTGCGCCTCGGTGATCTGCCCGTGGTCGTCCTGGAGGAACAGCGAGCGGAAGCCGTGCAGCACGCCCAGCGTGCCCCTGGCCGCCCCCGCGCCGCCCTCCGCCTCGACGCCGACGAGCCGGGCGGTGGTGCCGACGAAGCCGGCGAACGTGCCCGCCGCGTTGGAGCCGCCTCCCACGCAGGCCACGACATAGTCGGGCACGGCGCTGGCGAGCGCCCCGGCGCACTGCTCGCGCGCCTCGTCGCCGATGACCCGCTGGAACTCGCGCACCATCCACGGGTACGGGTTGGGCCCGATGACCGAGCCGACGCAGTAGTACGCCTCGTCGGTGACCCCCACCCAGTGGCGCAACGCCTCGCTGGTGGCGTCCTTGAGGGTGCGGCTGCCGGTGCCGACCGGTACGACCTCGGCGCCCAGCATCCGCATCCGGAAGACGTTCAGCGACTGCCGCTCGACGTCCCGTTCGCCCATGAACACGGTCGCCCGCAGCCCCAGCAGGGCGGCGGCGGTCGCGACGGCCACGCCGTGCTGGCCCGCGCCGGTCTCGGCGATCAGGCTGGTGCGGCCCATCCGGCGGGCCAGCAGCGCCTGGCCCACCACGTTGTTGATCTTGTGGGAGCCGGTGTGGGTGAGATCCTCCCGCTTGAGCAGCAGGGTCACGCCGAGCTCCGCGGACAGCCGCCGGGCCGGGGTCAGCGGCGTGGGCCGCCCCACGTACAGGGTCAGCGCCTCCGCGAGGCTCTCGCGGAACGCCGGGTCGGTCCGGGCCTCCCGGAAGGCCGCCTCCACCTGCCGGCAGGCCGCGACCAGCGACTCCGGCACGTACAGCCCGCCGTAGTCCCCGAACCTGCCCAGCGCGCCGGGGTCCTCCATCACGCCTGGCCGCGTCGCCAGGACCTCTGCTTTCATGTGCCTCACTCCTCTATAACTCTGACGAGAGTTCTATAACTGTGAGTTTGGCACAGGGTGCGCGAGAAGCGCTAGGGCACCCAGCAGAGCGGCGACCGTGATGTCACACTCGGCGGCGTCGAGGGCTCTCAGGGGGTGCACGGCTGCCGCCGCTTTCCAAGGAGCTCTCTTGACCACCGCCTATGTCGTCACCGCCCTCGTGACCATCGCCGCCAACACGTTCTCGGGCTTCGCCGCCATGACCCGGCTCGAACCGATCATGCGGACCCTCGGCCCCGCCCTGAAGACGGCGGGAGTGCCCGAATCGTGGCTGGTATTCCCGATCGGCGCGCTCAAGGCTGCGGGCGCGCTCGGGCTGGCGCTAGGGCTCCTCGGCGTGCCGCTGATCGGCACGGCCGCCGCGGCCGGCCTCGTCCTCTACTTCGTCTGCGCCCTCTACACCCACCTGCGCGTCAGCGACTTCTCGCCGATGTTCTTCCTGGCGCTCGGGTTTCTCGGGGCGGCGGTGGCCACGCTGGCCTTGGACCCGGCGCTGGTGCTGCACGCCGCGAGCTGAAGGAGCGGGCTACGGATCCGGCGTCGCGTGGGGAGCGCGGTGGGCCTCGACCTCGGCGGTCCCGCCTAGGGGCGGCGGCCCGACCGTACGATCACCGTCACCAGCAGGGCCAGGGCGAACGCCGCGCCCAGCAGGAAGAGGGCGAACCCGGCCAGCAGGTTCCAGTTGCCCAGGTCGGCCAGGAGCGGGAGGGCGGGGTCCAGGTAGAACAGGACGATCCACGCCGCGCCGACGAACCAGGAGACGCCCATCGCCGCGGCCAGGCGGCGGGCCAGGCGGTTGGTCGATGCTTCGCGAGCCTGCTGATCGGACACCGGGCATCACTCCTGTTCGGATGGATCCAGCGTAACCAGATCAGGCGCAGAGCAGGCGGGCGATCGTCAGATCGGTGATGAGGACGTTGACCCAGCCGCCCTCGATCGCGGCCTTGATGGCGGAGAGCTTGCGCATGCCGCCCGCGACCCCGACCCGCCGTTCGACGGCGCGGAAGGTCGGCGCGTCGATGCCGATGACGCGCTGGTCGAAGCCCGAGTCGACGGGTTTGCCCGTGGAGTCGAAGAAGTGCAGGCAGACGTCGCCGACGGCGCCGAGCCCGCGCAGCTCCTCCTGGTCGGCCTGGCTGACCGCGTTGCCGCTGCTGAGCAGCAGCGGGGAGGGCTCCAGGCTGCCGATGCCCACCAGCACGACGGTCAGGTCGTGCCACTGCGCCTGCACGTCCTTCACGCTGGGGTCCTCCAGCAGCGCGTCGCGGATCGCGGTGGTCGCGACGACGCCGGGCAGGGGCACGAAGACCGGCCGGGCGTAGGTGAGGTTGGCCAGGCGGGCGACGAGCCGGGTGGCGTGCACCTGAGCCTCCGGGCTGCCGACCCCGCCGACCAGCTGGATCACCCGGTCGGCGACCTGGGAGTTCTTCTGCGGCAGGCGCTCGACCGTGGCCAGCAGGGTCTCGCTCCAGGAGGAGATGCCGATCACGTCCCCGCCGGTGAAGGTGACGCCGAGGTAGGCCGCCGCCGCGGAGGCCAGCGGCGGGATCACGTCGTCCTGGTAGTCCTCGATGTCCACGACCACGGCGTCGCGCAGCCCGTACCGGCGCTGCAGCTCCTCCTCCAGCTCGGTGTGCACCCCTTCGGGGAGCGTGACCACCGTGCGGACCATGCCCCGCGTGACCGCCTCCTTGAGGAGGCGGGACACGCGGGGCTGTGAGATGTTGAGCGTGGCGGCGATCTCGGGCTGGCGCATGTTCTGCTCGTGGTACATGCGCGCCACCCGGGCCAGGAGTCGCAGGTGATCCTTGGTCGTGTCGCGCCTACGTTCCGCGTTCTGGACCACCGCGCACCGCCTTTCTATTCACTCCTGAATGAAGCCTATTGTCCGAGCCGGCGTGGTGCAGACGTCCGGCAGGGTCACTTCCTGGCGAACACCCCGAACTCGTCGGCGTTGTCGGCCGTGACGAGCTCGCAGTCGATGGACTGCTTCTCGTCCTTGCCCGTCTTACCGGTCTTGATGAACTGGTCGGCCTGGTCCACGGCGCTGGTCGCGCCGAGCGCGGCGGGCTGCAGCCCGGTGGCGTGCATCTCGCCCGCCTTGATGGCGGCGATGGCGTCGGGGCTGCCGTCGAAGCCGACGACCACGACCTTCTTCAGCAGGCCGGCGGCCTTCAGCGCCGCGACCGCGCCCAGGGCCATGGTGTCGTTGCCGGCGATGACGCCCTGGATGTCACGGCTCTTCTGGATGATGGTCTCCATCTTGGTGAACGCCTCCTGCTGGTCCCAGTTGGCGCTCTCCTTGGCCACCGACTTCAGGTCCGGATACTGGGAGATCACGTCGGCGAAGCCCTTGGATCGGACGCTGGCGTTGGTGTCGGACTCCTTGCCGACCAGCTCGACGTAGTTGCCCTTGCTCTTCATGGCCTCCACGAACGACTGCGCGACCAGCTGGGCGCCCTGGGAGTTGTTGGAGACGATCTGGGCCTTGGCGATGCCGGTGGCGTTGATCTCCCGGTCGATCAGGAAGACCGGGATGCCGCCCTGCGCGGCCTTGCGGACCGGCCCGATGGAGGCGTCGGCGCCCGCGTTGTCCAGGATGATCGCCTTGGCCTGGCGGGAGATGGCGGCGTCGATCAGCTCGCTCTGCTTGTTCGGGTCGTCGTCGTGGGAGGCCACGGACGTCTGGTAGCCGAGCTTTTCGGCCTGGGCCTTGGCCGCCTCTGCCTCGGCCTTGAAGAACGGGTTGTCGTGCGACGGGGTGATGATCGCGATCAGGCCGCCGCCGGCCGCGGCGCTGCCGCTGCCCGCCGTCGCGGTGGTCGCGGGCTGGTCGCCGCCGCCGCAGGCGGTCAGCGTGGTGCAGCCGAGCAGGACGGACAGGGCCAAAGTGACAATGCGGGTGGGGGGCATGCTGTCTCCTTGTGGTTCAGTCTTGCTTCTTGCTGGCGGCGACCGCCGCCGCGGCGGCTCCCCGTCGCTTGAATCGCTGCTGGCCCTGGTCGAGCATCACAGCGAGGATGATGACCGCGCCCTTGATGAGGATCTGCCAGAACGTCGACACGCCCAGGATCACCAGGCCGTCGGCGAGGAACCCGATGACGAACGCGCCGACCAGGGTGCCGCGCACGGTGCCCCGGCCGCCGCTGAGCGCGGCGCCTCCGATGACCACCGCCGCGATGGCGTTGAGCTCGTACGTCTCCCCGGCCTGCGGGGCGGCCGAGGTGAGCTCCGAGGCGATGATGAGCCCGGCGACCGCCGCGCAGGCCCCGGAGATCACGTACACGATGGTCTTGACCCGCCGGATCGGCACGCCCGACAGGTCGGCGGCCCGCTCGTTGCCGCCGGTGGCGTAGAGCCAGCGGCCGAACGGGGACTTGGCCAGCAGCAGCACCGCCGCCACGGCCAGCAGGATCATGATCCAGATGGAGGTGGGCAGGCCGAGCGGGCGCCCGCTGCCGAGCAGCTCGAAGCCGGTGTTGCCGAGCGCCGGGTTGCCGCCCAGGTTGGGGTAGGTGGCGCCGTTGGAGATGAGCATCGCCGCGCCGCGGGCCACGTACAGCATGCCGAGCGTGGCGATGAACGGCGCCACGTTGAAGCGGGTGACGAGGATCCCGTTGAGCAGCCCGATCGCCATGCCGACCGAGACGCACAGCACGATCACCACCCACACGGGCGGGTAGGCGATCACGCCGCCGACGTGCAGACCCTGCAGGAGCTCGCCGGCGACCACGCCGGACAGGCCCACGATGGAGCCGACGGACAGGTCGATGCCGCCCTTGAGGATCACCAGCAGCATGCCGAGCGCGATCACGCCGTTGATGGCGACGTGCTTGGTCATCGTGATCAGGTTCGGGACGGTGAGGAAGGAGTCCGACAGCACGCCGAAGATCACGATGAGCACGGCGAGCGCGATGAAGGCGCGCAGCTCGAAGGCCACGTTCAGCAGCGAGAGGCGGCGGGCCCGGGTGGCGGCCTGCTCCGGGGCCGCGGTCGTCGCCGTCGCCGTCATGACGAACCGTCCTGAGTTCCGCCGTCGGACACGCGCATCAGTTCCTCCCGGGTCAGCTCGCCGCGCCGAAACTCGCCGACGAGGGCGCCGCGGGCGAGCACGAGCAGCCGGTCGGGGATGTGCAGGGCCTCTTCGGCGTCGGATGTGGTGAACAGCACGGCCAGGCCCCGCCTGGCCTGGGCCGCCATCAGCTCGAAGATGTCGGCCTTGGCGCCCACGTCCACGCCGCGGGACGGCTCGTCCAGCAGCAGGACGCGCGGCCCGGTCAGCAGCGCCTTGCCGATGATCACTTTCTGCTGGTTGCCGCCGCTCAGCGATCCGATGGCCGCCTGGGCGCCGCTGGTCTTGACGGTGACGTCGGCGATGGTGCGGGTGACGGCGGCGCGCTCGCGCTCCTGGGAGACGAACAGGCCGCGGACGAACGTTCCGAGCGCGGCCAGCGACAGGTTCTGCCCGACCGACATGGTCTGCACGAGGCCGTCACGCTGGCGGTCCTCGGGCACCAGCACCACGCCCCGCCCGATGCGGTCGCGGATACCGCCCTCGTGCAGGGGCGCCCCGTCCAGCAGCACCTCGCCGGAGGACGGCCGCAGGCGGCCCGCCAGTGTCTCCAGTAACTCGGTGCGCCCGGAGCCCATCAGCCCGTAGATGCCGACGATCTCGCCCGCGCGCACGCTGAGCGACAGCCCGTTCACGGCCAGCCGGTCGGGAACGGCCGGGTCGGCCACGGTGAGCCCTCGGACGCCCAGCGCCTCCTCGCCGAGCACCGGCTCGCGGCTGGGGAACAGCGTGTCCTGGTCGCGGCCGACCATCTGCTCGACGATCCAGCGGATGTCGACCTGTTGTCGGCCTGGGCCTGCCTGGGCCGTGGCGACCAGCCGTCCGTCGCGCAGCACCACGACGTCGTCGGCGATCTCCAGCGCCTCGTCCAGGTGGTGGGAGATGTAGACGACGGCGACTCCTGCGGCGGTCAGCTCCCTGATCACCCGGAAGAGCACGTCGACCTCGGGCGCCGTCAGGGCCGAGGTGGGTTCGTCCATGATGAGGACGCGGGCCTGTTGCAGCAGGGCGCGGGCGATCTCCACCAGCTGCTGCTGGCCGAGGCGCAGGTCGCCGACGAGCCGGTCGGGGTCGACGTCCTCCTCCAGCCGGTGCAGGACCGCGGCCGTGGCCGCGCGCTGCGCCTTGCGGTCGATGGAGCCGTACGCGGTGCGGACCTCGCGGGCCAGGAACAGGTTGTCCTGGATGCTGAGGTTGGGGCAGAGGCTGAGCTCCTGGTGGATGATCGAGATGCCCTGGTCGGCCGCGTCGCGGGAGGAGCGCAGCCGCACGGGCCGCCCGTCCAGCTCGACGTCGCCGGTGGTGGGCCGCTCGATCCCGGCCAGGATCTTCATCAGGGTCGACTTGCCGGCGCCGTTCTCGCCGAACAGCGCGGTCACGCGGCCGGGCGCGACGGCGAAGTCGACGCCCTTGAGGGCGTGCGTGCCGCCGTACACCTTGGTGACCTCGCAGGCCCGCAGGACCGGGTCGGAAGTAGGCGCGGTCATGAGATCGCCACCGGGGTGATCGTCACCGTCTGCGGCGTCAGCAGGGTGAACGCCCCGGTGACGGAGATCTGCTTGCCTTCCAGTGCCGCCGCGTCCAGCCCTTTGAGCAGTTTTTCGCGCAGCTGGTTGTTCAGGGCGGTGGCGGCGTCGGCGTACTCCACCTGGTTGGTGAACTGGCCGAACGTGATGAATCCCACCGCGTCGCGCAGCGCGGTGCCGTTGATGGCGGGGCCGATCTGCACGGAGACGCGGGTGCCGTCCGGCAGGCCCTTGACGGTGACGGGGAGCAGCCCGGACCTGGCCGCGCCGGCCTCGCCGGTCACCTTGACGGCGAAGGTGTAGGGGCCGGTGCCCTGGCGCTTGCCGTACTTCTGGCTCGCGGCGTCCTTGTCGGCGGCCAGGGCGTCGAGCAGGACGGGCAGGTCGACGGCGGCGCTCTTGACGGCGGGCACGATCTTGGCCTCGTAGTTCTGGGCGCCGAACGCGGCCGGGTCGAACTTCTTCGGTGCCGCCGCGGCCGCGGTCTCGGCCGTCCGGTACTCGGTGCTGACGGCCATGAGGACGATCAGCACGGCGACGGCGGCGGCGGTGATCCAGCGGATCGGGACGCGCCGATGGGGGGTCGGCGCCGTTGCTGTCATGTGGTGTTCCCTTCTCAGGAGGGCTGGGATCTGCGCACGGCCTCGTGCCAGGCGGCCTTCCTGGCCGCGCGGTCGGTCTCGGCCAGGGCGGGCTCGAACCGGTCGGCGGGCCGCGGGCGCCGTTCCAGCTCGTCGAGCGTCCACAGCTTGGCCGCGAGCCCGGCGGCGTCGGCCACGCCGAGGCACGACAGGTCGTGCTCGCCGGAGCGGGCGACGGCGCGTCCGCCGAGGTCGGCCTGCAGTCGCATCATCCGGTCGCTGCGGGTGAGCCCGCCGTCGGCCATGAGCACGCTCACCCGGCCGACGGCCCGTTCGATGGCCGTCACGACGTCCTCGACCTGGAAGGCGACGGCCTCCAGGGCGGCGGCGACGAGCTGGCCGCGCCGGGTGCCCAGCGTCAGGCCGGTCACGACGGGGGTGGCGTCCGGCTCCCACCACGGGGCGCCGAGCCCGCCGAAGGCCGGCACGAAGTGCACGCCGTCCGGGCCGGTGTCCGCGGCCTCGGACAGCAGCTCCTCGGTGCGTACGCCGAACAGCTCCGCGAGCCAGCTGACCGTGCGCCCGGTCGCCCGGATGTTGCCCTCGACGCCCAGCACCCTGCCGCCGACGTCCCAGGCGATGCTGCGGCACAGCCCGGGGGCCTCACCGCAGTCGCCGATGGCCATCACGGAGGAGCCGGTGCCGTACGTGGCCTTCACCACGCCGGGCCGCCAGCCGGCGTGGGCGAACATCGCCGCGTGCGAGTCGCCCATGACCGCCAGCACCGGCACCCCGTCGGGCAGCGGCGCGAGGTCGCGGACGGCGGGGAAGGCGCCGCAGGAGGCGACCACCCGTGGCAGCACCTCGGCCGGCACCCCGAACAGCTCCAGCAGCCGCGGGTCCCAGTCCCCGGTCCCGACGTCGAGCAGCTGGGTGCGCGAGGCGTTGCCGACCTCGATGACGTGCTCCCCGCCCAGCCGGCTGAGCAGCCAGGAGTCGACGGTGCCCAGGCACAGCTCTCCCGCCCGGCCGCGGCGCCGGTCCGGATCGTACGCGTCGAGCAGCCAGCGGGCCTTGAGCGCGGAGAACATCGGGTCCAGCGGCATCCCGCTCACCGACCGCACCAGGCCGGCGGCCCCGGTGGCGGCCAGCTCGCGGCACTGGGCGGCGGTGCGCTGGTCCTGCCAGCTGATCAGCGGCCCGACCGGCTCGCCGGTGCGGCGCTCCCACAGCACCAGCGACTCCCGCTGGTTGCTGAACCCCACGCCGGCGACCCGGGCGGCCAGCTCGGGGCTGACACAGTCGGCGACCGCCCGCCGCACGCTCTGCCACAGCTCGTCGGCCGACTGCTCGACCCAGCCGGGGCGGGGCTGGGCCTCGGCGACCGGCACGACGGCGCGGGAGACGACCCGGCCGGCCTCGTCCACGAGCAGCGCCTTGGTGGAGCTGGTGCCCTGGTCGATGGCCAGGATGAGCGGGCTAGCCATGGCGCAGCAGGTCCTTGACGGCGCTGACGATGCCGTCGGCGGACAGGCCGAAGTGGTCGAGCAGGAAGGCGGTGTCGCCGGTGGGGGCGAACACGCGGGGCACGCCGAGGATGCGCATGGGGACGGGGTGGCGGGTGACGACGGTGGCGGCGACGGCCGCGCCGAGCCCGCCGCTGATGGTGGCCTCCTCGGCGGTGACGATGCCGCGGGTCTCCCGCGCGGCGGCCTCGACGGCGTCCTCGTCCAGCGGGTCGAGGAAGGGCATGTTGAGGACCCGCAGGTAGATGCCCTCCTCGCGGAGCCGGGCGGCCGCCTGCAGCGCGCGCGAGGTCAGCGAGCCGATGGCGATCACGGTGGCGTCGTCGCCGTCGGCGAGCAGCACCGCCCTGCGCGGCTCGAAGGGCGCACCCTCCGGCGTGACCACGGGCACCTTGAACCGCGGGATGCGCACGTAGCTGGGCCTGCCGGAGGCCGCCGCCCAGCGGACGGCGGCGCGGGTCTGGACGGAGTCGGCCGGGACGATCACGTCGAGCCCGGCGACCGCGCGCATCCAGGACAGGTCCTCGATCGAGTGGTGGGTGGGGCCGAGCTCGCCATAGGCCATGCCCGGGCTCTGCCCGCAGAGCACGACGTGCGCCTCGCTGTAGGCGACGTCGGCCTTGATCTGCTCCAGGGCGCGGCCCGTGAGGAACGGCGCCGCCGCGCACACGAAGGGGATCTTGCCGGCGTTGGCCAGCCCCGCGCCCACCCCGACGAGGTCCTGCTCGGCGATGCCGACGTTGATCAGCCGGTCGGGGAACCGTTCCCGGAAGCCGACGAGGTTGCTGGAGCCCACGGAGTCGTTGCAGACGGCCACGATCCGCTCGTCCTCCGCGGCCAGGGCCAGGAGCTCCGCGGCGAAGTCCTGGCGGCAGTCGAAGGCGGTCTGCTGGTCGGTCAGGGTCATCGGGCCAGCTCCGCGAGGGCCGCTTCGACCTGGTCGGGGCTGGGCACCTTGTGGTGCCACTCAACCCGGTCCTCCATGAACGACACTCCCTTCCCCTTGATCGTGTGGGCGATGACGGCCACCGGCCGGCCGGTGGACGAGCCGCTCATCGCCTGCAGGAGGGCGAGGTGGTCGTGGCCGTCGACCTCGCGTACCTCCCAGCCGAAGCTGCGCCATTTGTCGTCCAGCGCGCCCAGGGCGTTGGTGTCCTCCGTCCTGGCGCCCTGCTGCAGCCGGTTGCGGTCGATGACGGCGGTCAGCGACGACAGGCCGTGGTGGGCGGCGGCCATGGCCGCCTCCCAGTTGCTGCCCTCCTGCAACTCCCCGTCACCGAGCACCACGAACGTGCGCCAGTCCGCGCCGTCGAGCTTGGCGGCCAGCGCGCACCCGGTGGCCACGGGCAGGCCGTGCCCGAGCGCGCCGGTGTTGGTCTCGATGCCCGGGACCTTGATGCGGTTGGGATGACCGTTGAGCGCCGACAGCGGGGCCATGAAGGTGTCCAGCTCGGTCGTGGGGAAGAAGCCGCAGTGGGCGAGGGTCGAGTACAGGGCGGCCGCGCAGTGCCCCTTGCTGAGCACGAAACGGTCGCGCCCGCTCCAGTGCGGGCGTTCCGGATCGACGGACAGCACGCCGTAGAAGCAGGTGACCAGGATGTCGGTGACGGACAGGTCACCGCCGACGTGCCCCATCTGGGCACGGTCGATCATGCGGATGATGCTCCGGCGCACCTCTGTGGCCAACTGGTCCAGCTCCGCGGCCGCGGTGTGCCGGTCGGCCCGGCGAATCCGTTCGGTCGCCTGGCGATAGACGGCCGAACGCGTCGGATCGGCAGCAAGCAACATCATCACCGGGCCACGACTTGAATATCTATTCCGATATGACTAGGCATATTTTGAAGCTAAGGCCGGGATCGCGTTCATGTCAATGAGGTGCGGAAGTGTGCGGCTCGCCTGCTTCTTGACGGCTGTATGTCGCCGACGTTACATTCCGCTCGAATAGACAGGCGCTATTGAATAGCTATTCAATCGCCTCCAGCCCTCTGGAGATGGCAATGAAGACCCCAGGCAAAGCGGCAGTGCTGGCAGCATCTGCGCTGCTCCTGGCCGCCTGCAGCGGCCGAGTCGAGGACAACACCAGTGCGACCAGCGGGGGGCAGGTCAAGCTGAGCTGGTGGATGGTCACGCAGAACGCGGAGTCGGCAGGTGCCGCGTTCAAGTCGATTATCGGCGACTTCGAGAAGCAGAACCCGAACATCAAGGTAGATCTTCAGTACCGCGCGGTGGATGCGCACAAGGACGCGCTGCGGACGACGGCCGGCAGTAGCTCCGGCCCGGACATCTACTACAACTGGGCCGGCCCCGGCCTCGGCGGCGAGCTGGTCAAGTCGGGCGTGAGCCTCGACCTGAGCAAGTACTACCAGCAGTACAAGTGGGCCGACCGGTTCAACCCGTCGACCCTGAAGGCCTACACGCAGTACGGCGGCTACCACGGCGTGCCCTGGACGCAGCGCACCGAGGTCGTCTACTACCACAAGGACCAGTTCGCCAAGGCGGGCATCAGCGCGCCTCCCACCACGTACCAGGAGTGGGCCACGGCGGCGCAGAAGCTCAAGGACGCCGGGCTCACCCCGATCACCATGGGTGGCAAGGACAACTGGCACGTCATGCGGCTGCTGGACACGTTCATCGAGACCAACTGCGGCGCCGAGCTGGGCGACAAGCTCAACACCCGCGCGACGAGCTGGGCTGGCCAGCCGTGCGTGGACAAGTCCTTCGAGCAGCTCAAGCAGTGGTCGGACAACTACTTCAACAAGGGCTTCGCCGGCCTGCCGGTGGCCGAGGCGGGCGCGATGTTCCACTCGGGCAAGTCGGCCATGCAGCTTGAGGGAGACTGGTTCACCCAGCAGAACATCGACGCCGGCGACGACCAGAACAACGTGGGCGTCTTCCCGATGCCGACCGGCACCGACCGGCTCTACGGCTTCTCCGAGGGCATGTACATCAGCAAGTCGAGCAAGCATCCGGACGAGGCCGCCAAGTTCCTGGACTTCTTCACCTCCGCCGCCGTGGAGGGCAAGTACCTGGGCGTCTTCTCCTCGGTCCCGGTGAACAAGGACACCAAGGGGGCCAACCCGCTCGCGCCGATCAACACGCAGATCGCCGAGCTGACCGGCAAGGCCAAGGGCTTCTTCCTCAACAACGACCAGAACTTCCCCACCGACGTGACGACCGAGTACTGGCGCATCCAGAACGGGGTCACCAGCGGCTCGATCGCCCCCAAGGAGGCGGGCGCGTTGCTGCAGAAGTTCATCGACACCCACAAGGACTGACCAGCCGTGACCGGCCGGGGGATCGTCCCTCCGGCCGGTCCGATCAACCGAGGAGGAGCGGCCTTGGCCACCGTGTCCACCGCCCCCACCACGTCACGACCCACCCACCCCTCGCACCGCCCCCGCACGCCACGCCGCAGCCTGCCCTTCCTGGGCGCGCTGCCGTTCCTGGCGCCCGCGCTGGCGCTCTACGGGATCTTCCTGCTGTTCCCCATCGTCTCGGCGATCTACCTCAGCTTCGTGCGGTGGAACGGCTTCCCCACCGTGCCGCAGATCTGGGCGGGACTGGCGAACTACCAGGACATCTTCACCAACGACACGGTCTTCCACACCGCCCTGCGCAACAGCGTCATGTGGGTGGTGCTCTCGCTCATCGTGCCCACGGTGCTCGCCCTGCTGCTCGCCCTGGCCCTCAACCACCGGCTCCTCGGCCGCAACCTGATGCGCTCGGCGTTCTACATCCCCGCGGTGCTGGCCTCGATCGCCGTGGCGACCATGTGGACGTGGATGTACAACCCGAACTCCGGTCTGGTCAACAGCACGTTGACGTCCCTCGGCCTGTCGTCGTGGATCCAGGACTGGCTCGGCGACCCGCAGATCGCCCTCTACTCCGTCTTCGTCGCCTTCGTCTGGCAGACGACGGGCTTCTCCATGGTGCTGTTCCTGGCCGGGCTGCAGACGGTGCCGGCCGATCTCGTCGAGGCGGCCAAGCTGGACGGCGCCTCCGCCTGGCAGACCTTCAGGAACGTCACCCTCCCGGCGCTGCGGCCCACCTTCACCGTCGTCCTGGTGCTCACCGTCATCAGCTCGCTCAAGGTGTTCGACCTCATCGTGGGTATGACCAACGGCGGTCCGGCCCAGTCGAGCCAGGTGCTGGCCCTGTGGTCCTACAGCCAGTCGTTCATCAACCACAACTTCGGAGGGGGCAACGCGCTGGCCGTCGTCCTGCTCGTGATCACCTTGGCGCTCGTCCTGCCGTACCTGCTGTGGACCTTGAAGGAGGACGAGCGATGACCGCTGTCCGCCGGTTCAACTACCCGCTCATCGGGCTGTGGATCGCGCTGGTCGTCACCGCGCTGATCTGGCTCGCGCCGTTCGCCTTCATGGTGCTGACCTCGCTGAAGTCCACCGCCGACATCACCCGCTCCTCGGTCTGGGCGCTGCCGGAGGTGTGGCGCTGGGACAACTACTCCGCCGCCGCCGAGCGGGGCGAGCTGTGGACCGTGGTGAAGAACAGCGCCTACATCGCGCTCATCAAGGTGCCGCTCGGCCTGATGGTCTCGGCCGCGGCGGCGTTCGCGATCGCGCGGCTGCGCTTCAAGCGGCACCGGATGCTGCTCATCGTGATCACCCTGGGCGCGATGGTGCCGGTGCAGGTCGCCATCGCCCCGATGTTCACCACGCTGTCCAGCATGGGGCTGCTGAACTCCACGAACGGGATCATCCTGCCCTACCTGGCCTTCGGCATCCCGTCCCAGGTGTTCTTCCTGTACGGGTTCTTCCGCTCGCTGCCCCGCGAGCTCGACGAGGCCGCCCGCATCGACGGCTCGGGGAACTGGCGGCTGTTCGTCGGGGTGATCCTGCCGCTGGCCAAGCCCGCCCTGGCCGCCCTGTTCATCCTGGACTTCGTCGCCACCTGGAACGAGTACGGGATGGCCCTGGTGCTGCTGCAGGACCAGGACGCGCGTACGGTGCCGCTGGCGCTGCAGGCCTTCCAGTCGCAGTTCGCCTCCAACTACGGGCAGCTCAACGCCTTCATCATCATGTCCATCCTCCCGGTCCTCATCGTTTATCTGATGTTCCAGCGCTTCTTCACACAAGGCGCCCTCGCCGGCGCGATCAAGGGATAGGAGACCATTCCGCATGGCAGCAGAACCACTGTTCGGCGCCGGGCTCTGGCACTTCGGGCAGTTCCGCGACCGCTACGCCACGGACGGGTACGGCCCGCCCGTCTCCACGCTGGAGGCGATCGACCGCGCCGGCCAGGTCGGCAGCCTGTCCGTGGTCGACATCAACTACCCGTTCAACCCCGCCGACCTCGACGTGGACCAGCTGGAGGACCGGCTGAAGGCCAACGGGCTGCGGGCGATCGCGCTGACGCCGGAGATCTACACCAGGAAGTTCGCCCGCGGCGGCTTCACCAACCCCGACCCCGCCGTCCGGCGCGACGCCATCGAGCTGGTCAGCGAGTCCGCCGACCTGGCCCGCCGCCTCGGCTGCGACTACGTCAAGCTCTGGCCCGGCCAGGACGGCTGGGACTACCCCTTCCAGGCCGACTACAAGGCGTTGTGGCAGTTGTCCATCGACGCCGTGCGGGAGCTGGCCCAGCGCCACCCCGACCTGCGCTTCGCCATCGAGTACAAGCCGCGCGAGCCGCGTAACCGGATGACCTTCTCCTCGGCCGCCCGCACCCTGCTGGCCATCGAGAAGATGGACGTGCCCAACGTCGGCATCCTGCTGGACTTCGGCCACTCCCTGTACGGCCTGGAGTCCCCGGCCGACGCGGCCCAGCTGATCCTCGAACACGACCGGCTCTACGCCATCGACGTCAACGACAACTTCCGGGGTTGGGACGACGACATGGTCGTCGGCTCCATCCACCTCGTCGAGACCTTCGAGTTCTTCCACACCCTGCGCCAGGCCGGCTGGCAGGGCGTCTGGCAGCTCGACCAGTTCCCCTTCCGCGAGGACTCGGTGGAGGCCGCCCGCGCCGGCATCGAGGTCATGCGGACGATCTGGCGGGCCCTGCGGGTCCTCGACGTGGACGCCCTCGCCGAGGCGCAGGCCCGCCAGGACGCCCTGGCCGCGCAGCGCATCGCACGGAAGGCGCTGCTCAGCGCCCAGGTGGACGGCTGATGGGCGACGTGACGCGCGTCGGGGGAGCCTGGCGCGAGGTGGAGATCACCCTCACCGCCTCGGCCGACCTCCCCGACGCCTACACCGCCGTCGAGGTGTGGGCCGACTTCACCCACGACTCCGGGCTGTCCCTGCGCCGGCCCGCGTTCTACGACGGCGGGCGCACCTGGCGGGTCCGGTTCAGCTCGCCGCTGGCGCACGGCCGCTGGCACTGGAGCACCGACGCCTCCCTCGACGACCGCGGGCTTCGCGGGGCGTCCGGGATCATCGAGGTCGAGGCCGTCGAGCCGCCCGCGCACCGGTTCCGGCGGCACGGCTTCTGGACGATGTCGCCGGGCGGGCGCAGCCTCGTCCACGCCGACGGCACTCCGGCGATCATGGTCGCCGACACCGCCTGGGGCCTGCCCTGGCGGGCCACCGAGGAGCAGGTCCGCGTCTACGCGGCCGACCGGCAGGCCAAGGGCTTCAACGCGGTGCTGCTGATGTCGGTCCAGCCCGACATGCGCGCCGTCGGCCCACGCGACCGCTCCGCCGACGAGGGCTTCGACGTGGCCTTCGAGGACCTGCCCACGGGGCACGTCAACGCCCTCAACCCCGCCTACTTCCAGTACCTGGACCGGCTCCTGGACATCCTCGCGGAGCACGAGATCGTGCCGGTGCTCCAGCCGGTCTTCCAGGGCTTCGGCTGGAAGGGGCTCGACGTGGCCGGCACGGTCGTACCTCCCGAGGAGTACGCCCGCTACTGCCGCTACCTGGTGGCCCGCTACGGCGCCCGCCCCGCGATCTACCTCGTCGGCGCCGACGGCTCCGGCCGCGAGCCGCAGATCGCGGCCGGCGGCGCCGAGGTCCACGCCTGGGACTGCTACGCCCAGCCCACCGGCATCCACTACCGCCCGCACGCCGACAACCGGGCCTGCCAGGACGCCGACTGGCTGGACTTCCAGTGGTGCCAGACCGGCCACGGCGGCGAGCACGTCCCCGAGCGGGTCGCGGTCATGCGGCGCGACACGCCCGTCAAGGCCGTCGCCAACGGCGAGCCCACCTACGAGCAGACCCGCAGCGTCACCAACGCCGCCGGCTGGTGGCAGGGCCACGAGGCGTGGAGCAACCTGTGCGCGGGCGGGGCCATGGGCGTCGTCTACGGTGCCGCGAACATCTGGCAGTGGAAGCTACACGACGACGAGCCCGGACACGCGCCGTACTTCCTGGCGCCGTCCGGCGGCTGGCGCGAATCCCTCGACTTCGAGGGCTCTGCCTATGTCGGGCTGCTCGGCAAGATCCTTGACGGCCTGCCCACGACCGACATGGAGCCGGACTGGGAGACGTTCATCAGCCCGCGCGCCCTGCGGGTGCCCGGCCGCCTGCAGGTGATCTACCAGGAGAACGGCGGCGCGCTGCGCCCGACGCGTGAGGACGGGCTGCCGACCGCCTATCGCGTCGTCGACCCGCGCACGGGCCAGGTCGTCGCGAGCGGCCGGCGCGGCCCCGGCGAAGCCGTCGAGGACGAGCGACACGTGGCCCGCGTGGTCATCTTCTGCGACGAATGACCCATCGGGTGTAGATCCCACTCCGTGCATGGTTGACCATGCGCGGAGTGGGCCGACGTCTTGCTGAAGGGACGCTCAGACGAGCCGGAGACCGGCCGGGGTGAAGATCGACGCTGCGAGGCTCTGGACGAACCGAGCGAGCAGCGCCTCAAGGAGCATCATGGCGGCCTTGGCGAGCAGGGAGGCCAGGAACTCGGACAACTCTCTACCTCATTGCTAGAACTACGCTTCAAGTCATATTTAGGTAGAAAGATGTATATAGGGTGATAATCCGGATGTCCATAGGGTGAACGGAAGATGACTATCCCGAGATGGCCGCCCGCTCGATCATGGCCCCCACCAGGGACGTCGCCGCGGCGCACCCGAGCCCGATGCTCCACGCCAGCGGCCCGACCGGCTGGCAGCCGAAGAGCTGGCTGAGACCGGGCACGGAGACGATCACGCCCAGCGCCAGCAGGGACGACACCGAGGCCACCACCACCGTGCGATCCCCGGTGCCCAGCGACAGCGTCTGCAGCAGCTGCGCCGCCACGAGGCCGATGAGCCCCACCGTATCGGCCCGGCCCCGGGTGCCGGTCATCCGGGCCAGCACCCACGACGCGCCCGCCGCCACGGCCGTGGTGACGGCACGCAGGTAGATGTCCTTGGTCAGCGCGGCGCCCAGCGACGCCTCAGGGCCCTCGGCCAGCAGTTTCTCCGGGCTCGCGGCGCTCGGCGGCCGGATGGCCACCGCCATCGCGGGCAGCATGTCGGTGAGCAGGTTGACCAGCAGGAGCTGGCGGGCGTTGAGCGCGCTGCGCCCGGTGAGCAGGCTGGATCCCAGGGCGAAGACGATCTCCCCGACGTTGCCGCCGAGCAGGATGCCCAGCGCGTCGCGTACGGAGGTCCACATGGCCCGGCCCTCGACGATCGCGTCGATGATCGTCTCGATGCGGTCGTCCACCACGACGATGTCGGCGGCGGCCCTGGTGGCGGGCGCGGCGCGCGAGCCGAGCGCGACGCCCACGTCGGCGAGCCGGATCGCGGGCACGTCGTTGGCGCCGTCGCCGGTCACGGCCACGACCTTGCCGGCCTTGCGCCAGCAGGTGACGATCCGCGCCTTGTGCTCGGGCGTGACCCGGGCGAACACCGCCACCTTCGGCAGCTCGTCGGCCAGCGCGTCGTCGTCCAGCTGATCGAGCTCCGGGCCGGTCATCACGCGCAGGCCGTTCAGGGCGCCGATCTCCGCGGCGATGGCCTCCGCCGTGCTGGGGTGGTCGCCGGTGAGCATGGCGACCCGCACACCGGCCCGCGCCAGCCCGTCCACGCTGCTCTTCGCGGTCGGCCGCACCGGATCCGCCAGACCCAGGAACCCCAGGAAACACAGGTTCTCGATGCGTGACTCGTCGAGGTCGGCGCGGCTGGAGGCGGGGCGCTCGGCGACGGCGAGCACCCGGTAGCCCCGCAGCGCGAGCCGGTCCACCTCCTCCTCCAGCTGCCGCCTCGTCCGGTCGTCCAGCGGCACGCGCTCCCCGTCGACCGCGATGTGCGTGGAACTGGTGAGCACGATCTCGGGAGCGCCCTTGACGCTCAGCAGCTGTCCCTCCTCCGAGCGGCCGAGAACGGCGTGGTAGCCGCGGGCCGGCTCGAAGGGCAGCTCGTCCACGCGGTGCCACTTGCGCAGCCCGTACCTCGGGGTGACGCCGAGCTTCCCGGCGCCCTCCACGATCGCGCGGTCCGTGGGGTGCGGGATGGCCCGCCCGCCCTCGAACCTGGGCCCCGCGCGCAGCGCCGCGCCCACGATGGCCCGCAGCTCCGGCGTGGCCTCCTCCACCGACTGCTCGACCCGGCCGTCCGACACCCGCCGCAGGCTGATGTGACCTTCGGTGAGCGTGCCCGTCTTGTCGAAGCAGAGCACGTCCACGCGGCCGAGCGCCTCGATCGTGGACGGGTTGCGCACCAGCGTGTTGTGGGTCGACAGCCGCTTGGCCGAGGCCAGCTCGGCGGCGGTGGCGACGAAAGGCAGCCCCTCGGGGACCGCGGCCACCATCATGCTGACCGCAGGGGCGAGCGCCTGCGACAGCGGCGAGCCGCGGACCAGCTCGACGGCCATCAGCACCACGCCGGAACCGAGAGCCGCCGGGAGAATCCGGCGGCTCAGCGCGCGCAGGCGCAGCTCCACCCCGCTCGGCGGCGGGCCTTCCTGGGCGAGCCTGGCGGTCCTGCCCGCCTCGGTGGCCTCTCCCGTGGCCACGACCACGGCGAACCCGTGGCCCGCCGCGACGGTCGTGCCCTTGTAGACCATCGAGGTGCGGTCCGCGACGGCGGGCGCCGCGGTCGGGGCGTCCGTCTTGGCGACGAGCTGCGACTCGCCGGTGAGGGTGGACTCGTCGATCTCGAGCCCGGCCGCCTGGAGCAGCCGCCCGTCGGCCGGTACGGCGTCGCCGGCACGCAGCTCGATCACGTCCCCTGGCACCAGATCCTCGGCGAAACCCGCCACGGAGCCCGTGGGACGCAGGATCCGTACCCGGATGGCCGTGGTCTCGGTGAGGCGGTTCAGCGCCCGCGCGACGTTGCGCCGCTGCGCGCCGCCGAGCACTGCGTCCACCACCATCACGCCGCAGATGAGCACGGCGTCCAGCGCGGAGCCGAGCCCGGCCGACACGCCCGCGCCCGCGGCCAGGACCGGGCTCAGCGGGTTGGCCAGCTCGTGCAGGGTCGCGCTGAACAGGGACTCGGGGCCGGCCGCCGCCGGCCCCGCCTGGCCCGTCCTGCGGCGGGCGGCCTCCGCCTCGCTCAGCCCGTCGGGCGAGGCCGCCAGCCGGGCCAGGACGTCGCGGGCCGCCATGGCGTGCCAGGGCGTGTGGTCGGCGAGCAGTGGCGCGGGCCTGTTCCCGGCGCTGCGCCCGGCCCATTCACCGGCCGCGAAGGCGACGAGCGCGGTGCAGTCGCGGGCCAGATTGGCGCGTCCGACGGCCATCGTGGCCGGGCCGAGGAACGCCAGCCCCGTGCCGGCGACCGAGCCGGCGGCCGCCACGAGCACCCCCCGGACACTGGCCTTCCTGGCCGTCGGCAGGCTCTGCAGCAGCAGGTGCACGCCTTCGAGCCCGCCCATCACGTCGGCGTCCCACGGGACCCACCGCGCGCCCTCGAGCACCCCGATGCCCAGGTCGGCCTGGCGCAGCCCGCGCCGGCCCCGCTGCGACACCAGGGCCACGGCGTGCCCCTCCGACTGCAGCGCCCGCACCGACGCGCCCAGCCGCTGCCCGTTCTGGACGACGCGGTTCACGCGCAGCCGCTTGGCGAGCGCGGCCTCCCCGCCGGCCAGGACCACCTCGCAGGCGCCCCTCGACGCCGCGACCAGGGCCTCGGCGAGCGGATGCAGCTCGGGGGCCAGGTGGACCAGGGCGATCGGGGTTCCGCCGCGTTTGACCATGACGGTGGTACGGTCCTCCGCCCCATGGGGCTCGGTGCTCCACCCGTCGAGCTCGCGCGGGGCCGAAGGGTCGGTGAGGTCGATCAGCGAGTAGAGCCGGGTGTAGAGCTCGTCCGAGTCCACGTCGGGGCCGAGCGAGGTCATGTCGTCGATCGTCCAGGCGCCCGTGGTGAGCACGGCGGCGTCGAAGACCACGGTGTCGATGCGGTCCATGCGGACGAGCACGTCGCGGTTGAGCACCATCATCCCGCGCCCGGCGAGCGCGCGGGCGACGGCGCTGGTGAAGGCTTCCCTGCCGAGGTTCGCGGCCTTGGGGACGCCGGCGACCAGCACGGACAGGCCCCGCTCGCGGTCGTTGCTGATCACCGTGGCCAGGCCGAGCCCGGTCAGCGACACCGCGCTGGCGGCGTCGGCGTAGCGCTCCACGGGGCCGCGGGGGAGCCGGCCAGGGCGCGGCGCGGCGGCGGCCCTGGTGTGGCGGTAGGCCCCCTCCACCGCCGCGAACTGCTCCTCGCGCTGTCCCCACGCCTGGAGCCCGGCGCGCGAGTCGATGTACCGGCCGGCCGCGGCGACCGAGTCGATCAGCAGGGACATGGGCCGCATGGCCAGCGTGTTGGCGGCGACCCGGGTCATCGCGATCAACGTGTCCGCGCCGGGCTTGCCGATGCGCTCCTCCAGCTCGCGGCGTACCCGGGGGGTGTGCTCGGCCAGCGAGAGGAGGTTGGGCACGGCCGCGGACAGCCTCGGGACGCGGGCCATCCGGCCGGCCAGGGCGAGCCCGGTGCCGACCAGCTGCAGGCCGAGGCTCACCGCGGCGCGGTCCTGCTGCTCCTCGCCGTCCCGCGCGGGGGCGGGGCGGCCGTCCCCGCCCTCGTCGAGCTCCTCCACGACGGCCACGAGCTTGTCCATGTCGTCCGTCGTGACGTCGCAGGCCACGAAGACGCAGCCGAGCGAGCCGTTCACCTCGGCGCGCGGCACTCCGACCGCCCTGAGGCGCTCCTCCAGTTCCCGGGCGCGCCGCTCAGTGCGCGGGCCGCCGATGTTGCGCAACTCGATACGTGCTCCGCCCGGGCACGGCTGAACGCGGCGGGAGCGCGGGAGGGCGCTCCGCACCGGCTCCGGGAACATGTTCAGGAACGTGCCAGTGTTGAGCAGGCCGAACAACGCCATGTGATCTCCCGTCTACGGCGTTGTCGTCACCTGCTCGGTGCGGTGCTCTTTCGCCTGCTTGTCGAGGTCGAACTCGAGGTGGATTTCCTGGTGGTGGTGCGCGAGGTCGCGGCCGGCTTGCCGGTGGTGCTCCTCGTGGTGCCGGTGGCCTTGGCGGTGGTGCGAGCGCTCGTCGCCGGCTTGGCGGCGGTGCTCCTGGTCGCGCGGGTCGTCGTGGCCGGTTTGGCGGCCGTGCCTCTGGTGGCGCGCGTCGTCGTGGTCGGCTTGGCTGCCGTGCTTCTGGTGGTGCCGGTGGTCGTGGCCCGCGTGGTGCCGGTGGTCGTCGCCGGTTTGGCGGCGGTGGCTCTGGTGGTGGCTCTGGTGGTGCGGGTGGTGGTGGCCGGCTTGGTGGCGGTGGTCCTGGTGGTGCGGGTGGTCGTGCCCGCCCTGGTGGTGCCGCCGGTCGTGGTGGTGCCGCCGGTCGTGGTGGTGCCGCCGGTCGTGGCGGCCCTGCGCCTGCCGGTGGTGGTGGTGCCGGTCGTGGTGGCCCTGCGCCTGCCGGTGGTGGTGGTGCCGGTCGTGGTGCCGGCCGCCGTCCCGCGCCGGGTGGCGGTCGCGGCCCGCCTGCTCGGCGTCGTGGTCTCCTTCGCCGCGGGCTCCTTGGCCGGTGCGGCGGTCGTACGCGTCCGGCCGTACGTGGTCCGCTGCTGCTGTCCCCGCTGAGCGATGATCGTCCCGGCGCCGATGGCGGCCGCGACGGGCCATTCGAGCACCCCGATCGCGGCGAGCGCGCCGAGTGCCCCGTAATAGGCCATGCGCTCGGGCGCGGGAAGGAACGTGCGGGCGACGTCGACGTAGTGGCCGAGCTCCTGCCTGCTGACACGCGGCATCGGGAGGTTCGGCATCGGGATGCTGGGCATCTGGACCCGCGGCATCTGTATTCGTGGCATCGCGATGTGCGGCATCTCTATGTGCGGGAGCCGGACCTCGGGCTGCCGGACCTGGATGCGGAGCATCGGCAGGTCCAGGGTGAACCGCCTGGCGCCATTCCCGTCGGGCCCGGCGGTCGTGCGCCTTCGCGGCTGGGTGACGGCCATGATCCCTCCTACGGACGCGGATTCCTTGCGGTATCCCTATCCACGGCTCGGGTCCTCTATTCCGGACTTGAGAGATTTGGGGATTTTTGCTGTCCTTTATTAGTTCCTAGGGCAAAGCCCAGGTCAGGACGAGGGCGATCGTGTCCCAACCGCTAACTGGAGTGCTTCAGGAGAGCGCGGAGCACGTCCTTGGCGTGCGTCCACAGCACCGCGCCCCCGATCCCGGGCACGAGGTGCCGGACGGCTCCGGGGACGCGGGCGGTCAGGCTCGCTCCCTGGTCGGGCGAGTGGCCGGTGTCCTCCTGGCCGTACCACAGGTCGACCGGGACGGTGATCGACGCGAGGTCGACGTCCCAGCGGCCCATGGCCAGCGCCGTGTCCCGCGCGTACCCCTCCGGGCCCGGCGCGAAGGCTTCGTCCAGCGCCCGCCGGTAGGCGGCGGCGAACGTGGGCTCCCGATAGACGGCCAGGTCGCAGGCGCGGGTGACGCTACGGGCGGCGCACGCCAGGGCGAACGGGGCTCCCTGCGAGTTCCCGACCATCACCGGGCGGTCCAGCCCGCGCCGGGCGGCGAACGCCCGGACGTCGTCGGCGAAGCCGGCGAAGGTGCGTCCGGGCGATGGCGTGGAGACGCCGAGCCCGGGGCGGTCCAGCGAGATCAGCCGGACGCCGAGGCCGTCGACCACACCCGCGCCGAACCCGAGGCTCCGGCCGGTGGCCGCGCCCGGCGAGAGCAGCACCGGGGTGCCGTCCGGCGGCCCCCACTCGGCCCAGCCGAGGAGCCGCCCGTCGGGCAGCGGCTCCGCGCCGACGCGGACCGGAGGGCGGATCTCAGCCCTTTTCATGATCTCCAGTGTGTCGTCCGGAACACGGACGCGTCATTCCGATACCAGGCGGGCGGGGAAGCCGCCGGTCGCGATGGGGCCCCAGCGGTCTATGTGGATGCGGATCAGCGACTTGTCCTGGCGGTGCATGGCGGCGCGGTACTCGTCCCAGTCGGGGTGCTCGCCGGCGATGCACCGGTAGTACTCGACCAGGGCGTCGAGGGCGTCGGGCATGTCCAGCACCTCCGCGTGCCCGTCGACCTGGACGTAGGGGCCGTTCCAGTCGTCGGACAGCACGCAGATGGACACCCGCTCGTCCGCGCGGGCGTTACGGGCCTTGACCCGGTCGGGATAGGTGGACACCACGATCCGGCCGTCCTGGTCGACCCCGCAGCTGACGGGGGAGAGCTGCGGCCGGCCGTCCTTACGGGTGGTCGAGAGCAGCCCGTGGTGCCTGGGCCGGAGGAATTCGAGCAGCTCGGGCAGGTCGACGCGGCGTGCGGTGGCGATGTTCGGAGCCATCTCTGTGCCTTTCGGTCATACGAAATCCCTTCGATCCTTTCATCCGAAGCGGGGCCTGCCGGGCCGGAGACGTTCGGGAGCGTGATATCCCGCCCGGGCGGGGCATCAGGGGGGCGTCTGGGAAATCGGGAGGAGTCGAGCATGTGCGGCATCTGCGGCTGGGTTGACTTCGAGCGGGACCTGCAGGACGACCGGGCCACCGCGCAGGCCATGACGGACACGATGGCCTGCCGCGGCCCTGACGACGAAGGGCTCTGGGCGGCGCCGCACGCCCTCATCGGCCACCGGAGGCTGGCGATCATCGACCTCCCCGGTGGCCGGCAGCCGATGGTCGCCGAGGAGGAGGGGCGGGCGCCGGCCGTCCTCACGTACAGCGGAGAGGTGTACAACTACCGCGAGCTGCGCTCGGAGCTGGCCGCCCGCGGGCACCGGTTCCGCACCCAGAGCGACACCGAGGTGGTCCTGCGCGCCTACGTCGAGTGGGGCGCGGACCTGGCCACCCGGCTGAACGGCATGTACGCCTTCGCCGTCTGGGACGCCGAGAGCGAGGAGCTGCTGCTGGTCCGCGACCGCATGGGGATCAAGCCGCTGTACTACTACCCGACCGCCCACGGCGTGCTGTTCGGCTCGGAGCCCAAGGCGATCCTCGCCAACCCGCTCGCCCAGCGGGTGCTCGACGCCGACGGGCTCCGCGAGCTGGTGGCGTACGTCAAGACGCCGGAGCACGGGATCTTCAAATGCATGTACGAGGTGCGCCCCGGCCAGCTCGTACGGGTGACCCGCGACGGGATCAGCAAGCACCGCTACTGGCAACTGGAGTCCCACGAGCACCAGGACGACGTCGACTCCACGGTCAAGACGGTGCGCGACCTGCTGGAGGACATCGTCCACCGCCAGCTCATCAGCGATGTCCCGCTGTGCGCGCTGCTGTCGGGCGGCCTCGACTCCAGCACGATCACCGCGCTCGCCGCCAGGGGCCTGGCGGAGCAGGGTCTGGGGCCGGTCCGCTCGTTCGCCGTGGACTTCGTCGGCTACACCGAGAACTTCAGGCCCGACCCCATGCATTCGACGCCCGACGCGCCGTACGTGCACGAGCTGGCCGGGCACGTACAAGCCGAGCACACCGACATCGTGCTCGACTCGCGGGAGCTGATGAGCCCGGCCGTGCGGGCCGCCGTGCTGCGCGCCCGCGACCTGCCGATCGGCATCGGGGACATGGACAGCTCGCTCTACCTGCTGTTCAAGGCGATCAGGGGGCACTCCACGGTGGCGCTGTCCGGGGAGTCGGCCGACGAGGTCTTCGGCGGCTACCGGTGGTTCCACGACCCGGCGGCGATCGCGGCCGACACCTTCCCCTGGTTCGTCGACGGGCTCGCCGACCGCCTGGGGGTGGAGGAGCTGCTCAAGGAGGACCTGGCGCGCACGCTCGACGTCGCGGGTTACCAGGACATGAGATACCGCCAGGCGCTGGCCGAGGTGCCCGAGCTGCCCGGCGAGACGGGGCACGAGCGGCGCATGCGCGAGGTCAGCTACCTGCACCTCACCCGGTTCGTGCAGATCCTGCTCGACCGCAAGGACCGGATGAGCATGGCCGTCGGGCTGGAGGTCCGGGTGCCGTTCTGCGATCACCGGCTGGTGGAGTACGTCTTCAACGCCCCCTGGGCGATGAAGACCTTCGACGGGCGGGAGAAGAGCCTGCTGCGCGCCGCCGCCGCCGACCTGCTGCCCGAACCCGTGCTCCAGCGCGTCAAGAGCCCCTATCCGGCCACCCAGGACCCGGCCTACGAACAGGCCCTGCGCGACGAGGCCCGCGCCCTGGTCGAGCGCGACACGCCCTGCGCCCAGCTGATCGACATGGACAAGGCACGCGCGCTCGTCGAGCGCCCCGTGGGCGACACCAGCTCCCTCGCCGGCCGCGCCTCGCTGGAGCGGCTGCTGCAGCTCGACGCGTGGCTCAGGGAGTACCGGGTCCACCTCGCGCTCTGATCGGACGATGTGCGGCACGCCGTTCGACGCCCGAGTGAGGGTGAGGAGCCGCTCGGGACGGGGACGGCGCTACCGGCTCCTCAGGAGCCCGGCGTGGGCGTGGGGGTCGGGGTCACGGTCTCCGAGACCGACGGCGTCGGCTCGGGGGTCGGCGTCTCAGTAGGTGTCTCGGTGGGAGTTTCCGTGGGCGTTTCCGTCGGTGTCTCGGTAGGTGTCGTGGTCGGCGTCGGGCACGGGGTCGGCGTCTGCCACGCGGGCGGGCCCTGCCACAACTGCCAGGCCTGCTTCCAGCCCTTGTGCGACCAGATCCGCTTGACGGGCCGCGACAGGTCGTAGACGGAGTTGGCCGTGGCCGCCTGGTCGTCACCGAGCGCGGTGACCGACACCCAGTCGTCCTGCTTGACCGCGCTGTTGCCGCGGCGTCCGGCGATCGTGCGCGTGTCGTCGTCGATCGCGTACGTGCGCTCGAAGCCGTCCTGGCTCCGCACGGTGATCGAGTCCTCCGCGACGGCGGTCGCCTGCCCGGTCTGGGCGAACAGGGTCACGGTGCCGCAGCCGTCCTTCGTCGGCACCGCGAACTCGCCGTGCATGGTTCCGACGAATCCCCACGGGTCGATCGGCGCTATTTCGGGACGGGGTGAGGTGGGCGTTTCGGTCGGGGTATCCGTCGGCGTGTCGGTAGGTGTTTCGGTCGGTGTCGTGGTCGGTGTCTCAGTCGGTGTTTCCGTGGGCGTCTCGCTGATCGTCGGCGTGGGGGTCGGCGTGCCCGTGGGCGTCGTTCCCGACGCCGCCGAGGCGGTTCCGATCCCGCCCGTCGTCGCCAGCACGACGGCGGCGGCGACGATCAGCGGTCGGGGGACGCGCCTGCGCGGCCCGCCCGGCTCGAATGACAGTTCCTCGTGTGGTTGGTCAGTAGGTGGCACCTTGTCCTCCACATCGGGTTTGTCCGATTACAACCCCCACGGACTAAGCCACGTGTAAGTCGCAGACAGCAGATATCGGTCACCCCTTTAGCGACTCAGGTGTGAAATGCGAGGATTGGAGTCGTTTGTCCCCTAAGCGATTGGCGGGAGCATGGCAGACGAACACGGCAGGAAAGCGCTGGTGGTGCGGGGCGGCTGGGAAGGGCATGCCCCGGTCGAGGCCACCGAGCTCTTCGTGCCCTTCCTCGAGAAGAACGGGTTCGAGGTGCATCGGGCGGAATCTCCGGCGCCGTACGCGGACTCCGCCTTCATGTCCGGCGTCGACCTCATCGTGCAGTGCTACACGATGGGCACGATCGAGCGGGAGGAGCTGATCGGGCTGGAGACCGCGATCCGCGCGGGCACCGGGATGGCCGGCTGGCACGGCGGCATCGCCGACTCCTTCCGCAACTCCTCCGACTACCTGCATCTCATCGGCGGGCAGTTCGCCTGCCACCCGGGCAAGGACCCGGCGGAGCGGGAAGGCACGCAGGCCGACAACTTCGTGCCGTACACGGTCAACCTGCTGCCCGAGGCGGCCACCCACCCCATCACCGAGGGCATCGCGGACTTCGACCTCGTCACCGAGCAGTACTGGGTCCTGACCGACGACTACGTCGACGTGCTGGCGACCACGACGCAGAAGGTCCGCCCGTGGGACCCCTGGCATCGGGAGGTCACCTCGCCCGCGATCTGGACCCGCCGGTGGGGCAGCGGGAAGATCTTCGTCGCCACCCCAGGGCACAGCCTCGACGTCCTGCACCACGACAGCGTGCGCACCATCATCGAAAGGGGAATGTTGTGGGCCAGCCGGTGAACGTCGGTGTCGTGGGGTGCGGGGCGATCTCGGCCCAGTATTTCCAGACCATCGACCGGTTGCCGCAGCTGCGGCTGGTGGCCGTGGCCGACCTGGACCTCGACCGGGCACGGGAGGCGGTGAGCCCCTATGCGGGCGTCGACGTGCTGAGCGTGGCGGAGCTGCTGGCGGACCCGCGCGTGGACGTCGTGCTCAACCTCACCATTCCCGCCGCCCACGCCGAGGTCGCGCTGCAGGCCATCGCGGCGGGCAAGGACGTCTACTGCGAGAAGCCCCTCGCCGCGACGGCCGCGGACGCCGCGCGCGTGCTCGGGGCCGCCGCCGACGCCCAGGTACGAGTGGGGTGCGCGCCCGACACGGTCCTGGGAACGGGTACGCAGACCGCGCGCAAGGCCATCGACGACGGCCTGATCGGCAGGCCGATAGCGGCGACCGCGACGATGACGACCCCCGGCCACGAGCGCTGGCACCCGAACCCCGACTTCTACTACGTCCCCGGCGGCGGGCCGCTCCTGGACATGGGGCCGTACTACATCACCAGCCTGGTGACGCTGCTCGGCCCGGTGGCGAGCGTGATCGGCGCGGCCAGCCGCACGCGGGCCAAGCGCACGATCGGCTCGGGTCCCCGCCAGGGCGAGGAGATCCCGGTCACGGTCGACACCCACGTCACCGGGGTGCTCGTGCACGCCTCGGGAGCGCTGTCCACGCTGGTGATGAGCTTCGACGGGACGGCGACCAAGGCGCCCAACATCGAGGTGCACGGCGAGGCGGGCTCACTCGTCGTACCCGACCCCAACCGCTTCGACGGGCAGGTCCAGATCTCGACGGGGAAGGACGGCTGGCGCGACCTTCCCGAGTCGGCCGGCTACGCCGAGGCCGGGCGCGGCGTGGGGCTGGCGGACTTCGCGGCCACCCCGGCGGGCGAGGAGCCCCGCGCGGGCGGCTCGCTGGCCTTCCACGTGCTCGACGTCATGGAGTCGCTGCTGGCCGCGGCGCGTTCGGGCACGTCGGTGGCCATCACGAGCACCTGCGAACGGCCCCTGCCCGTGGCCCTGCGGCCGAGTGATCAGCCGGACTGAGCACCGGGGCGTGTCGTAACAAGCGGTGCGTGATCGGCCACTTACAGTCGGAACATGGACACCGTGGATCTCGCGCGCTGGCAGTTCGGGATCACCACGGTCTACCACTTCCTGTTCGTGCCGCTCACGATCGGGCTGTCGGTGCTGGTGGCGATCCTGAACACGGCCTGGGTACGCACCGGCAACCCGGCCCACCTCCGCGCCACCAAGTTCTGGGGCACGCTCTTCCTGATCAACTTCGCCATGGGCGTGGTGACGGGGATCGTGCAGGAGTTCCAGTTCGGCATGAACTGGAGCTCCTACTCCAGGTTCGTCGGTGACGTCTTCGGCGCCCCGCTCGCGCTGGAGGCGCTGCTGGCGTTCTTCCTGGAGTCGACGTTCCTGGGGCTGTGGATGTTCGGCTGGGGCCGGCTGCCCAAGCTGGTGCATCTCGCCTGTATCTGGGTGGTGGCGATCGGCAGCTCGATCTCCGCCTACTTCATCCTGGCCGCCAACTCGTTCATGCAGTGGCCGGTGGGCTTCGTCGTCAACCGGCGGGCTGAGCTGACCGACTTCGGGGCCGTGCTGACCAACAAGGTCCTGCTGGCCACCTTCCCGCACACCATCCTGGGCTCCTGGCTGGCCGGCGGGGTGATCCTCATGGCCGTCTCCGCCTGGCACCTGGCCAGGAAGCGGGACCTCGACGTCTTCCGCCCGTCCCTGCGGCTCGGCGCGGTCGCGGTGCTGGTGGGCGCCGCCGGCACCCTCGTCTCCGGCGACCTCCTCGGCAAGATCATGACGCAGACGCAGCCGATGAAGATGGCCGCCGCCGAGGCGCTCTACGAGACCCGGCAGCCTGCGCCGTTCTCCGTGTTCACCATCGGGACGCTCGACGGGACGAAGCCGCTGTTCGCGCTGGAGATCCCGGGGCTGCTGTCACAGCTGGCCACCGGCTCGTTCGACGGCAAGGTGCAGGGGGTCAACAACCTGCAGGCGGAGTACCAGCGCAGGTTCGGCCCGGGGGACTATCGTCCCTACATCCCGCTCGCCTACTGGTCCTTCCGGTTGATGATCGGCTTCGGCATGCTCGCGGGGCTGGTGGCGCTCGTCCTGCTCTGGCTGACCCGCGGCGGGCGCGTACGCGGCAAGGGCTGGATCTGGCGGCTCGCCGTGTGGTCCGTCGTGCTGCCCTTCCTCGCGCACAGCTTCGGGTGGATCTTCACCGAGACGGCCAGGCAGCCGTGGATCGTCTTCAGCCAGATGAAGACCGTTCACGGCGTCTCGCCCAGCGTCGGCGCGGGCACCGTGCTCACCTCGCTGATCGTCTTCACCCTCCTGTACGGCGCGCTGGCCGTGGTGGAGGCCGGCCTCATGATCAAGTACGGCAAGGCGGCCCCGCCGTCCGCCGACAGCACCGAGCCAGGCGAGCCGTCGCCCGCCTACTAGCAGGGAGGTCGCGCGATGGAGCTCGTCGACGTCTGGTTCGTGGCGATCACCGTGCTCTGGCTGGGCTATTTCGTCCTGGAGGGGTTTGACTTCGGCGTCGGCATGCTGCTGCCCGTCATCGCCGGGAACGACGCCGAACGCCGGGCGTTGATCGCGACGATCGGCCCTGTCTGGGACGGCAACGAGGTGTGGCTGATCACCGCGGGAGCGGCCACGTTCGCCGCCTTCCCCGAGTGGTACGCCTCGCTCTTCAGCGCGTTCTACCTGCCGCTCCTGGTGATCCTGGTGGCGCTGATCGTGCGCGGGGTGGCCTTCGAGTACCGCGGCAAGCGCGACTCCCTGACCTGGCGGCGGCGCTGGGACGCGGGCATCGTGGTGGGCTCGTTCGTGCCCGCGCTGCTGTGGGGGGTGGCCTTCGCGAACATCGTGCGGGGCATCCGGCTCGACTCCCGCCACGAGTACGTGGGCACGCTGCCGGACCTGCTCAACCCGTACGCGCTGCTCGGCGGGCTGACGACGCTGACGCTGTTCGCCACGCACGGCGCCGTGTTCCTGGCGCTGAAGAGCGCCGGGGAGCTCAGCCGGCGCGCGGTCGCGGTGGCGGTGCGGACGGGCGTCGTCGCGGCGGTGCTGGCGGTGGTCTTCCTGGCCTGGACGCAGCTCCGGGGCGGGAGCACCGCCACGGTCGTCCTGTCGGCCCTCGCCGTCCTCGCCTTCGTCTCCGCGCTGGTCGTCGTGGGCCGGGGCCGCCAGGGCTGGGCGTTCCTCCTGTCGGCGGTCGCCATCGGCCTGACCGTGATCAGCCTGTTCGCGCTCCTCTATCCCGATGTCCTGCCGTCGACGATCGACCCGGCCTACAGCCTGACCGTCGTCAACGCGGCCGCGACCCCGAAGACGCTCGGCCTCATGACCTGGGTCGCGGTGATCTTCCTGCCGCTGGTGCTGCTCTACCAGGGCTGGACGTACTGGGTCTTCCGCCACCGGATCAGCGTCGGCTGACGTACATCACCTGGGGGGCGTCCCACTCCACGAAGCCGCCGACCAGGCTCATGCCGATCGCCTCCAGCAGCCGCCGCGAGCGGCTGTTGGCCTCCTGGGTGACCGCGACGACGGACGGGTCGGGGGAGGGCACGTGGTCGAAGGCCCAGCCGACCGCGGCCGCCACGGCCTCGCGGGCGTATCCCCGCCCCCAGTGCTCCGGCAGGAAGGAATAGGACACCTCCCGGCGGCCCTCGAACCTGGAGGCCGGATCGATCGCCACGGTGCCCAGCACGGTCGCCTCGCCCTGCGCGACCACGGCGAAAACGCCGGGGAGGCCCGCGAAGTGCCGCTGGTAAGTGGCCAGCCGCTCCTCGGCGACCGGGCCGCCGAGGAAGCGCCGCACGTCGGGGTCGGCCCACAGCCGGGTGAATGCGGACACGTCGTCGGGCTCGGCGAGACGCAGGAGCAGCCTGGGCGTGCTGATGACCGGTGACTCCGGGGCGGGCGACGGCATGAGGCCGATCATCGCACGGCCGCCGCCGGCCCCGGCATCGCCCGCTGCGGCAGCGGGTGCACGGGGTCGGCGAGGGTCACCCGGAGCCCTGGGCGCGGTCACATCATGGGTGCTTCCGGGGGTCGCGTGACCTTCGAGCCCAGCCAGGACACGAATCTGGGCGGCGCCGAGATCGCCTGGCTGACGGCGTAGTACAGCCGCGGCGGCAGGTGCGGGAGCAGCGCCGAATGCCGCTGGCCGAGCAGCTCGAACATCTGCCGCGGCGGCAGGTCGATGTAGCGCTCCAGGTTCTCGTACCACTGGGCGCTGAGGCGGGCCGACTTCTGGGTGGTCACGATCGCGACTTTGCGGTCGCGGTCGTAGCGGGCCAGGGCGGCCGCGAGCTCCTTCTCCTCGTACAGCGCGTTGACCAGGCCCGCGGCGTCGCCGAGCGCGAGGGCGGTGCCCGCGCCGACGGAGTAGTGCGTGGTGTGCGCGGCGTCCCCCATCAGGGCGACGTTGCCGCGGTGCCACGTCCGGTTGGTCAGGGTGCGGAAGTTCAGCCAGTGTGAGCTGCCGTCGGCGTGGGCCCGGCCGATCAGCGGGTGCCCGCCCAGGATCTCGGAGAAGAGCTTCTCCAGGAGGGCCAGGCTGTCGGCCTCGTCGGCCTCGTGGAGCCCGAGCCCCCGCCAGGTCGCGGGGGCGCACTCGACGACGCAGGTGCTGTGGGTCTCGCCGAATCCGTAGCCGTAGCACCAGATCCAGCCGTGCGGGGTCTGCGAGAAGGCGAAGGTGAAGGACTTGAAGATCTGGGTGGTGCCGAGCCAGGTGTAGTAGTTGTCGCCGACCGCGAACTCGGGGCCGTAGTGGTCGGCGTGGCGCTGGCGCAGCACGCTGTTGACGCCGTCGCCGGCGACGATGAGATCGGCGTCGGACAGCTCGTCCTCGCTCGCGATCTCGTGCTCGAACTCGATGCGTACGCCGAGCGCGCGGGCCCGTTCGACGAGGATGTCGAGCAGCAGGTGCCGGCCGATGCCGAAGCCCTCCTCCCCGTGGTCCACCGTCACCGTCGCGCGGTTGTGGACGTAGGCGACCCAGCTTTCCCAGCGCACCGAGTTCGCGCGGATGGCGCGCGCGGACTCGGGGTCGGCGGCGTGGAGGTAGCCGAGCAGCTCGTCCCAGTACGTCACGCCCCAGCCGTACGTCGATCCGGCCGGGTTCCGCTCGTAGACGGTGAGGTCGTGGGACGGGTCCACCCGCTTCATCAGGATGGAGAAGTACAGGCTGGCGGGTCCGCCGCCGACGCAGGCGACCTTCACAAGAGCCCCCGAATGACACAAGGTAATCGTTATGTTGCATAGAGTAACAGATGTGATGTGAACGGCAGGTCAGGGGCCCTTGTCCCGCCGGTCACCGGACGGCGCCCGCAGCGGACGGGTCAGCGCAGGATCAGCTCGTACTCGAGCTGCTCGACCGGGTTGCCGTCGCCGAAGTCGTGGCCGCGGACCGCGCCGGACTCCGTGAAGCCGCTCTTGGTGTAGAAGCGGCGGGACTGCGGCGTGTCACGCAGCGTCCACAGATGGACCCGCCCGAAGCCCTCCTCGCGGATCCGCTCCAGGGACGCGGTCATCAGGGCACCCGCGATGCCGGTGCCCCAGCCGTCCGGGTGGCCGTAGAAGCCGAACAGCTCCGCCGACCCCTGGTGCTCCGGCGAGGAGCCGAAGTAGGAGAAGGCCAGCGGCCGCCCGTCCAGCGCGGCGAGCATGAGGGTGTCCTTGCCCTCTGCGAGCACGCCGTGCCACTTGCCACGCCGATGGCTCACCGCCCCGTCGAAGAACTCCGGGGAGAAGAAACCGGCGTAGGCGGCCTTCCAGGACTCCGCGTGGATCTCGCCCACCGCGTCCCCGTCGTCGGGAGAGGCATGGAAAACCGTGAAGATTCCAGTCATGGGAAGAAACGGTAGGTCATGACCGGATGGCGGCGGCTCAGGGGGCGATGAGCCGCTCGCCGCGGGCGATCCTGCGGATGGCGTCGATTACCGACACGATTCCCTGCTATTCGGACAACCGGCCGGTGTCCGCTTGCCCGGATTCCCGCCGCCGGGCTGAACTGGCACTGGTCAGCCAGCGCGCCACACCCCCCCGCCACGACCTTGAGGAGTCCGGCAATGACTGTTCACGAGCCACGGACCGGCAGGGCGCGCCTGGCCGGGCGATTCATCTGGCACTACATCGAGATGGTCGTCGCGATGAGCCTGGGGATGCTGCTGCTCGGCCTGGTGTGGGACGCGGTCCTGCCGGGGAGCACCCGGTTCGACGTCAGCACGCTGATCATGGCCGCCGACATGACCGTCGGCATGGCCGTCTGGATGCGGGTGCGCCGCCATGGCTGGGCCGCCGTCGGCGAGATGAGCCTGGCGATGTTCGCGCCGTTCCTGGTGCTGCTCGTCCCGTACTGGCTCGGCATGTTGCCCGGGCACCTGGTGATGTCGATCGGGCACCCGCTCATGTTCGTCCTCATGGCCGTGGCCATGCTGCGGCGGCGCGAGGAGTACCTGCACCACCACCATCGCCTGAACCTCCCGTGGAAGTGGGTCAGGCGGGCGGCCGTCGTGCTGGCCGTGCTGCTGATCCCCGCCGGGGTCTCCGCGGTGAACACCGTCGGCAAGTTCGGCGACCAGTACCGGGCGCGCCCGGACGCCGTGTCGGTCCGGCCGGTGGCCAAGGCCCACGATCCGGCCAAGCCCACGGTCGCCTTCCTGGTCGGCGGCAAGGGCGCCAACGCGGCCGACCTGCTGGGGCCGTACGAGGTGCTGGCGGGCACCGGCCGGGTGAACACCTACGTCGTGTCGGCCGGACCCCGGCTGGTGCCCCTGACCGGGGGCCTGGACATCGTTCCGGACCTGACGTTCGACGAGCTGACGCGGCTGATGGCCGACCGGCACGACACCCTCGACGCCGTGGTGGTCCCGGCCCTGCAGCCGCCCGACCCGGCCGAGTCCGGCTCGATCGGCGCCTGGCTGCGGCAGCAGTCGGCGGCCGGCGCGCTGACCGTCAGCGTCTGCGTGGGGGCGCGCACGCTCGCCGCGAGCGGGCTGCTGGACGGCAGGCCCGCGACCTCCCACTGGTTGCGGCTGTCCGGGCTGCGCAAGGACTTCGGCGACGTCAGGTGGACGAACGGCACGCGGTACGTCGACGACGGGAACGTGATCACCGCCGCCGGCGTGCTGTCCGGAATCGACGGCGCCCTCCGGATCATCGAGCGGCTGTTCGACCCGGCCACCGCGCGCGAGGCGGCACAGCGGGTCCACTGGCGCCACTACCTGCCCGGCGCCTCCGCGCAGATCCCCAAGTCCGCCCTGGAGCCGTCGGACGTGGTCGTCGCGCTCAACGCCTCCTACCAGACCGGGCCGTCGACCATCGGCATCCAGCTCACCGAGGGTGTGGGGGAGCTGGAGCTCGCCTCCGCGTTCGTCTCCTACACCGAGTACTCCATGGTCGGGCGCACCGTCGCGGTCGGCGACGGCGCGGTCCGCTCCAAGCACGGCCTGACGTTCGTCCCGCGCTCGACGGTGGCGGCGGCCGGCCTCGACCGCCTCCTCGTGCCCGGGGTGGACGCCGCCCGGCGCCGGGTGGCGTCCACCGCGGGGCTGCGGCCCGAGTACCTGCACGTCAACCCGGAGTTCGCGTTCGACCCGGTGCTGCGCGACATCGCCCACACTTATGACGTGCAGACCGCCCGGTTCGCCGCCAAGACGCTGGAGTACCCGGTGCTCGACGTCAAGCTGACCGGCGACGCCTGGCCGTGGTCCGCCACCCTCGTCCCGGTGCTGCTCGGCCTGCTGGGCGGCGCCGCCGCCGCGGGGATCGGCCTGGCGGCCCGCCGACTCCGCCCCGGCCGCCGTCGCTCGGAAGCCCAGGAAGCTCCGGCCGCTCCGGCTTCCGCCGGGCAACCTGCCATGATGGCTCCGACCGCACCCGAGCACTGACCTTCGTCCGCCCTGGCCGCCTCCGGCCCTCGCCCGGCGGCGGCCGGGGTGACGCGCTCAAGGGCATGATCAGCGCCGCCCTGGCAACCTAGGAAACATGATCTCCAAGCACGCGCAGTTGCCGCCGGACGTCGCGGCCTTCTACGCCACCCACAGCGCCTTCTCGGCACCGGGCGCCCACGCCGCGCTCTACGCGGGTCTGCCGGCCGATCCGGCCCGGCTCGCCCGCGTCGCCCGTGACCTGATGATCCATCGATGGGAGGGCGGCGACTTCGGCTACGACCTCCCGCGCGAGCGGCTCCACAACGACGCCGAGACCCGCTACGTCGACGACATCCTGGCCATCGTCGCCGAACGCGACGACGCCCCGTTGACGCGGCCCCGCGCCCTCGACGACCGCTTCGTCGGCACGTGCCGCGACTTCGCGCTGCTGCTCTGCTCCTTCCTGCGCCACCAGGGGGTCCCCGCCCGGGTCCGGTACGGGTACGCCGACTATTTCGGCCGGGACGGCTTCCACTACGACCACATGATCACCGAGTACTGGGACGAGCGGCGCGGCTGGCTCCTCGCCGACGCCCAGCTCACCGATCCGGTCATCGCCGGCCCGCTGGAGCTGGACTTCGACCCCGTCGACATCCCCCGCGACCGCTTCCTGGTCGCCGGCACGGCCTGGCGGCTGGTCCGTACGGGTGCCGCGGATCCGGGCACGTTCGGGCTCAAGCTGCCCGACGGGATCGCCTCCGGGGAGAACTTCGTGGCCGGAAACCTGCTCTTCGACCTCGCCACCCTGAACAAGGCGGAGCCGCTCGTGTGGGACGTCTGGGGCGCGATAGCCGACATCGACCACGGGATCACCGAGGCCGGCCGCGAGCTCTACGACCGCGTCGCGAAGGTGACGGCCGGGGTGGGGGACTTCGAGGCGGCCCGGACGATGTACCTGCGGGACGCCCGGCTGCGGATGCCGCGAACGGTGCTATCACTGGCCCCGTACAACGGCCCTCGCGAAGTGACCCTCCGCCAACCGTGACGCTCGCCGCCAGGTCACCGGCGAGACGCCCCTGGAAACGGGGTCGGTGGCGGCGGGCGCGTTCGGCGGAAGCGGAGGTCAGGTCGTGACGATGGCGACCGACACGCGCGAGGTATGCGCCGACTTCGAGGTCGAACTGCGCGAGTTCAACGGCGAGCACGACCACGTCCACCTGCTGGTCCACTACCCGCCCAAGGTCGCCCTGTCCAGACTCGTCAACTCGCTGAAGGGGGTCTCGGCTCGGATGCTTCGGAAGGAATACAGCGCACACGTCCGCAAATACCTCTGGGGCGGACGTTTCTGGTCTGGTTCCTACTTCGCCGGGTCGGTCGGCGGGGCACCGCTCACCGTGCTCAAGCACTACATCGAGCAGCAGAAACGACCTGTGTGAGTGAAGCCGCCGACAAATCCGAAAGGTCAGGGCATGCTCGCGCCCTAGCGGGCACTCCCACGTGGGCCTTCACCCCCGGCGTGAACGCCGGAGCACTGGCCCACATTCTGGTAGACCCGGCTGTCGCTGCAGGTCCGGTTCGCCGGGGACGGGTATTCGTGCCAGATCCCCGCCTGCGCGGGGAGCGCGGGGGAGATGACGACCGCGAGCGCCGCACCCGCCAGGACCGCGACCAGGGCTCTGATCATTCTTCGCACGGGCATGCTTCCTTCGAAAATATCGGTTCAGGCCGAAATAGGATCAGGGGCGGGGAACGGCGAGCCGGAACAACCGCTCGTTGATCTTGTAATAGAGGTTGCCGAAGTCGTCGGCGGTCAGCCCCTCCATCCCCGGGACCGTCAGCAGCACGGTCAGGGCCTTCGTCGACCTGTCGATCGCGAAGATCTGGTCGCCGGCCGTGCCGTACACCCGCAGGGGATCCTGGGGCACGGTCAGCAGCACCCCGTCACGCCAGGCCAGGCTGGGCTTGGCCGGGTAGTCGGGGTCGGCGAACAGCCGCTTGACGGCGATCGCGTCGGGCCGCGCCGGATCGAGGGTGAACAGCGAGCCGCCCGCCAGCCCCCAGAGCTCGCCGTCCACCGCCGTCAGGGCCGTGACGGCCTTCGGCGCCGTCAGCGGGAGCGGGTGCGGGCGCACGGCGCCGGTGGCGGGGTCGTAGGAGAACAGCGTGGCCGAGGCCCCCGGCGCGTAGACGGGGTCGACGCCCAGCGCGCCGCGCGTGGAGGTGCCGCCGAACAGCTTGCCGCCCGCGTAGGCCAGCGAGACGACGGACTGGTCGGGCACCACGCACAGGGTCCGCCCGGCCGTGCCCGGCTTCCAGACGGTGAGGGCGCCGCTGCGCTTGCCGTATTTCGGCACCGTGCCCATGTAGACGGTGCCGTCCGGCCCGCCGGCCAGCGCGTACGGCCGGTCCTGCGGCGGCGGGCCCGCACCGGGCTCGCAGTCGTCGGCCTTGTCGCCCGCCTCGCCGCCGGTGTACCTGAGCGTGGGCGGCCATGGGGCCCCGGGCTCGTAGCTGTAGAGCCGGGCCGAGGGGTAGACGCCGATGTAGAGCAGGCCGTCGTGGGCCAGCAGGCTGTCGGTCTGGTTGAGCCCGTTGAGGGTCGGCCGGTCCGGCCGGCTGTCGTCGGCGTCGCTCCGCAGCGGGTCGTGGACGCCGGTGCCGCCGGTCAGGTAGCCGCCGGTGTAGACGCGGCCGTCGGGTCCCGTGCCGAGCGCGTTGATCGCGGCGGGCAGGACGGGGGTGCCGGTCACGAGGGTGCTGCTCCAGCCGCCGCCGGCGGGCTCGTACCTGAAGATCCTGGTGCCGTCCGTGGCCGCGCCCAGGCCGACCAGTGTGCTGCCGGACCAGGTGTAGCCGGTGACGTCGAGTCCGGGCCGGACGGAGGTCGCCCGCACGGTCCTGGTGTCGATGTCGTAGGAGTGCAGCAGGCCGTCCTTGACGAACCAGATCGCGCCGTCGCGGGCGGGGGAGTGCTGCAGGTCCACGTCGGTGATCGCGGCGTCGGTGGCGGCCGCGTACGAGCCGTCGGCGTTGCGCGTGACGCGCAGGACGAGCAGAGTACGGTCGATCCAGGCGAACAGCCGGTCGCCCGTCCAGGTGAGCCCGCCCACCATGGAGTTGTGGGCGTAGGCCGCGGGAAGCAGGCTGTCCACCCGCCCCGTGACGTTGTCGTACCTGACCAGGGCGGCGTTCGTGCCGGTGCCGAGGTAGGTGGCGTTGGCGGCCGGGTCGTGGGCGAGGCTGCGCACGTATTGGGCGCCGGCCACGATGGGCACGGTGCCGATCGTGGTGAAGGCGCCGTTGTCGTACTTGAAGTAGCGGCCGTCGTTGTAGGTGCCGCCGTACACCTTCCCGCCCGCGCCCGGCTCCAGGTCCCAGATGAAGGAGTAGCCGCCCTCCGCCCGGCCCAGGTCGGTGACCGTGGACTGGCCGGGGACGTGCCGGTAGAGCTTGGAGTTGGGATAGGTGCCGAGGTAGACGCTGCCGTCGGTGGAGGTGGCCGCCGCCCAGCCGCCGACGGTGGGCGTGGCCGCGCTGTCGGGGATGGTGATCTTCTTGGTCACCTTCCCGGTGGTCAGGTCGATCACGGCCAGCTGCGGGTTGACGTCCGCGGTGCCGGTGTAGACGGCGTACGCGCTGCCGCCCGAGAAGGTGGTGGCGTTGGGCACGCTGCTGTCGATCTGCACGCCCAGATCGGTCACGTCCCTGGTGATCAGCACCTCGTCCCAGTAGGTGGTGGCCACGTCGGCCACGCCCGAGTAGATGAGGGCCGAGACGGTGGCCGTGCCGGCGGGTGCGACGCCCGAGGCCGAGACGCGGTTCCAGCGCCTGCCCGTCGCCGGGGCGCTCGCGCCGCCGGTCAGCAGGTTGCCGGAGGCGTCCCGGAAGCGTAGGTACAGGTACGCGGTGCCGGTTTCCGCCCAGACCTGGGCGTACAGGGTGTAGCGCGTGCCCGCCGTGGCGGGCAGGCCCGGCATGCTCTCCCTGCCGTAGGCGGCGCCCGGGTCGGCGTCGGTGACGCGCGCCGTGGTGCGCCCCTCCCAGGACACGGCCTCGACGCCGCCCTGGCTGTGCGAGCCGCTCCACCCGGCCAGCCCGTCGTCGAAACTCTCGTTGGCGAACCGCAGGTCGGCCGCGGTCGCCGCGGTGGACGGCACGGTGAGCAGCGCCGCCAGGAACGCGGTCGCCACCGCCCCGCGAAGTGCCCGCCTACGCGTGAACCAGGGCCGTGTTAAGGGGCCCTCCAGAGGAATCCGCACGTGCCACCTCCGGGGGGTCGTGTTCGTTTGCGCTCGATTCCGGTCCCGACCGTAACCATATGAGCGGGGTCCGTCAATGGCGTCCGGGCATCCCCCGTGAGAGCTACCTGAATCGTCCGCTCACTGGTGATTCGCCGGGCATCGCCGCGCTCGTAGCGTCTTCCCCAGGTCGCCGATCGCGCGACCGACGTCAACGGAGGTCACCATGAGCACACCAGCCACACTCCCCGGCGACGGCCGGATGCGCAGGATCGCCCGATTCCCCCTCACCTGGATGGTGATCGGGCTGCTCGGCATCGGCGTGGTGTCGGCGCTGACCGGGGCAGGATCGCCGGTGCTCGCCCTGGTGGGCGCGGCCGCCGCGGTGGTCGTCTACCGGCTGGTCATGCGCTTCGTCGCGGGGCGGAGCGCGCCGGAGATCGCCCGGGCCCGGGCCGGGAGGGAGGCGCTGTCCGGAGCCGGGATCGGCCTGGGGTTCGTGCTCGGCTCCGCGCTCCTGATCGCGCTGTTCGGCGGCTATTCGTTCACCTGGTCGTCCGGGGCCGGGCTGTCGGTCGTCCTGGCGGTGGCCGCGACGGCGGTCGGCGCGGCGGTCACCGAGGAGCTGATGTTCCGCGGCCTGGCGTTGCAGGCCCTGGAGCGGCTCTGGGGCAGCCGGGCGGCCCTGGCGATCACCGCGCTGCTGTTCGGCGGCATGCACCTGGCCAACCCGGGGGCCACCGTGTGGAGCTCGCTGGCGATCGCGATCGAGGCGGGCGTCCTGCTCGGCGCCGCCTATCTCTGGCGGCGCAGCATCTGGTTCGTCGCCGGGCTCCACTTCGCCTGGAACGCCGCCGAGGGGCTGCTGGGCATCCCGGTCTCCGGCCACGTGTCTCCCGGGCTGCTGACCGCCGAGGTCTCGGGGCCGGCGCTGCTGACCGGGGGCGAGTTCGGGCTGGAGGCCTCGATCGTGCCCGTCACCGTGAGCCTGCTGATCGCCGTCCCGATGCTCGTCCGCGCGCACCGGAGCGGCGGATTGCTCCCGGCGCGCGGTGGGGATCGTTAAGCTTGGCCGGTGTTCGCGAACGTCGCCCGTTCCGTCCGTTCCTGGCCAGACCGGTGGCGAGCCCGCCCCACGCCCGCGAAGGACGGCGCGCTCGCGGCGGCACTCACGCTGATGGGATTCGTGCCGACGCTGAACGACATCGGGGCGCAGCTCGGCAACCTGCCCCAGCGCCCGCCGGACGCGCTGACCGTGGTGCTGGCCGCCGTGCTGACCGTGGCCCAGTCCGCGCCGCTGGCGATCCGCAGCCGATGGCCGGCGGCCTGCCTCGCGATCATCGGCGCCGCCTTCGCCCTTCATCAGGCGCTGGGCTGTCCGCCGACGTTCGCCAGCATCGGGCTCTACCTGTCCCTCTACGCCGCCGGAGCCCATCAGGCCCGGTTCCGCCGGGGCCTCGCGGCGGTGTCGACCGCGGGCTACACCCTGCTGGTCGTCGTGCTGCACGGCCTGGGTTCGCCCAACGGGGTCCAGGTGTTCCTCGCGTTCTATCTGACGTTGGCGGTGATCTGGTTGGCTGGTGCCGGAGTGCGCCGGTGGCGGGCGGACGCGGCCGAGCGACGGCGCCTGAGCGCGCAGGCGGCCAAGGGCGCCGAACGGGCACGGATCGCCCGCGAACTTCATGACGTGGTCACCCATCATGTGACCGCCATGGTGATCCAGGCCGACGCGGCGCAGTTCCTGGTCGGCAGCGCCCCGGAGCGTGCGGGGGACGGGCTGGCCGCCATCAGCGACACCGGCCGGCGGGCGCTGACGGAGTTACGGCACCTGCTCGGAGTGCTGGAGGCGACCGGCGATTCGGCCGCCGCGGACCGCGCGCCGGCCCTCGGCAAGGTCGGCGACCTGGTCGAACAGGCCCGGTTGTCGGGCCAGCCCATCGAGCTGACCGAGCACGGCGACCAGCGTCCGCAGGCCGTCGACGTGGAGCTGGCCGCCTACCGGGTCGTGCAGGAGGCGCTCACCAACGCGCTCAAGTACGCGCAGGGACGGCCCACCGCGGTCACGGTCCACCACCGCGACGATCGCCTCGAGATCGAGGTGACGAACGAGGCTCCCACCGGCGCCGCACCCGCCGTGCCGTCGGGCGGACGAGGTCTGGACGGGCTGCGGGAGCGAGTGCACATGCTCGACGGCGAACTGGTGGCCGGCCCTCGCCCCGGTGGCGGGTTCGGCGTCCGAGCCCTCATCCCGTACAGGAGCGAGCCATGACCGACCCGCCGATCCGAGTGCTCATCTGCGAGGACCAGGCACTGGTGCGCGCCGGATACATCACCATCTTCTCCGCCCAGCCCGACATGGAGGTCGTCGGGGAGGCCGCGGACGGCCGCGAGGCCGTCGAGGCCGCCCGGCGGCTGCGCCCGGACGTCATCGTGATGGACATCCGGATGCCCATCGTGGACGGCATCGAGGCCACCCGGCAGCTGGCCGGCCCCTCCGCCGAGGCCGCCGCGAAAGTGCTGGTCGTCACCACCTTCAACGTCGACGAGTACGTCTACGAAGCGCTCAGGGCCGGAGCCAGCGGCTTCCTGCTCAAAGACGCGCCACCGGCGGAGCTGGTCAACGGCGTGCGGACCATCGCCCGCGGCGAATCCCTGCTGGCGCCCGCCGTCACCCGCACGCTCATCGGCCACTTCGCCGAACGGCTCCGCCCCGCCGGCACCTCCCGTCCGGCCAGGGACGAGATCGTGCGCACGCTGACCCCCCGCGAGCTCGAAGTCCTCGAACAGATCGCGGGCGGCCTGTCGAACGCGGAGATCGCCGAGGAGCTGTTCATCACCGCCGAGACCGTGAAGACCTACGTGTCACGGATCCTGGCCAAACTCGGTCTGCGCGACCGCGTGCAGGCGGTCGTCCTCAGCTACCGGGTCGGGCTGGTGTCCGGCACGGACTGAGCCGCGGTCTCAGCAAGCCTTAACCGGAGCGCGCCGCAGTCTCAGTGAGGCTTAATGGCCGCCTCAGCCCCATCCCATGGCGGCCCTCGATCGTCTCTGTCATGAGCATGATGACGGTGACGGCGCCTCGGGTTGAGGCGGCAACGGGGACCCGCCTGGTCGAGGTCGTGGTCCCCGTCCACAACGAGCAGCGGGTCCTGGCGGAGAGCGTGCGCCGGCTGCACTCCTACCTGGCCCGCACCTTTCCCTACGGTTTCCGGATCACGATCGCGGACAACGCCAGCACCGACGGCACCTGGGGGATCGCCGCCGAGCTGGAGCGGGAGCTGCCCTGCGTGCGGGCGGTGCGCCTCGACAGGAAGGGGCGGGGCAGGGCACTGCGGAAGGTCTGGTCGGAGAGCGACGCCGACGTCGTCAGCTACATGGACGTCGACCTGTCCACCGACCTGGACGCGTTCTTCCCGCTGGTGGCGCCGCTGCTGTCCGGGCACAGCGACCTGGCCATCGGCAGCCGGCTGTCCAGGAGCTCGAACGTAACCCGCGGGCCCAAGCGGGAGCTGATCTCCCGCGCCTACAACCTGCTGCTCCGCTCCCTCATGGGTGCCCGGTTCTCCGACGCCCAGTGCGGGTTCAAGGCGGCGCGGACGCAGGTCGCGCAGGCGCTGCTGCCCGTCGTGGAGGACCAGGAGTGGTTCTTCGACACCGAGCTGCTCCTGCTGGCCGAGAGCCGCGGGCTGCGGATCCACGAGGTCCCCGTGGACTGGGTGGATACCGGTGGCTGGTCGTTCGTGGTGCTCAGCCGTACCGACTTCGTGCCGTGGCTGCCCTGGGTGGTCCTGGGCCTGACCGCGGTGGCGGTGCCGGGGCTGCTGGCGGGCGCGTCCGGCCGCAAGCCCGGTGGTGGGCAGGTGGGCACCGGGATGATCGAGTACCTGAAGTCCCACCAGGGCGGCGCGACGTGGCTGGTGGCCGTCGACAGCGCGCAGAGCGCGTCCTCGATCATCCTCTCCACGGGTGAGGCGGTCATCGCCATGGGCGGCTTCACCGGGAGCGACCCCGCCATGACCGTCGCCGAACTGGAGGAGTACGTCTCCGGCGGTCAGCTGAAGTACATCCTGATCGGCGGCGGCGACGGCCCGAGAGGCACCGACTCCTCGGTGACGGAGTGGGTGAAGGCCAACGGCACTCTCGTGGACGCCTCGGACTACGGTGGCACCGACAGCGGCGGCCAATCCCTCTACCGGCTCGGCTGATCGCTTTCTGTACCGAAATGATTGCGGAGAGTTATTTTCGCAGCTCGGGCGGGCACAACGTCAGGAGTGCCCGCCTGGAGGAGCCCAATGCCGACCCTCGACCGGATCACCGCCGCCGCTCTGCTGGTCGTTCTCGCCGCCGCCTGCGCCGACTCGCGTACCACGTCGTCGACGCCGCTGTCGGCGGTGACGGACCCGGGGCCGCCCACGCCGACCGCCTCCGCCAGGCCCTCGCCCGCCCTGCCGCAGGCGGCTGACGGGAGCAGGCTGGCGTCCTGCAGGGACGCCGACTGCGAGGTCGAGGTCCGGGTGGGCGACCGGCTCCGGATCAACGAGCGGTTCGGGGTGCAGCGGCTCACCATCAGCGAGCTCCAGCCGGACGAGGTCACGATCGCGCTCCTGGGCTTCACCGGCGGGATGCGGGTCGAGGGGACGAACGTCAGCATCAGCGACACCTGCGTCAACGGGAGCTGCCGCGACGAGGGCAAGCTGTCCCTGACGCCCGGCAGGCCCGCCCGCATCAACAACCTGCGGCTGGAGGTGCCCTTCCTCTCCGGCGACCACGCCATCCTGCGCCTCAGCCCCAGGTGAGCGGGCTTTTACTCTTTTCTCCTTCCCGGCTTTAAGCGGCGAAGCGCCTAATGGGAGGCGTAGGCCTTTCGAAGGCGCGCCCGCGCCGGGAAAGGACGGGAAACGATGATGGACATTCTGCGGAAGGCTCGCCTGGGCGCAGTGCTCGCGGCAGTGGCAGTCGCCGCCGTCACCAGCGCCACCACCGGCGAAATCGCCAAGGCCCCGATGTCCTGGCATTCGGGCTGGTTCGTCAAGAACATGTGTTACAAAGACGCGCGCTCGTTCGCCAAGACCGCGCTGAGCCGCAACGGCTACAACACCGTTTTCACGCCGCCCAACGCCGTCCTGGGGAGCAATGGCAGCACCATTGTGGAGGTTTCCTACGCGCCGGCGCAGACCAGTTACAACCCGGGCCAGTTCGCCAAGGTCCACTTCACCGTGACCGCCACGTCCAATGATTCGAAGTCGGCCGAGAACGCCCGCAACCGCGTCCGCGAGAACATCGTCAGGGCGCAGTACATCGACACCTGCTGACCGTCAGCCCAGGGCGCGATTGACGGCGGCGACGTAGTTGTAGAACGCCTTCGTGCGGTTGGCCGGGTTCTCGATCCAGGCGCGGTTCAGCTTTCCTTCGTCGTAGAACCGCTCCCGCTGACCCCGGCTGATCTCCAGCTGCACTCCCATGCCTCTGCGGTTCTTGTTCGCGATGTTCTGGGGGCTGTCGCCGCCGATCTCGTCCGGCACGGACGTCGCCACCGGGAACCCGGCGGCGCGCAGCTCGGCGGTCACCTTCTTGATCAATGTCGTGTCGCGCCCGCCGACGTAGGTGGTGGCGGCGTCGCCCGCCGCGGCGTGCCAGGAGACGGTGTAGTCGACCGCCGCCACCACCGCAAGCGCCTTGGGCTCGTCGAAGTGCGTGGAAGTGATGTGCAGTGCGCTGTTGCCGGAGGCCTTGATGCCCTCGAACGCGTAGTAGGCGTGCGTGCGTCCCGCGGCCTCGTCGGCGAGCTGGGAGGTCGGCGCCTCGATCGCGCCGCCGTGGATGGCGATGTGCGCCACCTTCGCCCCGCCGGGGGCGCGTACGACGCGGCGGTAGTCCTCGCCTTCGACCTCATGGGCGGAGAGCTCCGCATAGTCGGCGTAGACGTCGCTCGCGGTCCGTGCGGCGTGAGCGGCCGGCGCGAGGCCGACCACGAGCAGCGACCCGGTGACGACGGACACGATTTTCTCCACGTGACACCTTTCGACGATCTTCTTGACTGCCATCATGCCGTCTCGCGGCGTCCCAGCGGGCTCGACCTGTCGGTGCTGGTGCAGTGCTACAAGCTCGGCGGCACCCCCGTGTCCGTGACGTTCCCGGGCGTGGGGAACGGCACCGCCTTCGTGAAACAGCGCACGTTCGTCACCTACACCTCGACCACCTGAGACCTCGTCACGAGCCTGCGGCGCCCGCGTCGGGGCCGCGGGCGAGGTCGCGTTCCAGCGTGCGGGCGTAGGACTCGACGCCGGCCACGATGTCGATCGTGCCGGGGTCGAGCAGCCACTGGGTCTGCAGGCCGTCGAGGGTCGCGATGATCTCGGCCGCCTTGGCCGCCGGGTCGATGTCCTGGCGGGCCAGGCCGGCGGCCTGGGCGGAGCGGATGCTGTCGGCGACGATGGCGCGCATCGCGCGGTAGCGCTCGACGAAGTGCCGGTGGCCGGGCGCGTCGGGTTCGAGGCTCTCGGCGACCAGGACGGTGAACAGCTTGGCCAGCCCCGCCCGCTCCTTGTTGCGGCGCGCGAACTCCGGCATGGCCCGCAGCCGCCCCGAGGGCTCCATGCCCAGGAGCTCCATCGCGAACGCCTCGCTGTCGAGGTCACGCCGTTCGATCACGGCCAGGAGCAGGTTGGCCTTGTTGCCGAAGTGGTGCAGGAGGCCGGGCTCGCTGATGCCGGCCCGGGCCGCGACCTCCGAGAGGGCGGTGCCGCGGTAGCCGTCGCGGGCGAACATCTCCGCGGCCGCGGCGATGATCTCCTCCCGCCGGCGCTGAACGAGTTCCTGTCTGCTGGGGCCTTGTCTACGCCGGGGCACGGTGCTAAATCTAGCGCATCACTTACCGAGTGTTCTGTAAGTGAATGTACCTAGGGATAGCGAGGTGTGACTCATGTCATCGAGGCGCCGCCGCATCGGAGGACTCGTCGTCGCGGGAACCCTGCTGGCCGGGCTGGGAGCCGGCCAGCAGGTGCAGGCCGCGCAGCCAGAGCCGGTCATCCTGATCCACGGCTGGAACGGGTCGCCCACCGAGTTCGCTCAGATGGAGGCGGCACTGGAGCAGGCCGGCCATCCCGCGTACACGATCGACCTGCCAGGAGAGGAGAACGTCGCCAACGCCGGAGCCATCAGGGACCTGGTGGCGCAGGTGCGGCAGGAGAACGGGGGAGGGAAGGTCAGCCTCGTCGGGCACAGCATGGGAGGGCTGTCGGCGCGCTACTACCTGAAGTCTCTCGGCGGCGCCGACGCGACGCTGAGCTACGTCTCGATGGGCACCGGCCAGCGCGGCTACTGGCCGGCCTGCCTCCTGGCGCAGGACCAGGGCGGGCAGATGTGCCCCACCAGCAGCTTCATGAGCCAGCTCAACAGCGGCGACCCGACGCCCGGCGCCGTCCGGTACACGCTGCTGGTGAGCTCCCTCGACGAGACGCGCAACGACGTCATCGACGGGGTGTGGTGCAAGAAGGAGTTCCCGGGGGTGGCGCACGCCGACGAACCGAAGTCGCAGGTGTTCATCAACGGGGTCATCAGCGCTCTGGCCGGGACCTGCCCGTCCTGACCATCCGCTACGGCGAGCGGCCGCGGACGCCTTCAGGTACAGCTGGCTGTACCTGAAGGCTCCAGCGCATGGGATCGATCAAGGATGCCCTTCGCCGACATTCTTGGTGATGTCCGGAACGGACGACCCCCACCAAGAATTCAGGAGCGTTTCCCATGTCGCGTACCCCTTCCGAGTCCAAGTCCTCCCGGCGCGTGCGGGTCCTCGCGGCGGCCGCGCTGACGGCGCTGTCGGGGCTGGTCGTGGCAGGTACGCCGGCCGCCGCGGCCACCGGGCTCGACCGCACCGCGAGCGTCGTCCGGCAGAGCCCGGACGAGGGTCTGTCCGCCGAGCTGGCCGAGGTGCGCGACGAGCTGAAGCGCAATCACCGGCCCGACGCTGTGCAGAGGAAGCTCGACGAGCTGGTGAAGAAGGACAGGTTCCCGGCGGCGCTGGCCGCGGTGCAGGACAGGAAGGGCCGGACCCGCCACTACACCGCCGGCGTCGCGGACCTGACGACCAAGGCGGAGGTGCCGGTCGACGGCCGGGTGCGGATCGCGAGCAACACCAAGATGTTCACCGCGGTGGCGGTGCTGCAGCTGGTCGGCGAGGGCAAGGTCGACCTGGACGAGCCGATCGAGACGTATCTGCCGAAGGTGGTGCGCGGCAAGGGCATCGACGGCCGGAAGATCACCGTGCGGCAGTTGCTGCAGCACACCAGCGGCCTGCCGAACTACACCCGCTGGCTGCCGAGCATGTTCGAGACCCGTGACGTCTACCGCTCGCCCCAGGGCCTCCTGGACATGGCCTTCGCGCACAAGGCGTCGTTCGCGCCGGGCAAGAGCTGGGAGTACAGCAACACCAACTACGTCCTGCTCGGCCTGCTGATCGAGAAGGTCACCGGGCGTCCGGTGGCCAAGGAGATCACGGACCGGATCATCAAGCCGATCGGGCTGCGTGACACGTACTGGCCGGCTCAGGGGGACAAGACGATCCGGGGGCGCCACCCGCACGGGTACGGGTCCGAGAAGCCCGGTGGCAAGCTGAAGGACATCACGAACCTGGACCCGTCGTGGGGCTGGGCGGCCGGGCAGCTGATCGGCACGCCGAGCGACCTCAACCGCTTCATGAGCGCCCTCATGGACGGCAGGCTGCTCAAGCCGGAGCAGCTCGCGGCCATGAAGCACACGATCAAGGCGCCCGGCTTCCCGGCAGGCTGGGAGTACGGGCTGGGCCTGGTGAAGATGCCGCTGAGCTGCGGCGGTGTCACCTGGGGCCACGGCGGTGACATCGACGGTTACGAGACCCGCAACGGGGTGACCGAGGACGGCCGGGCCGCCACCGTCGCCGTCACGTCGCTGCCCGCCGACGAGGACGCCCACCAGAACGTGATCGAGGCCATGGACACCGCGCTGTGCGCCAAGAGGTAACCGATCCTCGCGAAAGCCGCCCGGAGCCCGCTCCGGGCGGCTTTCGTATGCCGGGATTTACCGTGGCCCAGCCATTCGTGTCAAGTTTCGCGCCGAGTTTTGCCGGAAGACCCCGCGCGCTGATGAAAATTTCACGAATGCGAAACTTTATGGACGGGACGTCCGGGCAGTTTGTCGCCTATGCAGCGCATTTTGGACCGATCTTGTAAGTGGTGCGGCATTGACAGGCGCGGCCGATCTCAAGAATCTGTTTGGGAGCGCTCCCATACTTTTCAACAGCAAGAAAGGGCATTTGCCGTGGACCTGTTGAACAAGAATAAGGATCTGTTCCTGGCCCTGTACCGGTTCGTGCTGGGCCTGCTGTTCGCCTGCCACGGCGCGGCGACACTCTTCGACGTGCTGGGCGGGTCGCAGGGCCCGGCGCCCGGCTTCGGACAATGGCCCGGATGGTGGGCCGCCGTCATCGAGCTGATCGGCGGCGCCCTCGTCCTGCTCGGGCTGGGTGCCCGAGCCGCCGCCGTCCTCTGCTCGGGCACCATGGCCTACGCCTACTTCATCGTCCACCAGCCGCAGGCGTTGTTCCCGATCGAGAACGGCGGCGAGAAGGCCGCGCTCTTCTGCTGGGGCTTCCTGCTCATCGCCGTCCTCGGCCCCGGCCGCTGGGCGCTGTCCACGCTGCTGACGCCGTCGCGAGCCCTCGCGGACGACAGGGTCAGCTGAGGAACAGCTCGACCACGGGTACGGCGACGTCGGGACGTTGCACGGGCAGGTCGAGGGTCAGGACGTCGGGAGCCTGCGCGCCCATCGTCGTGAGGCCGGCCTTCTGGCCGGGGTCGATGACGCGGGTGCGGATCTCCGACGCGTCGTGCAGGAACTGGGCGTACTTCACCCGCCCGGCCAGCCCCGGCAGGTGGAGGTGGCCGAACGGCCACTGGAACACGTGCAGGTAGAGCCGATCGCCGCGCTGGGTGTAGCGGCAGTCGGGCGGCGGGGTGAAGTCGCTGGGCCCGCAGCCGTAGACCGAGCGGGAGTTCAGCCGCATCCAGGCGCCGATGTCGCCGAGGATCGACCGCGCGCGCGGGTCGACCTGGCCGCGTCCGTCCGGGCCCACGTTGAGCAGCAGGTTGCCGCCCTTGGCGACGCTGTCGACGAGCATCCGTACGAGTAGGTCCGGCGACTTGTAGTCGAGGTTGTCCCGGTCGTACCCCCAGCTGCCGTTGAGGGTCTGGCACGCCTCCCACGGCACCTCGCGGCCGTCGACGGTCATCGGCCCGGCGGGCTGGTACTGCTCGGGGGTGACGAAGTCGCCCGGGATGTCGAGCCGGTCGTTCACGATGATCTCCGGCTGGAGCTCTCTGACCGTCGCGAGCAGTTCGTGCGCCCGCCAGTCGTCGGCGCCCTTGCCGCCCCAGTGCCCCGGCCGGCCCCGGTAGGAGAAGTCGAAGAACAGGTAGTCGATCCGGCCGTAGCCGGTGAGCAGCTCGCGTACCTGGGCGTGCAGGTATTCGGTGTACTTGGAGACGTCGCGGCCCGCGGCGGCGGCCTTGTACGCCTCGTCGTCGCGCTGGGGGTGCAGCGAGTCGACCGGGAACTCAGGATGGTGCCAGTCGATCAGCGAGTGGTAGAACCCGACCTTCAGCCCCTCGGCGCGGACGGCCTCCACGAACGGCGCGATCAGGTCCTTTCCCCAGGGCGTGCGCGTCGCCTTGTAGTCGGTCTGCGCCGAGTCCCACAGGCAGAAGCCGTCGTGGTGCTTGGTCGTGAGGACGACGTAGCGCATGCCGGCCTCCTTGGCCAGCCGCGCCCATTGCGCCGGGTCGTACAGGTCGGGGTCGAAGTGGTCGAAGTACCGCTGGTAGTCCTCGTCGGTCAGGCGTTCGCGGTTCTTCACCCACTCGTGCCGGGCGGCCAGGGCGTACAGGCCCCAGTGCACGAACATGCCGAACCGGGATTCGGAGAACCAGGCGTGGTGCTGCACTGCGTTCCTTTCCTCAAGAGGTTTAGCGGCCGCCGAGACCGCTGGTCGCGATCCCGCGTACGAGATGCTTCTGCAGGATGATGAGCAGCGCCGTGGTGGGAGCCATGGAGATCACGGCCGCGGCCATGACGAGGTTCCATTGGGTGCCCTGCTGTCCGAAGAAGAGCTGCAGGCCCAGCGGGACCGTGGCCTTCTCGTCCACCGAGTTGATGATGATCAGCGGCCACAGGAAGCTGTTCCAGTAGTTGATGAACGTGAAGACCGCCAGCACCGCGAGCGCGGGCTTGACCAGCGGCAACATGATGCTGGTGAAGACGCGCACCGCTCCCGCGCCGTCGAGGCGGGCGCTCTCGGCGATCTCCTCGGGGATGGTCAGGAAGAACTGACGCAGCATGAACGTCCCGAAGGCGGTGAACGCCCAGGGGAAGATCAGCGCCTGGAACGAGTCCACCCACCCGAACCAGCGCATCAGCATGAACATCGGCACGACCAGCACTTCCTGGGGGATCATCAGGGTGGAAAGGAAGACCAGGAAGACTCCGTTGCGACCGCGCCAGCGCAGCCGTGAGAAAGCGTACGCGGACATGCTCGACGCCACCAGCACCACGAGGGTGCCGCAGACGGCGACGGCGAGTCCGTTGATCACAAATCGCCCGAACGGCAGGAACTCGAACGCCTCGCTGTAGTTCTCCCACCGGATCACCGAGCCGATCAGGCTCGGCGGCGACCCGAACACCTCGTCGGCGCGCTTCAGCGACGTGGCCACCATGTACACCAGCGGCGACACGAACGCGGCGGCCACCAGGTAGAGGGCGACATGCGAGACGACCAGCCTGATCCGGTGGCCCCAGGGGGCGACCGGGGCGGCGTGCACGTGTTCAGACATCGTAGGTCACCCATCTGCGCTGGCCGGCGAACTGCACCGCGGTCACGCCCAGGATCAGCACGAACAGGATCCAGGCCGCGGCGGACGCGAGTCCGAACTGGTAGACGGAGAAGCCCTGGTTGTAGACGAACATCATGAGCGTCTCGGTGTCGATGCCGGGCCCGCCGCCGGTCATCAGGAACGGCTGGGTGAAGACCTGGAACGACGTGATGAGCGTCATGGTCGTGGCGAAGAACATCGCCGGGGAGATCATCGGCAGCGTGACGTGGAAGAACTGCCGCCACGGCCCCGCCCCGTCGATCTGCGCCGCCTCCACGAGCTGGCGCGGGATGGCGTCCAGCGCGGCCGAGAAGACCAGCATGTTGTACCCGAACCCCTGCCACACGCTCATCGCGACGACGGCGAACATGGCCCAGCCCTGCTCGCCGAGGAAGTTCGGCGCGTGCACGCCGGTGACGGCGTGCAGCGAGCCGTCGATGAACCCGTTGGGCTGGTAGATCATCCGCCACACGATCGCGTTGGCCACCATCGGCGTGACCACGGGCAGGAAGAACACCACCCGCAGCGCCTGGCGGCCCTTGATCCGCGGCGAGATCCACACCGCCAGCCCCACCGACACGATGAGGTTGAGCGGCAGGTAGAGCACCACGAACAGCAAGGTGTTGAACAGCGTCCGCCGGAAGACGGGGTCGCCGAACAGCGTCGCGAAGTTCTCCAGCCCGGTGAAGACGTGCTCGCCCACCGCAGGCCACTGGAAGAAGGAGATCACCAGGGACATCACGATCGGGAAGAGCGTGAACAGCGTCAACCCGACCAGGCTGGGCGCGGCGAACAGGGCGGCGGCTTTGCCGTCGCGGCGCAGGTGGCGCGAACGCCGCCCACCCGCGGCCGCCGCCCGCCGGGGTACGGCTTCGATGGTGGAGCCCGGCACGTGTTCCCCTTCCCTACGCCGGTGCCTGCTGTTGCACCTGCTTGAGGACGTCCGCCGCCGTGGCCTGCCCGTTGAAGACCGGCACGCCGTACTGGGCCAGCAGCTTGGACACCTGGTCCCAGTTGGCGGTCGCCCGGAACGGCCTCGCCGAGGAGTTGGCGGCGTCGAGGACTTCCTTCGCGCCCTCGAAGGCGTTCTCGTACCACGTGTTCTGGACGGACTTGCGCGCCGGATAGGCGCGCCCGATCTTGCCGAGCTGCCCGAGCACGTCGGCGCTGGTCATCACGCCGATCGCCTTGAACGCCTCGTCCGGGTACGGGCACGACTGGGAGATGCCGAAGCCGGACCCGGCCGAGTAGGTCTTGGACCCGTCGGGACCGGCGGGCATGGTGGCCAGGCCCACGCCGAACTTGGCCTGCTCCTTGAGCGACAGGACGGCCCACGGCCCGTTGACCTGCATCGCCACGTTGCCGTTGAGGAACTGGGTGTCGGCGAAGTTGTTGTCCACGCCGGGCACCTTGGGCGCGATCCCGGCCTTGGCGGCCAGGTCCGCGTACCACTGGAAGCCGGTCGTCATCGGCTCGGTGTCGAGGGTGAGCTTGCCGGCGGCGTCCACCGGCTCCGCGCCGGTCCGCGACAGGATCATCGAGAACATGGGCAGGTCACTGGGGTAGGCCACGAAGCCGTGCTTGCCGCCGGTGGTCAGCTTCTTGGCGGCGGCCTCGAAGTCCGCCATGCTCCAGCCGACCTTCGGCGCCTCCACACCGGCCGCCTTGAACAGGTCCTTGTTGTAGGTGATGATCAGCGAGCCGACGTCGTACGGCAGCGCGTACTGCTTGCCGCCCGAGGCCAGCCCGGCCATGATCGAGGAGTCGAAGTCGCCGGTGTCGAAGGCGTTCTTCTTGATCAGGTCGTCCAGCGGGAGCATCCCGCTGACATAGCCGCCCGTGCGCAGGCTCTGCATGGAGACGACACACGGTGCGCTGCCACCGGCCAGACGGGTGCCGAGCTTGGTGAAGTAGTCGTTGAACGGAGAGGTCTCGAGAGTGATCTTGATGTTCGGGTACTTCTTGGTGACCTCGTCGGCCACCTTCTGCCAAGCGTCACGGTCCTCCGTGCCGGAGGCCCACATCGACCAGGTGAGCGTCACCGCACCGTTGCTCGCCTTGCTGCCGCCTGATGATTGTTGTCCGCCGTTGTCCCCGCAACCGGCGGTGAATCCCCCCGCGATGACCACCGCTACGGCGACTGCCAATGATCGCCGACCGCCATGCATCTGCCTGCCCATCGCAGCTCCACTCAATAAGCTCGGGGCCGAGTTAATAATTGTGAAACATAGGCGTCGCGCTCTGTAGTGTCAATGAGATCGAGGTGGAAATATCCGATGACTGCTCGTCGAATCACCCCTCGTGGCGATCTGACCCGCGTCGAGATCCTGGCGCTGCTCGGCACCGCCGGCGCCCTGGACCGGCGCCAGATCGCGGCCCGGCTCCGGCTCGGCGACGCGACCGTGCACGAGCACACGCGACGCCTGCTGGACTACGGCTACCTGCGCACACTCGCCCCGCAGGCGGGGGCCGTCGGCAGGCCCCGGATCCCGCTCCAGGTCGTCCCGGAGGCGGCCGCGACCCTCGGCGTACGGGTCGCCACCGACCACCTCGTCACCGTGGTCGCGGGCCTCGACGGTCGCGTGATCACATCCGATGTATCAGCCTTCGACTGCCACTCCGATCCCATCCCCCAACTGCTCGCCGTGATCAACCGCCGGCTGGCCGACCCCGCTCTGGGGCCCAGGTTGAAGGCCGTGGGCGTGGCCACTCCTTCCTCCGTCGATCCGGCCACCGGTTATATCCGGGTGTGCCCCCGATTCGGGTGGACAGACCTCCCTCTCGGTGAACAGTTGCGCGCCGAGCTGCCGATCCCGGTGCAGGTCGACAACGACCTCAGGGCGAGCATCACCGCGGAGCTCCTGTACCGGACGGGACGCGAGCACGACGACTTCCTGGTGCTCGGCATCGGCGACGGGGTGGGGCTCGGCGCCGTACTGCAGCGACGGGTGCACCGCGGCCCGACCGGGCTGTCCGGCGAGTTCGGCCACACGCCGGTCGCCGCCACCGGACCGAGCTGCGCCTGCGGCGCCCGGGGCTGCCTGGAGACGTTCACCAGCGACGACGGCATCCTGCGTGCGGCCCGCCGCAGGGGGCTCGCTGACGCGGCCACCACCATCGAGGAGCTCCGCGCGCGCTGGGCCGCCCGCGAGCCGGAGCTGGCGGACCTGCTCGCCGGGATCGGCGCCATCCTCGGGCGGGCGGTCGTCGGCGTCGTCAACCTGCTCGGCACGCCCACCATCGCGGTCATCGGCGAGAACCACGTCCTCTGGTCGGGTCTGGAGCCGGGGTTCTCCGCCGTGATGCGGACCAGCCAGGTCACCGCCGCGTACGGCGTTCACGTGATCGTCCGTCCGTGGAGCGACGCCCAGCACGCCCTCGGCGCCGCGAGCCTGGCCCTCGCCGCCCCGGAGACCCTCGCCTGACGGGCGCGTCACCGGCCGAACCGGTCAGGAATGGAGAAGCGCCGGTCATCGGGCCGCAACTAGCGTGACCGCCATGGACATCACCATTCACCAGACCTTCCTCCCGGCCGACGACCCGGAGGCCTCGCTGGCCTTCTACCGCGACATCCTCGGGTTCGAGGTCCGCAACGACGTCGGAGGCGGCGCGATGCGCTGGATCACGGTCGGCCCCGCCGGCCGGTCCGGCACGTCCGTCGTCCTGCACCCGCCGGCCGCCGACCCCGGCATCACCGACGACGAGCGCCGCACCATCCTCGAGATGATGGCCAAGGGCACCTACGCCTCCATGATCCTGGCCACCTCCGACCTCGACGGCGCCTTCGCGCGGATGAAGGCCGGCGGCGCGGAGGTCATCCAGGAGCCGACCGAGCAGCCGTGGGGGGTCCGCGACTGCGCCTTCCGCGACCCCGCGGGCAACATGATCCGCCTCAACCAGGTGAGCTGAGCCCGGACGGCACACCCGCGGTGACCCCAGGGTTGCAATTCAATTCTTGAAGAAGTTAATTAGGGTGCATCTTCAGCCTTTCGGGAGGCACCCGTTGCACTGGTTACTGACCGGCGCTCTGCTGGCCGGACTGCTCACCACCCCCACGGCCCCCACCCCCACCGGAACCTGGACCGTCGGCGCGCCCGCGGGCGGGCCCGTCGCCACCGTGCGCCTGGACGAGCAGGGCCGCCCGTCCGTGGCCGTGTCGCGCGGCGGAGCGGCCGTGCTCGACCCCAGCCCGCTCGGCGTCACCACGGAGCAGGCCGACCTCACCACCGGCCTGCGCCTGAGCGGTCGCTCCAGCCGCGCGGTCGTCGAGAAGTACACGACCACGGCGGGCAAGCGCCTCCAGCGCCTGTCCGTGATGAACGAGACCCGCTTCCGCTTCGCCCGCGGTGACGCCGAGCTCGACCTGGTCGTCAGGGCGGCCCGCGACGGCGTCGCCTACCGCTACGAGCTGCCGGGCGCGGGCGCCGTCCTCGGCGAGGCCTCGGCGTTCGACGTCCCGGCCGGGTCCACCGCCTGGCTCGCCGGGCACCGCCGCGACTACGAGAACCCGTTCATCCAGTACGCCGAAGTCCCCGCGGCCGAATACCAGCTGCCCGCCCTGTTCGGGGTCGGCCGGAACTACCTCCTGCTGGCCGAGTCGGCGTTGGACGGCTCCTACACCGGCCCGCGCCTGGTACGCGACCAGGACGCGTACCGGATCGCCCTCTGGGACGCGCGGGTCCCCTACACCGGCGGCCTGACCACGCCCTGGCGGGTCATGGTCACGGGCGACCTCGCGACCGTCACGGAGTCCACCCTCGTCGACGACCTCGCGCCCGGCTCCCGGCTGGCCGACACCTCGTGGGTCAAGCCGGGCAAGGTGCTGTGGAGCTGGCTGGCCGGCGGCCGGAGCGTGCAGCAGAGCCTGGAGCGGCAGAAGGAGTTCGTGGACTACGCCGCGCAGCACCGCTGGCCGTACGTGCTGGTCGACGCCGGCTGGTACGACGATCCGGTCACCGGCGAACGGGCCTGGACGGATCGCACACCCGAGTTCACCTGGATGCCGCAGCTCGTCGAGTACGGACGGGCTCGCGGGGTCGGCATCATGGCGTGGCTGCGCTTCTCCGACTTCGACACCCACGACAAGCGCGTCGAGCGCTTCGGGCTGCTGCACCAGTGGGGAGTCAAGGGCGTGAAGCTCGACTTCATCGACTCCGAGGCCCAGGAGCGGCTGCGGTGGTACGACGAGACGCTGCGGGACCTGGCCGACAACCAGCTCATGGTCAACTTCCACGGCTCGACGGTGCCCAAGGGGATCAACCGGACCTGGCCCCACGTGATGACCATGGAAGGGGTGCACGGCGCCGAGAAGTCCTCGAACCTGACCACCAGCCACCTGGCGGCCCTGCCGTACACCAGGAATGAGATCGGCTCGATGGACTACACGCCGATGGCCTTCCAGCGGGCCGGCCGGCCCACGTCCGACGCGCACGAGCTGGCGCTGTCGGTGGTGTTCGAGTCGGGGCTGGAGAACCTGGCCGGGTCGCTGGACGCCTACCGGGCGCGGCCCGAGGCCGAGCGCTTCCTCGATCAGGTGCCCACCGTGTGGGACGACACCCGGTTGCTGTCCGGGAGGCCCGCCGACCACACGGTGCTGGCCAGGCGCAGCGGCGATCGCTGGTTCGTCGGCGCCGGTGTCTCGGGGGCGGCCAGGACGCTCCAGGTGCCGCTGGGCTTCCTGCCGGGGCGGTGGCTGGTGGAGGTGACGCGGGACGGCGCCGACGGCCTCGTTCGCGAGGCGCACGTGCTCCGGGGCGGCACGCTGGCGGTGGAGGTGCGGGCCGAGGGCGGGTTCGCCGCCATCGCCTGCCGCTGGCGGCCCGGCCTGACGACCTGCGCCCGCTGAGGAGGTCTCCGGTGCCGGCGGACGCCCGCCGGCACCGGAGCCCGGTCAGCCCTTGAGGCCGGTGGTCGAGATGCCCTCGGTGATGCGGCGCTGGAAGATCAGGAAGAAGCCCAGGATGGGGATCAGCGACAGCACCGCCATCGCGAGCATCGGCCCCCAGGTGGAGCCGCCGCTGGAGTCGAGGAACGCCCGGAGCGCCAGCGGCACCGTGTACGTGGACACGTCGCTCAGATAGACGAGCTGGCTGAAGAAGTCGTCCCACGTCCAGATGAAGGTGAAGATGGCGGTCGTGATCAGCGCGGGCCGAGACAGCGGCAGGATGATCCGCCAGTACACCAGGACGGGCCCGCACCCGTCGATGCGGGCCGCGTCGTCCAGCTCGCGCGGCAGCGACCGGATGAACTGCACCATCAGGAAGATGAAGAAGCCGTCCACGGCCAGGAACTTCGGCACGACGAGCGGCAGGAACGTGTCCACCCAGCCCAGATACTTGAACAGCGTGTACTGCGGCACGATCAGCACGTGGATCGGCAGCATGATCGACACCAGCATGATCGCGAACCAGAGCTTCCTGAACCGGAAGCTCAGCCGGGCGAAGGCGTAGGCCGCCATCGAGCACGAGATCACGTTCCCGGCCACGGCCGCCATGGCGATGATGAACGAGTTCGCGAAGAACCCGCTGAACGGCACGCCCAGCGCGGTCCACCCGGTGGCGTAGTTGTCCGCGACCACGGTCTGGGGCACCAGCCCGGGCTCGGCGAAGATCTCGTCGTTGGGCTTGAACGAGGCGCTGATCAGCCAGAACAGCGGATAGAGCATGACGAGCGCGCCCACCACGACCAGCAGGTGGAGGGCCCAGCGGCGGCTAGTCGGCATAGTGCACCCAGTACTTCGAGGAGCGGAAGGCCAGCGCGGTGAAGGCCCCGGTCACCAGGAGCAGCACCCAGGCCAGCGCGGAGGCGTAGCCCATCCGGAAATTTCCGAACCCCTCCTGATAGATGAAGAGCGTGTAGAAGAGCGTGGAGTCGGCCGGTCCGCCGGTGCCGCCGCTGATGATGAAGGCGGGGGTGAAGGCCTTGAAGGCGTTCACGGTCTGCAGGACGAGGTTGAAGAAGATGATCGGGCTGAGCATGGGCAGCGTGACGCGGAAGAACGCGCGTACCCGCCCGGCGCCGTCCACCGCGGCGGCGTCGTAGAGCTCGGCGGGGATCTGCTTCAGGCCGGCCAGGAAGATCAGCATGGGGGAGCCGAACTGCCAGATGTGCAGCACGACCAGCGTGTAGATCGCGTACTCGGGCGTGGAGATCCAGCTCGGCCCCACGATCCCGAAATATCGCAGGGCGTCGTTGATCAGGCCGTCCGCCCCGAAGATCTGCCGCCAGAGGATCGCCACCGCGACGCTGCCGCCGAGCAGCGACGGCAGGTAGTACGCGGCGCGGTACACACCGACGCCGCGCATGGGCCTGTTCAGCAGCACGGCGACGAGGAGCGCGAACGCGCCGGACAACGGCACGGAGAACACGACGTAGATCAGCGTGACCCGCACGGCGTTGACGAAGTGCGGGTCCTCGGTGAGCATCCGGGCGTAGTTGTCCAGCCCCACGAAGGACGGGGCGGTGAGCAGGTCGAAGTCGGTGAACGAGAGGGCCAGCGAGGCCAGGATCGGCCCGCCGGTCAGCAGGAGCAGCCCGGCGAACCACGGCAGCAGGAACAGGTAGGCCGCGCGTCCCTCTACTTGAGCACTCGTCGAGCTTCTTCGAAGAATCGGGACACCCCCTGGTCGATCGTGAGCTTGCCGAAGCCGATCTGCTGGTTGACGTTGGTGAGCACCTTGTTGTGCAGCTCCCCGGCGCCGAGCGGCTGCGGCGGCGGGAGCGGGCCGACCTTGTCCTTGATGGAGTCGATGTAGTCGTAGACCTGCTGCTCCGAGGGGGACGCCTTGGGCCGCAGCGCGGTGCGGATCGCGGCCGCGGGCGGGATGCCGCGCTCCGATCCGAGCTGGCCGGCCACGTCCGGGTCCGTGACGAGCGCGTTGACCAGGGCCACCGCGTCGTCCTTGGCCTTGCTCCCGGAGCTGACGGTCAGCAGCATGGACGGCTTGTAGTACTGGCCGGGCTTGTCGCCGGTCGGGAAGGCGTGGATGCCGATCTCGTCCTTGGTGAGCGACATGTAGGCGGTGAGCTGGTTGGACCAGGCGAAGTCCAGGACCGCCTTGCGGGTGGCGACCAGGCTGTTCTGCACGTCGCCCAGCGCGGTGGCCTGGACGTCCGGCGGCGTGGCCGCGCCAGCCTTGCGCAGGCCGTCCCAGAAGGTGAACCACTCCTTGAGGTCGTCCTCGTCGTAGGCCAGCTTGCCGTCGGCGGTGAAGAACATCTTGCCCCGCTCCAGCAGCCAGTTCTCCAGCGCGCCGCCGTCCTGGGCGCCGTCCTCGGTGCCGAAGACGCCCTTGCCCGCCAGCTTCTTGACCAGCTCGCCGTACTCGGGCCAGGTGAAGGTCTCGGGGATCTCCACGCCGCGCTCGGCCGCCAGGGTCTTGTTGACGATGAGGGCCATGGAGTTGATGCCGAAGTTCACGGCGTACTGCTTGCCGCCGATCTTGCCGGCGTCCACCACGTCGGGGGCGAAGCCGGACAGGTCCAGGCCCTTGCCGACGTACGGGCCCAGGTCCAGCAGGCTGCCGCGCCGGGCGTACTCGCCGAGGTAGGAGTAGTCCATCTGGATCACGTCGGGGGCGTTGCCGCCCGCGGTCTGGGTGGCCAGCTTCTCCCAGTAGCCTTCCCAACCGGAGAACTGGGTCTTGATCTGGACGCCGGGCTTCTTCTTCTTGAACGCGTCGATGGCCTTCTGCGTCGCGGTATGCCGAGTCGTGCTGCCCCACCAGGCGAACTGGAGGCCGGCACCCGAGCTTCCACCTCCGGCGCAACCGGCCAGGGCCAGGGTGGCGGCGGCCGCGCCGGCCTGGAGGAATCCTCGTCTGCTGAGATCTCTCATTGCGGGTCTCCGTCCATAGAACCCGGAGCCAAATAGTTAACTCGGGACGTTAATTGGCCCGTAACAAGACGTCAACGTCATACGACAAACGGTTGCGGCTTCGAGACGATCCGATCTATGGGAGGTCTTGACCGTGATCACGGCCGGAAATACCGTCATGGGTGCCTGACACATCCGATCTATTCACCCGCGGAGGGGCACCATGAGCGAGCCGTCCAGGCGCGAACTCCTCGGCGCCGCGCTGGTCGCCCCCGCACTCGGGAGCGGTGGCGGCGGCGGCCCGCTGCTCCACGACGAGATCGACTGGGAACGGTTCCTGGCCGACGCCGACCTGGTGTGGAAGCGGATGCCGCAGACCTGGTACGAGGGGCCGTTCCTGGGCAACGGCTTCCTCGGCTCCGGCGTCTACGCGCGGCAGGGCGCCAACGCCGTGCGCTTCAACGTGCAGCACAGCGAGGTCCAGGACCACCGCCCCGAGTACGGCGCGCTGTTCGGCCTCGCCCGGCTGCCCATCGGCCACCTCGCGCTGGAGCCCGTCGGCGCGATCACCGGCGTCGACTGGCGGCTCGACCTGTGGAACGCCGAGCTGACCGGCGCCATCACCACCTCCTCCGGCAGCCTGGAGCTCAGGGCGCTGATCCACAACGACCGCTCCGTGCTGGCCGTCGAGGTCGTCCCCAGCGACGGCGAGCGCGACTTCCGCTGGACCTTCCACCCCGCGCAGGCCGTCAGCCCCCGAGCCGACCCGATCTTCAACCGGCCGCCTCCGCCCGGCTACACCGCCAACCCCGCCCCGTCCGTGACCCGGCACGGCGACCTGGAGCTGATCACCCAGCCGCTGGTGGCCGGCGGCGGCCACGCGACGGCCTGGCAGGAGGTGCGGCGCGGCGCGCGGCGCACCCTCTACGCCGCGGTCGCCTGGTCGTTCCCGCAGGACACGGCGGGCGACAAGGCGGTCGGATCGGTACGCGCGGCGGCCCGGCTGCCCATCGACGCGTTGGCCGCCGGCCACCGGCGCTGGTGGCACGGCTACTACCGCAAGAGCTTCCTGTCGCTGCCCGACCAGCGGACGCAGAGCTTCTACTGGATCCAGCTCTACAAGGTCGCCGCCGCCGCGCGCGCGGACGCGCCGCCGATGGCGACCACCGGCCCGTGGCTGGAGCCGACGCCGTGGCCGGCGACCTGGTGGAACCTCAACGTGCAGCTCGAATACTGGCTGATCCACGGGTCGAACCACCTGGAGCTGGACGCCGTCACCAGGAGCCTGTCGCAGTACCGGCAGAACCTCGTCGACCAGGTGACGTTCCCCGAGGACTCCGCGGGCATCCCGCGTACCACGGACATGACGCTCGACAACGGGGCCGGCATCGGCAACAGCGGCTACCCGGTAGGTGTCCCCGGCCAGGCCACCCCCGTGCCCGAGGTCGGCAACCTGACCTGGGCGCTGCACAACGTCTGGCTGTCCTACCGGCACACGATGGACACCCGGATCGTGCGCGACGTGCTGTTCCCGCTGCTGCGCCGGGCGATCAACTACTACCTGCACTTCCTGGAGCCGGGCGCCGACGGGAGGCTGCACCTGCCCGCCACGTTCTCCCCCGAGTACGGGGTCAACGCCCCGGACACGAACTACGACCTCGCGCTGCTCCGCTGGGGCTGCCGGACGCTGGTCGAGTCGGCGCGCCTGCTGCGCGTACGCGATCTGCTGCTGCCGAAGTGGCAGGAGGTGCTGGCGACGCTGGCCCCGTACCCGGTCGACGAGAACGGCTTCATGATCGGCGCGGGCGCGCCCTTCGCCAAGTCGCACCGGCACTACTCCCACCTGCTGATGGTCTACCCCCTGTACCAGGTCACCTGGGAGCAGGAGGACCAGCGCGCGCTCATCGAGAGGTCGCTCAAGCACTGGATCAGCTTCGAGGGCGCCCTGCAGGGCTACAGCTTCACCGGCGCGGCCTCGATCTCCGCGCAGCTGCTGCGCGGCGACGACGCCCGCCTCTACCTCGACGAGCTGCTGCGCCGCTTCGTCCAGCCGAACACGATGTACCAGGAGAGCGGGCCCGTCATCGAGACGCCGCTGTCGGCCGCCCAGTCCCTGCACGACATGGTCTGCCAGAGCTGGGACGGCGTCATCAGGGTCCTGCCCGCCATGCCGGCCGCCTGGCCCGACGTGACCGTGCACGACTTCCTGACGCAGGGGGCGTTCCTGCTGTCGGCCGCCCGCCGCGGCGGGCGCACCGACTTCGTCCGGCTCGCCTCGCTGGCCGGGGCGCCGTGCCGCGTCCGCACCGGCATCGACGGCCCCTTCACCGTACGGAGCAACGGCCGCAAGGTGCCGTGGCGCACGCTGCCCGGCGGGGACATCGAGCTTGACCTGCGCCGTGGCGAGGAGGTGCTGATCCAGGCCCGGGGCGACGCGGTCATCCGCCCGGTGCCCTCGACCGGTCAGGCCCGCTGGGGCTTGCCGGCATAGGGGCCATTCCGGGGGGTTCGCCCGTACAATCCCCATCGGGGGTAGGCGATGGCGACACGTTCCAGGGGCACCACCGCGTTACTCGCCGTCGCGGCGGGAGGGGCATGGCTGGTGGCCGTCAACGCCCTGGGGGCCAGCCCGGGCGCCATCTGGCGGCACGGTCCGATCTTCGTGCTCGGCGCGCTGGTCGGCGTCTCCTTTCTCGCGGCCGGGATCGTGGCCTGGCGGGAGCATCCGCGTAACCAGGTCGGCCCGCTCATGGCCGTGCTCGGGGTCGCCTGGATTCCCCAGCAGGTGCTGTTCTTCCCCGGACGGGAGCTGTGGGCGCTGTCGCTGTGCGGCATGTGGGCGGGGATAGCCTGCCACCTGTTCCTCTCCTTCCCCACCGGCAGGCTGGCCCTGGTGTCGTACAAGGTCGTGGTCGGCCTGGCGTACTGTGCGGCCTTCGTGCTGCCCACGGCCATGGCCCTCAAGCAATTCTCGCTGCCCCAGCCGCTCCGCCACTTCGCCGACGCGCTCGACGCCTCGGCCTGGCAGGTGACCGTCCTTCTCGCCGGCGTGGTGCTCGCTTTCACGGTCAAGCGCTGGCGTCAGGCCAGCGTGGCGCAGCGCCGGGCGGTGGCGCCGGTCACCGGCGCCTCGATGGTCGCCACGGTCGCGTTCGTCGCGGACCGCATGGCCAACCTCTTCGGTCCGAACCCGCTGCGGGTTCCCCTCGGGTTCATCATGCTGACGGCCTTCATGGCGATTCCGCTGGCGTACCTGGTCGGGCTCATGCGAAGCCGGATGGACCACGGGCGCGTGGCCGACCTCGTCGTACGCCTGAGCAGGCGCGAACGCCCGGACACGCTGCGCGACGAGCTGGCCGCCACCCTGCGGGACCCGGGGCTGACCGTGGGCTACTGGACCGCCGAGCAGGACAGGTACGTGGACGCCGACGGCCGGCCGGTCGACCTGGACCCGGGGCCGAGCAGGGTCGTCACCCGCGTCGACCAGGGTGAGGCGCCGCTCGCCGTACTCGTGCACGACGCCGCCCTCCTGGAGCAGCCCCTGCTAGTCGAGGCCGCGTGCGCCGCGGCGGCGCTCGCCCTGGAGAACGCGCGGCTCACCGCGGACCTGCGGGCCCGGCTGCGGCAGCTCGCGGCCTCGCGGCGGCGGATGTTGCAGTGGGGCGAGGCCGAGCGCCGCAGGATCGAACGCGACCTGCACGACGGCGTGCAGCAGCGGCTGCTGTCGGTGGCGATGACGCTCGGGCTGGCCGAGGCCGGCACCGACCCCGGGCGGGTCGCGCCGCTGATCGGCGAGGCCAAGACGGCGGTGCTGGCCGCGCTGGACGACCTGCGCGCGGTCAGCCACGGCATCCACCCGCCGGTGCTGACCGAGCGCGGCCTGTCGGGCGCGGTCAAGGAGCTGGCCGTGGTCGCCCCCATGCCCGTCGCCTGCGACCTGGCGCTGGACGCGCCGCTGCCGCAGGCCGTGGAGAGCGCGGCCTACTACATCGTCAACGAGGCCCTGGCCAACGTGACCAAGCACGCCGCCGCGTCGAAGGCGTGGGTGCGGCTCGTCCACAACGGCCGCCGCCTGCTGGTCGAGGTGGGCGACGACGGCTCGGGCGGGGCCGATCCCGCGCTCGGCTCCGGGCTCGCCGGGCTCGCCGACCGCGCCGAGGCCAACGGCGGCAAACTCACGATCGACAGCCCACCGGGGAAGGGAACCGTGCTGAAGGTGATCCTGCCGTGCGCGTAGCGATCTGCGAGGACTCCACGCTGTTCCGCGAGGGCCTGGCCCGGCTGCTGACCGAGTCCGGGTTCACGGTGGCGGCGAGCGTCGAGCACGCCGACGAGCTGCTCGCTCACGTGGGCGAGGACCCGCCCGACGTGGCCGTGCTCGACATCCGGCTGCCGCCCACGCACACCGACGAGGGGCTGCGCGCCGCGGTCACGCTGCGGGAGCGGCATCCGGAGGTGGGGGTGCTGGTGCTGTCCCAGTACGTACGGGTGAGCTACGCGGTCGAGCTGCTCGGCGGCCGTACGGAGGGCGTGGGCTACCTGCTGAAGGACCGGGTGTCGGACCTGGCCGAGTTCGCCGCGGCCATCCGCCGGGTGGGGTCGGGCGGGTCCGCGCTGGACCCGGTCGTCGTCGAGCAGCTCGTCGGCCGCCACCGGCAGCCCGGTGACCCGCTGGTCCGCCTCACCGAGCGCGAGCGCGCCGTGCTGCGGCTGATGGCCGAGGGGCGGACGAACATGGCGATCGCCGAGCGGCTGGTCATCGCCGAGCGCACCGTGGAGAAGCACTGCACCAGCATCTTCGCCAAGCTCGGCCTGGAGGCGAGCGCGCACGACCACCGCCGGGTCCTCGCGGTGCTGCGGTACCTCAACGCCTGAGGGGTGCGGCTAGCCGTACCTCTGGTTGAGTGCCAGCCGGGTTCCCCTTCCGGCGGCCATCGCGAAGGATCGGATCAACTGGAAGGAGCGTGCTGATGGCGACGGTGGATGCTGGGGTGCGGCGGCTGATCGCGGACTCGGGGGAGGCGCGCACATGGGTGAGCCCGAAGACTGACCTGGTCATGGCGTTGCTCGGCGTCTGGTTCGGCGTCGGGCTGATGATCGACGCCTGGGCGCACAGCAACCTGGCACAGCTGGAGACGTTCTTCACGCCGTGGCACGCGGCGTTCTACTCGGGGTTCGCGGCGGTGTCGGCGTGGATCATCTGGCAGGTCTACCGCAACGTGCGCGTCGGCCGGAGCGGGCCGGCCGCGGTGCCGAACGGGTACCTCGCGGGCCTGCTGGCCATCCCCGCGTTCGCCGCGTTCGGGTTCGCCGACCTGATGTGGCACACGTTGCTGGGCATCGAGCAGAACATCGACATCCTGTTCAGCCCGTCCCACCTGGGGCTGATCGTGACGATGATGCTCATCATCACCACCCCGCTGCGCTCGGCCTGGAACGCCCCGGACGTGGGGGAGCGGCCCCGGCTGTCGCGGCTGATGCCCGCGCTGATCGGGCTCGGCTTCGGCGTCACGCTGGTGTCGCTGTTCGTGTCGTACGGCAACGCCATGCAGTGGAGCGCGAACGGCATCGTCAGGGCCTTCTCCACCGCGGGCGACGAAGCCAATCCGGGCCATCTGGCCGCATCGATGATCATCACGAACGTGGTGGTGCTCGCGCCCGTGCTGTTCCTCCTGCGGCGGTGGCGCCTGCCGTTCGGGAGCGTGACCGTGCTGTCCGTGGTGGGCATCCTGATGCCGGGCGCGCAGACGGCCTTCCGGAACCTGCCGATCCTGCTGACGTTCGTCGTGGCGGGGCTGGTGAGCGACCTGCTGATCCAGTGGCTGCGTCCCTCGCGGGAGCGCAGGGCCGCGTACTGGGCCTTCGCCGGGCTGTCGGCGTTCGCCACCTGGTCCCTCTACATCGCGGTCGCCTCCCTGATGGCCGGGCAGCTGCCCACCGTGCCCGAGCTCTGGACCGGCGCCCCGGTCGTGGCAGGTCTCGTGGGATTCGCCCTCGGCGCCCTGTTCCTCCCGAACGCGGCGCCCGCGGAGGCAGTCGAATCCGGCGCCCGGCAGGCATGATCCGGCTGGTGTGCCTGGTCGGCCTGCTGGTGCTGATGCTGGCGTCGCCCGCGGCGGCGCACGACGTCAAGGCGGGGGCGGACCTGCGGATCGCGCAGACGATCGCGGGCGCGGAGCTGACCCTTGTGGTCAAGGCCACGACCCGGGTGCCGGGGCCGCTGCGCGTCGAGGTGATCGGGTTCCCGTCCGCCCCGGCGCTGGACCTGCGGCTCCGGTCGGTGGCCGACGGGCGGGTCGTGAACGGCACGGTGGCGCAGGGCCGCCCCGCCCAGCTGCGGGTCGAGGAGACCGGTCCGCACGAGCTGACCGTCAGCGCCGGGGGCGAGAACGCGGTGATCCCGTTCCGGGTCCTGGTGGACCGCGGCTCCGGGTGGGAGTTCCTGATCTACGGCGGCCTGTTCGTGGCCGGCCTGCTGCTGGTGGGCGGCCTGCTCACCGGCGCGTACAACCGGCGCGGCCGGTCGGCGTTCGTGGTGACCGGGGTCGCCGCCGCGGGGGTCGCGGTGGCCGCACTGATCGTGATCCTCGATCCCTGGCTGCCCGCCGGGTCGCCGGACGGCGCCGAGCCGCGCCCCACGGGCTCGGCACTCGGCCGGCCGTACGTGCAGCGCGTGGTCACCACCGTCCCCGCCGGTCCGCTCGCGGGCGAGGAGTTCGTGGCGCGGGTGGACCTGTTCGACGGGTCCACCGGGCGTCCCGTCGACGACCTCACCATCCACCACGAGGCCATGGCCCACCTGGTGGTCACCAGCGAGGACGGCCGCTACTTCCGCCACGTCCACCCGCTGCGCACCGCGCCCGGCCGCCTGGAGGTGCGGCTGCGCGCCGACCGGCCAGGGCGCTATCTCACCTATGTCGAGCTCGAACGCACCGACTCCGGCGGCCAGCTCCTCACCGGCGCGTTCACGGTCACCGGATCGGCGCCGGCGGATCCGGCGACCTCGGCGAAGTCGGTGGCCCCGGCCGACCCGGGGGCCCCGGACGGCGCGGCCGGGGTGGTCACGGTGACGCCCGCCGTGCCGCAGGCGGGGCGGGCGGCCACCGTCGAGGTGCCCACGAGCGGCACCTTGCGGCCCTGGCTCGGGATGGCGGGCCACCTCATCGTGCGCGGCGCGGACGGCCAGTTCCTCGGCCACGTCCACGAGATGGGAACGCCCGGCAACCGGTTGCGCTTCACGTTCAGCTTCCCCGTGCCGGGCCGCTACTTCGCGTGGGCGCAGTACGCCACGGACCGCGGCATCACCACCGTGCCCTTCACCGTGGAGGTCCCCCGATGAGGCAGATCAAGGGACGGCTGCTGGTGCTCGCCGGGCTCGTGGCGGTCGTGGTGGCCGCGTTCATCGTCGCCCGCACCTCGGGCGTGGACCCGGTGAGCGTGTCAGGAGCCCGCTACGCCGTCACCGTCACAGCCGACCGGAAGGCGGTCGACGTACGGGTGGACAGGGGCGAGGCCGACACGGTCACCGTCGCCGCCGTGATGACCACCATGGGGCACACGATGCCCGAGGTCAGCGCCGGGAAGGCCGGCCCAGGCCACTTCGTCGCCGAGGGCGACCTGTTCACCATGACCGGCGCATGGGAACTGTCCGTCCGCCTCACCGGCCGCGCCGGCGAGGAGACCCTCACCCTCAACACGCTCATCACCGACTAGGGGGCGTTCACCCGCAGACGCCGGGCAGCCCGCACACCTTGACGGCCATCTTCCTGGCGGCCTTGGTGGCCAGCAGCATGGAGAGCGTCACTGATCATGTGGCGTTGGACGCCGATGGGGATGGCTTTGTTCGCATATCCCCGGGTGTCACCAGGGGTCGACGTCGACGCCGGTGGTGACGATCAGCAGGGTCGTGTAGGCGACCCACGGCCGGTCGTGCGAGCTGATGCCGCCGTAGGACGGCATCTGCAGCTCGGGCAGCAGGGTCAGCACCGCGCTCAGGTGGCGGCATTTGGCGGCTTTGACGGCGAGTTCGACGGTCGGGACCTGGCGGCGGCCCGGAGGCGTACGGAGCAATTCGGCCCGCGCCTGGGCGAGGGCCTCGACGTCCGCGCCGCTGGGCTCGGCCGGATGGCCGTGGGCGGCGTTGCGCTCGGCGATGGGCACAGCGTCCTCCACCCAGCAGCGGTAACGCTCACCCCAGTCCACGAGCGTTCGAGGCAGGCCGTGCCTGACGAGGAGCCGCTGCGCGCCCCAGTCCCGGAACCAGCCGGCACCGGACCGGAGCAGCTCCTCGGCCAGGTCCACCTTGCCCGTGCGCAGCAGGTAGCCCAGGAACGGGACGCCGACGTTGTCGCCGGCCGCGCCGGTCCCCTCGGCGAGCAGCGCCCGCGCCTCGTCCGCACGGCCGCATTCCATCAGCGCCCGGACGACCGGGAGACTGTGATCCCAGCCGCCGCCGTTCTCGCGGATCTTCTCCCGTGCCCGGCCGAACCAGGCTTCGGCGCGTCCACCGTCACCCAGCAGCGCGCAGGCGGCGGCCACGGATCCCGCCGTCGGGGCGGATCCGTCCCACATGCGCTCGTACGCCTCGTCGTACCGGCTGAAGACGGAACGCGCGTCGTCCGCCAGCCCCGAGGACGCGAGGAGCATCGCCACCTCGGCGGCGACGTACGGCTGGTGACGTCGCAGACACGTCCCGATCAGCTCCAGCGCCCCGGCGGTCTCCCTGCGCAGCGCCCTGACCACGGCCGCGCCCTGGAGCGCCCCGTCGGCCCAGAAGTTGGAGTGGTCGACCCCGTACGCCACGACCGCCTCCCGGAAGGCGCGGAAAAGGTCTTCCACGGTGCCGGTGTCGGGCGGCGGCCATTCCCGGGGAACCGGGTCCGGCACCGTCCGGTCCCGGAAGGGCTCAAGGTAGGCGTACAGCGGCTCGGGCACGCGTTCGGCCGCGGCGGGCGCGTCGGGTACGACCTCCAGCCCGCCCCAGTGCACCGGCCAGGCGAAGCGCCGGTCGACCGCCCACGCGAGGGTCGCGGCCAGGTCGTCCTCCCGCCCCGGAGGGGCGATCACGACTCCGGGCAGCAGGGCGACAGCCCAGGTCTCGTCGTCCAGCGCGAACGTGGGGTTGGGCTCGGGATACATGTCCGCCCCGAAATCCTCGTCCTCCAGCACGAGGGGACGCGGCCCGGGCGGCTGCCGCAGTAACGTGAAGTCGCCGATCACCTCGCCGGAGTCCGCACGCAGGAACCGCAGCACCGCCGCGCCCAGCACCACGAGCACGTCGTCGGCGCCCCAGTGCACGCCGGTGGCCTCGGCGGGCGCGTCGAAGGAGCGCAGCCGTTCGCCGCCGTCGTCACCGAGCGACCAGATCTCCACGCGGCCCTCGACGGTCAGGCACGCGGCCCGGTCTCCGTCCGGCGCCCAGGCCCAGGGCCGTACGTCCAGCTCGTAGTTCGGCGAGCACGGTACGAGGTTGAGGTCATGGCGGTGCTGTCCGGTCGGGTCCACGATTGTGACGCGGGAGTCGCATTCCACGATCGCCAGGCGAGTGCCCCACGACATGAACGTCACCTTGGCGTACCCGGGCCCCTCCGACACCCGCCGGCCGGTCAGCGCGTCCGCGATCACCAGGTCGCCGTCGCGGTGGAAGGCGAGGAGGCTCTCGTCCCGGCTCCATTCGGCGGACGGCCACCTGTGGTTCCGGTCGCCCTCGGTCATCCACGCGACGCGCCCCGACTCGGCGTCGATCGAGCACACGCGCCCGTCATGCAGGTGCCCGTAGAGCCGCCGGCCATCCCGCGACCAGACCACCCTGTCGAGAACAAACTGCCCCTCATCCTGTGCAGACAACACCTTGATCCGGGAATCCCCCGACCAGACCTCCCCGCCGTCCAGCGGGACGACGGCGCCGTGAGCCCCCATGTCTGCCTCTTGCAGCACATAGGCACGCACGCCGTCGGGCGCGAACGCGTACGGATCCGGCCGCCCCGAGTAGGTGAGACGAGCGGTCCCGACGGGGTCGTTGTTCTCGCCGAACGGATCCCAGACGCCCACGTTGTTCGACCTGTAGGCCACGGCGAGCCGCGACTCGTCCGCCGACCACTGGATGACCTCGCCGTAGCCCGGCCACCCGATCCCGCCCTCGATCCAGTCGATGACGTTGACGCACCGCCCGGTGGTCACCTCCCAGATCTGCAGGGTGGCGCCACGCTCGTAGTCGTCCCCGCCGAAGTCACCGACCGCCAGATACCGACCGGACGGGCTGAGCGCCTGCGCGGTGATCTCCACCTGGTGGACGTCCGGATGCCGCAGCAGCGCGCCGTACTCCCGGATCCGCTCGGTCGCGTACCGGTGCGCGTCGACGACGCCGTGACGCCGCTCCAGCCCGACGAGCGCGGCCCGCAGCGGCACGAGGTCACGTTCCGGGACGAACGTACTCCAGTCCGCCGCCCGCAGCTCCGCCTCGCACTCTTCCGGTCCGGTCTCGGGCGAATCGGTGATTTTCATGACCAGTGATCGTACGAGGAGTCATGGACGCCCGGACACCACTTCACGATCACGAGCCGATCGGCGCCGGAGCTCTCATCCGATCTCGCGGTGGAAGTGCTCGACGAGTTCCTGGACTCGGAGCCCGGCGGCGAAATCCGCCAATGTGGTGTCCTCACCCCGTACGGCGCGGGCGAACTCGCTGAGCCGGGTGTGCTCGCTGCCATGCGGCCCGTCCACGTCGACCGGGGTCCACCCCTGGTCGTCGCCGGCCCACAGACGTGCCCAATCGGTGATCCGGTACGAGCGGTCGGTCCCGAGCAGGGTCCATTCGTACGTCTCCGGACCCGCGGCGACCTGGCCGGAGAGCGTGACGGGCACGTCGCCCGCCAGGAACAGGCCGTACGCCGCGTCCTCCGCCGTCGCGCCGTACGTGACGTGGGTGTGCACCGGTTCGAGCGGCCCCAGCAACCGGTCGGTCAGGAAGAGATAGTGCGAGGCGACCTCGCGGAGGAACCCGCCCTGCGCCCGCCCCGCCACCCATCGGGCGCTCTCCTGGAAGGCCCTCGGCCACTGCGGAAAGGTGAACCGCATCTCGACCCCGCGTATCGTGCCGAGCTCGCCCGTCCGGATCGCGTTGCCCACGGCCACTGCGGCGCCGCGGTCGGACATGACGAAGTTCAGGGCGTTCGCTGCTCCCGTCGCCGCGGCTACTCGTACCATCTCGCGGCCCTCGGCCACGTCCACGGAGAGTGGCTTCTCCGCGAAGACCGCCAGCCCCGCTTCCATGGCGCGGATCGCGTAGCGCGCGTGGGTGGTCGGTGGTGAGGCGATGTAGACGGCATCGAGCGCGTGGCGGCCGAGCAGCTCGTCCGCGTCATCGAGATAGGCCGGCCCCGGGTGGACGGCCCGAGCCGACGCGACCGCCCGCGGGCCGGGATCCGCGGCCGCCACCACCTCGAACCGCGGGTGCCGCTGAGCGACGTCGAGCATTTCGGCACCCATCACGCCCAGGCCGATGATGCCGAGGCGGATCCTGCTTGCGTCTTCCATGCACAGATCTTCGAGTACCTCGATATTTCAGCACAAGCGATGATTTCTTAATAATCATGAAGCAAGACTGTATGATTCGCGCGTGCTCGACGTTCACCGCCTGGCCGTGTTGCGCGCCGTCGTGGAGACCGGCTCGATCCAGGCCGCCGCCACCAACCTCGGCTACACCCCGTCCGCGATCAGCCAGCACATCGCCGCGCTGCAGCGCGAAACGGGCACGCTGCTCATGCAGCGACACGGCCGCGGCCTGCGCCCCACCGAGGCGGGGCGGCTGCTGGCCGACCACGCCGGGCAGATCCAGACCCAGATCGCCCGCGCGGAGACCGCCCTCGCCGACCTGCACGCGGGCAAGACCCGCCGGCTGACCGTCCGCTACTTCGCCACCGCCGGCGCGGTCCTCATTCCGCCCGTCATCGCGACGTTCAGCCGCCTTTTCCCGGAGATCAGGCTGGAGCTACGGCTGGGCAAGGGGCTGACCGGCGAAGCCGCCGACGCCGAGATCATGGTCCTGAACGACACCGTTCACATCCCGGCCGGGCTGCGGCCCGTCCACCTGCTCGATGACCCCTACCTGGCGATCCTGCCGCCAGGCCACCCCCTCGCCGGGCAGGACGAGGTCGAGCTCGGCAGGCTGCGGGGCGAACCGTGGGTCGACAACGAGTGGCCGAACACCCTCTGCCGGCAGACCATACTCGACGCCTGCGGGGCGGCCGGCTTCAACCCCAACTTCGTGGTGGAAGCCCACGACTACGCCACCGCGGTCGCTTTCGTCTCCGCCGGACTGGGCGTGACCATGGTGCCCCGGCTCGCCCTCGGCACCCTGCCCGCCACGTCGTTCGCCTGCCTGCCGGTCACCCGGCCCGTTCCCGCCCGTTCCATCTTCGTCGTCGTCAGGGAGACGATCGAAGATCATCCCGCCCTTTCGGCGTTCCTCGGCCTGCTCCGCGAAACCGCCACCTCACATGCCGGCCAGGCCGATTGACCGGCCGGTCCTGGACCACGGGCAAGCTTGGGCCGTTTTTATCGGCTCATATCATGACATTCATGGCAAATGACCAGCGTCGTGCGGAGCTACGCGACTTCCTGCGATCGCGACGCGCCCGGCTGGCTCCGGCAGACGTGGGAATGCCGGAGGCCGGCCGGCGCCGCACTCCGGGCCTGCGCCGCGAGGAGGTCGCGGTGCTGGCGGGGGTTGGAGTGTCCTGGTACACCTGGCTTGAGCAGGGCCGCGACATCACCGTCTCCGGCGAGGTGCTCGACGCGATCAGCGGAGCGCTGCGGCTGGACGAGACCGAACGGCGGCACCTGTACCTGCTGGCCGGCCTGAACCCCCCGCCGAGCACCGCGGCGGCGGCCGAATCGGTGACGGAGGAGCTGCGACGGGTGATCGACGCCTGGTCGCCCCGCCCGGCCTACATCATGGACCGGCACTGGAACTTCGTGGCCGTCAACGACGCCGCCCGCACGGTCTTCGGGTACGGCCCGACCGACCACAACTGCCTGGTCGCCTACTTCACCAACGAACGTTTCCGCGCCATGAGCCTGGACTGGGCCCAGCACGCCGCCGACGTGGCGGGCAGGTTCCGCGCGGACGCCGCGCAGTATCCCGGCGACCCGGAGTTCGAACGCATCGCCGGTGAGCTCGTCGCGGCCAGTCCCGAGTTCACCGGCATCTGGGCCCGGCACGATGTCACCGCCGGCAACTCCGCGGTCAAGTCGATCCGCCACCCTGACGTGGGCGACCTCAGCTTCGAAGCCCTGAAGATGCCGCTGAACGACCACCCCGGTCTGCACCTCGTGCTGCACAATCCGCGGCCCGGCACCGAAACCGAGGCCAGGCTCGCCAAACTGGTGGTGTCAGACCCACGATAACAGGAGTCTGGGTATCGCCCCTGGCAGGCGGCACGATCGTGGGCATGAGAGCTATCACGATCCCCGAGTTCGGCGGTGCGGACGTCCTCAGGGCCGCCGAGGTGAAGAGTCCCGAGCCCGGCCCAGGCCAGGTCGCCATCGACGTCGCGTACGCGGGCGCCAACTTCGCCGAGATCCTCTACCGGCAGGGCCTTGCGCCGGTGCCGCTCCCCTTCGTCCCCGGCATCGAGGTCTCCGGCCACGTCCGCGCCCTCGGCCCCGGGGTGACGGGCCTGCGCGTCGGCCAGCCCGTGGCGGCACTGACCATCGTCGACAGCGGCGGCTATGCCGAGGTGGTCACCACCTCCGCGGAACTGGTCGCCCCGCTCGACGGTTCGGGCCTCGGCCTGGACGTCGCCGCGGCGATCCCGTCCAACAGCACCACCGCCTTCCTCGTACTGGACCGGGTGGCCCGCATCGCGCCGGGCGAAAGCGTCCTGGCGCACGCCGCGGCCGGCGGAGTGGGCAGCCAACTGGGCCAGGCCGCCAGGCTGCTCGGCGCCGGCCGGGTGGTCGGCGCGGTCGGCCGCACCAGCAAGATCGAGGTCGCCAAGAGCTTCGGTTACCAGGAGGTGGTGCTCCGCGATCAGCATCCCTCCGGCTTCGACATCGTGGTGGACATGGTGGGCGGTACGGCGCGCCGTACCTCGCTCGACGCCCTCAACCCGATGGGCCGCCTGATCGTCATGGGCAACGCGAGCGGCGCCGACGACGTCGGCATCCCGGCCAACGAGCTGTGGCTCTCCAACAAGACCGTGTCGGGGTTCAACCTGGCCGCCTTCTCCGCCGCCTACCCCGAGGAGACCGGGCGGGCGCTGCGCCGGGCCGTCGCCGCCGTGGCGGCAGGCGACCTGCGGCTGAGCGTGGAGGAGTTGCCGCTGGCGGAGGCGGCGGAGGCGCACCGGCGCATCGAGTCCGGCACGACCACGGGCAAGCTCGTCCTCAGGGTCGCCTGATCCATACCTGCCATGGCGTCGGCCGCGTACAGCACCGGCGGTGCTGGTCAGGCGGTGACGCGCTCGCCGCCGGTGGGCAGCCGTAGCAGCACCACCCCGTACATCCGGTCCGCCGGGCACAGGCCCCACTGCGCGGAGTCCTCCGAATGGGGGTGCTCTCCTCGCAGCACCAGCATGCCCGGCGGTACGCGGCCGGGTTGCTCACCCGGCACCCAAGCCGGCATCGGATCTCCCGCCGCTGCGACGACCCGTTTGACGTACCATCCGGCGGCTCCGGAGAGGTCGGCGGGGCCGTCCCACCCCGTGTCGCGGTCAGGACGCTGGACGACCACGATCCGGCCGGTCCGGGGCCGTCGGCGGTGGCGCAGCACCAGCAGTACGTCGCCGTGCCGCAGTGTCGGGGCCATGCTGCCGCCTCGTACGGTGACGGTGGACAGCAGCAGCCGGGCGGCCACCATGGTCCCGATCACCATCGCGGCCACGCCGGCCCAGCCCAGGGCGCTCACTCGGCGGCCACCGTGGTCGGGTCTTCCCGGTAGCCCTCCGCCTGGGTGTGGAAGAGGCGGGCGTAGATGCCGTCCGGGGACGCGATGAGGGAGGCGTGGTCGCCGCTCTCCACGATCCGGCCGTCCTGTACGACGATGATCCGGTCGGCCCGGCGGACGGCACTGAGCCGGTGGGAGACCAACACGCTGGTGGAGCCCGCCCGCAGCTCCCGTAGCCGGTCGTGGACCTCCTGCTCGGCCACCGCGTCGAGCCCCGAGCTGGGCTCGTCGAGGATCATCAGCTCGCGGCCCTGACGCATCAGCCCGCGGGCCAACGCCAGGCGCTGCCACTGCCCGCCGGAGAGGTGGACGCCACTCACCGGCGCGTCCTCCTCCTCGTCACCCGCGTGGAACACCCTGCTCAGCATCGTCCGGTACCCGGACGGCAGCCGCTCGACAGTCTCGTGTACCCCGGCGCGCTCGGCGGCGGCCCGGACCCTGCCGGGATCGTCGATCGCCGCCAGGTCCCCGAGTCCGATGTTCTCGGAGGCGGTGAGGTCGTAGTCCATGTAGTCCTGGAACACCGCCCCGATCCGCTGACGCAGCTGCGCCACCGGAACGTCGCGGATGTCCACCCCGTCCCACAGCACCGAGCCGCGCTGCGGATCGTAGAACCGGCAGAGCAGCTTGATGAGGGTGCTCTTGCCGGCGCCGTTGAGCCCGACCACGGCCAGGCTGGTGCCGTAGGGGATGGTCAGGCTCAGCCCGCGCAGCACCCACGGGAAGTCCTCGCCGTAGCGGAACCACACATCCTTCAGTTCGATCGCGTGGGCCAGCGGGGCGAGCTCCCGGGACCGCGTGGGCTCGACCAGGTCGTCCCGGACCCCGACCACCGTCAGATAGTGGTGGAAGACCAGAGCGGACCCGTGTCCCATGGCGATCCCCTGTACCAGGACACCGAGCCCGGACTGGAGTCCGGCCAGGGAGGCGATGAAGACCGACACGTCGCCGATGCTGATCGTCCTGGCGGCCGCGGCGTGCACGGCCCACACCAGCCCCCCGGCCGACAGCAGCGCCCCGAGAACGGCGAGGAACACCTGAACGCGCACCACGCCCCGCTCCAGCCGATCCTCGGCGCTGTTGGCCGCGCGCAGTTCGGTGAGCATCCGGCCCTTCAAGAAGGGCCCCAGCCCGAACAGGCGGACCTCCTTGGCGGCCTGCAGATCCGTCAGCAGCATCTGGTAGAAGAACTTGCGCCGCATGCCGGGGCTGGTGCGCCACACCAGCCCCGCTCGTCGCCGGCTCAACGCCAGATGGGCGATCATCGTGGGTACGGCGGCCACCAGCGCCACGCCCGCCATGACCGGGCTGATCATCACAAGGGTGCCCAGGAACCCGGCAATGCCCAGGACCCCCTGGACGGTCGACAGGCCCATCTGCACCAGCTGGTCCGGGGCGTGTTCCGCGGACTGCTGGGCCAGCCGCAGCCGGTCGTGAAAGCGCGGCTCCTCCAGGCGTGCCAGCCCGTTCATCCGGTTGACGGCGTCGAACAGCCGGTCCTGTGCGTACAGGCCGATGGCGCGCCGGGCACGTCCCTGCGCGTAGTTGGTGACGGCCGAGGTGGCGGCCAGCACGATGCCCAGGGCGCCGATGCCGGCCGCCATCCACACCAGCGCCCCGATGCGGGGGGCGGGGGCGACGATCTCGTCGAGTGCGACCTTGGTCAGCCAGGCGGTGCCCACCGGCGCCACGCCACCGGTCACCGCCATCACGCACTGGAGAACCAGCATGCCGGGGCAGGCGCGCCAGGCGAGCGCGTAGGCCGCGTACGTCCCGCGGATGACGGAGCTCATGGCACCAGGGGTTGCGCGGTTTCGCCCAGGCCCTGCAAGCCGATGCTGGTAGCGGTGGCGATCCCGTCGGGGTCGTAGTAGGCGAATCCTGGATAGAACCGAACCCCGAAGAGAGCACCGACCGGGGAGTCGAGGAATTCGGGCACCACATGGTCCACGAGGTCCACGAGCCGCGCGACCAGTTCGCTTTCGGCCGCGTCGACGCCGACCACCGTGGCCAGCACCAGGCCTCCCGCGTCACGTACCCGGCGGGCGCGCTCGCCGAACTCGGGCACACTGCTGTCGCAGGCCTCGCAGTCCAGCGACAGGAAGGCGATCAGCACCGGCCGACCGGCAAGCTCGTCGCGGGTGACCGTCGTGCCGTCGGCGGTGATCGCGGTGAAGCCGGGCATCCGGTCTCCGGGCGCGATGCCCAGCTCCGGGCTGTGGTGGTGGGCGTCCGGCGGGCCGCTCATCCGGGCCCGCCAGCGATGTACCAGGGCCAGGGTCAGTACGACGTTCAGCACGGTGACCGCAGCGACCAGAGCGAGTCCCGCGACGAGGTATTCCACGGATGTCCTTTCCGGCTCCGGCGCCGTCTCACCGGCCGGAGCTTTTGGCCGCGACCGGGGACTCGAAGAGCGCGGCGATGTCATCGACGGAGACGATCAAAGTGGTGAGCACGCTGGCCGCGACCACGGCCAGCACGATCCCCGGTATCTGGGCGGGAACGCCGTCGCCGGGGGACATCGCCACGAACGAGCCCAGACCCGCCACCGCGAGCAGCACGGCGTTGCGGGCGATGTGCCAGCCGCTCATGCGCACCTCACTGACGCCGAAGCAGGCGCACCGCATCCTCTTCCCGCGGGCTACGACGAGGATCGGGACGGCCGTCAGGCCGCAGCAGAACAGCGTCGCGGCGAGGAGACCGGTCGTCGCGGTGACCGGCAGGGCCAGCAGCAGGGCGATGAGCACCTCGGCGGCCGGGATCAGCACGGCCAGCGGGCGGTGCGACCGCGAGGGGATGAAGTCGAAGTCTTCGAGCGAGGCGGCGAAGGCACCTGAGGAGCGCAGCTTGGCCACTGCCGCGAGCGTCATCACCGCCGCCAGAGTGAGGCGGCAGGCGAACAATACGTACAGGAGAGGCTCCTTGGAGGGGTGGTGCGTGCCCGCGTACAGAAGCACGTCGGGCGCGGCGTGGCCGCCCTCGGCGAGAGCGGCCACGCCGCGCGTCAGGCACGCCGACAGCGGGCGGGCATCAGCAGTAGTTCATGCTGTAGCTGTACCAGGCGCCGCAGTGCTTCACGCAGGCGCCGTTGAGCGAGCAGGTGCGGCCGAAACACACGCCGCCCATGATCTTGTACTCCATCCACGACTCGGGGGTGCAACCGGCGTCGGCATTGGCCTTGGGCAGCAGCACTTCGACGGCACGGGTGAGCTTCTGGAACATGGCATCTCCTTTAGGTGGGTGGATCTGTTTCCGCATACGGGCCGTACGCCGCCGAGAAAGGGCTGAACGCGGTCCGCGCGGGCATTTGGGGGCCTTCGGGACGGGCTAAGGGGAGACCAGCTCGGTCCGCAGGGCGGCGACGCCCGCGCCCGCCGTGGTCACCACGCCGTCGGGGCCGTACCAGGCGTAGGTCGGGTAGTGCTTGACTCCGAACCGCTTCGACAGCTCGGCCGCCGAATCCTCGGCGATCACGATGTCCATCGCCTCGCTGAGCATCGCGGCCAGCTCGCTGTTCGCCGAGTCGTCTCCGTGGACGATCGCCAAGGAGGTCCCTCCGGCGGTCCGCAGCCGCTCCGCGTGTCCGGCGAAGAGGGGTACGGCCGCGACACAGGCACTGCAGGTGAGCGAGAAGAACCCGACCAGGGTCTCAGTCCCGAGCAGCGTGCGCTCGCTCACCGTGGTGCCGTCGAGGGCGCGGGTGGAGAAGCCGGGGATCCGATCGATCATCCGAACGTTGGATGCGCCTCCGCCCGTGGCCTCCAGCTCTCGCCATCGACGGAGCACGACCAGGAGGATCGCCAGATTCAGTGCGCTGACGACGCCGACCAGCCCGAGCCCCAGCCCGATCAATATCACCACATGCGGCCTCTCGTAGGACCTAACGGCACCGGTACGCATGTGCTCGCCGCCTGTCCTGCCGGCGAAAATCGCACCAATGGCTCCTGTCTTCGACAGGCGGCCATCTGGAGAAAGATCCAAACCTCGGCCGCCACATTTTGGCCATACGACTGCTACATGTCGGATGCGCTGAGCCAAGGGGCGAATGCGGGCTTGGTCCGGTCATCAGGCGTGGCCAGCGGATTCAAGGGTTGCCGAAGGTTCGCGGAAGGCAGGCCCCGCAAGCTGACGACCACACATCCCCCAATGGAGGTACGTCAGTGAAACAACGAATTCTCGGGCCGGCCGCCCTCCTGGTCTCGGTGGCGCTGCTGCTGACCGGATCGCCTGTCTCAGCCGCCGCCGAGGCCGGGTTACCGGATCCGCCGCCCGTTCAGACGCCGGCGGAGGCGCTGCAGCAGGATCTGACGCTGGTCGCCCAGGCCAAGGGCTGGACCCTGGCGCAGGCCAAGGCGGACCACCGAGCGGCGGAGACCATCGGTGAGCTCGCCGGCAAGGTCGCGCGCGAGCGGCCGGAGATCTTCATCGGCTCGGCCGTCAACCCGCAGCCCGGTGGGGCGCCGACGCTCTACGTCAAGGGACCCGCCGATGCGTTCGTCGACCGGCTGGTGGCCGGTGCGGGCATCGACGTCGTCGTCAAGGACGGGCAGCCGTACTCGTTCAGCGAACTGGAGGAGCGCCAGCTGGCCGTGCACAAGGCGCTGGTGGCCTACGGCTTCAAGTCCGTGGCCACCTCCGTCGACATCGCCGGGGCGGGGAGGATCCCGGCCGAGGTCACCAAGGAGGCGGGCGTCGACTCGCGGCCGGGCGCCGTGCTGGCCGCGCTGCCGCAGAATCTGCGCTCGTACGTCGATCTCGCCGTGAGTGACCAGCCTGTCACCAGCCTGGAGTACGGCTACGGCGGGGAACGCATGCGCGGTGCAGCCGTGGAGTGCACCAGCGGCTGGCCGATCCTCGCCAGCGGCGGCCTGCTGCCCGGCATCACCACCGCCGGCCACTGCGACGGCATCAACGAGATCGACTGGACCGCCGCCGGGCAGTCGTATCCGACCACGCCCCAGTTCCAGCACCGCCGGGCCTGGGGCGACATCGAGTACCACTTCGGCCCCACCATCCAGGCGGGGGTCTTCTACGCCAGCAGCACCGACGTGCGGGCCGCCACGTCGGTCGAGGCGGTGTCCAACATCTCCATCGGTGAGTCCGTTTGCCAGTACGGCCGCTCCTCCAACGTCCGGCACTGCAGCCCCGACGTCGACAGCGTCTCGGTGACCTGCACGTTCTCCCCCTTCCCTTACGCGACCGAGCGGTTGGTGGGAACCGACAACGACGTCGGCATCGGCGGCGACAGCGGCGGCGGCTGGTCCTTCGGCGACGTCGCCTACGGCTCGCACGTGGGCAACTGCGACAACGGCGAGGTGTTCAGCGCCGCCGACTACTACGACGAGGCGCTCGGCATCTCCGTATGGCTGGCGCCATGACCTCGGCGATCACCTGATTCCACCGGCCCTCGCGGCGCCCGCCGGCCGCGAGGGCTCCGGCATGGCGGCGGGTGGGCCGAGCCGCTGGAGCTTGGCGCGGACCACCTCGGCGTGCTGGTGTCCGAGCTGGTCGAGGATGCCGAACGCGTCCTGCCACGCGCGGCGGGCGGCATCGGGATCTCCGGCGTCATGGTGGGTGTCGCCGAGCGAGTGGAGCGCCCCGCCTTCGAAGGTCCTGGCCCCGAGCTCGCGGAACAGCCCCAGCGCCCGCTCGTAGCACGTGACGGCCTGGACGAAGCGGCCGAGGCGGCGGTGGATGTAGCCGAGACTGTCCCAGGTCGTCGCCTGCCCCTGCCGGTCGGCGATCTCCTCGTAGAGAGTCAGGGCCTGGCGGCAATGAACGAGGGCCTGCCGAGCCTCGCCCAGGTGGGCGCGGTGCCAGCCGATGGCGTTGAGCCCGGCGGCCTGCCCACGTCGGTTCTTCGCGGCGAGGAACAGTTCGTAGGCCTGCTCGTCATGCGGCAGCGCCTGCCGGTGGTCACCCTGCTGGGCGAACAGCCGGGCCACGCAGCGGTGCGCCTGGGCCTGCCCGATCTGGTCCCGGAGCTCGCGGAAGAGGTCCAGGGCCTGCTGGAGGTGGGCGCTCGCGTCGTCGTACCGGCGCAGGGAGATGTACGCGCGCGCGAGGCCGCAGTGGGCGTGAGCCTGTGCGGGACGGTCGGCCAGCCGCCGGGCGGCGTCCATGGCGGCGCGTTGCGTGGCGGCCTGGTCGTGCCAGAGCCCCCGGCGGTCGCAGAAGGTCATGAGCGCCCACGCCAGCCGGCAGACGTACATGTCGAACTCGGCGCCGGCCTCGTCGATGGCGGCCCGCAGCGCCGGATACTCCACGGTGAACCAGGCCAGCGCCACCCGGTGGTGGGTGACGTCCTCGGGGACGACCCCCGGCTGCGGCGGGGGCAGCGTGAGCGGATCGCGGTACGGGCTGAGCGCCTGGTCCGCCCGGTGCGCGGTGTGCAGGTAGTGGTCGAGCAGCCGCCGCAGCGCGGTCCTCCCGGTGTCCAGGCCGGCGGACAGTTCGGCCGCGTAGAGCAGGACCAGGTCATGCATCCGGTAGCGGTCCGGGACCGGCTCGTCCACCAGATGCGCGTCGGCGAGCTCGCGCAGGAGGGCGCGGGTCCGGGCGACGGGCAGGGCGGTGAGGCTGGCCGCGGCGGCGAGGCTGATCTCCGGTCCCGTCGTACGGCCCAGGAGGGCGAAGGCGTGCGCCGCGTCGGCGGTCAGGGCCCGGCGGGAACAGGACAGGACCGCGCGCAGGTTGACGGCGAGTTCGCCGCCGTCGAGGGCGTCCAGCCGGGTGGTGGCCTGCCGCAGCTCCCCGGCGAGCACGTCGAGGGGAAAATCGGGGTGTACGGCGGCGCGGGCGGCGATGACGCCGAGCGCCAGCGGCAGGCCCCCGCAGTGGCGGATCAGGGCGGTGACGGCCTGGGGTTCGGCCTCCGTCCGGCGGACGCCGAACTCGCCGGTGAGCAACTGGCGCGACTCGGTGTCGGTCAGGACGTCCAGGACCAGGGGCCGGGCGCCGTGGGCGGTGATCAGGCCGGTCAGCGTCCGGCGGCTGGTGACGAGGACGGCGCCGGTGGGGGTGGCGGGCAGCAGCGGCGTCACGTGGTTGGTGTCGCGGGCGTTGTCCAGCACGATCAGCATGCGCCGGCCGGCGGTCAGGCTTCGGTACATCGCGGCCTGCGCCTCGGGATCCGGCGGGATGGCGGCGGGTGGCACGCCGAGCGCGTCGAGGAAGGAGCGCACCGCGACCGCCGGGTGAACCGGATCGGCGGCCGGGTCGAACCCCTGGAGGTTGACGTACAGCTGCCCGTCGGGGAACCGTTCTGTGTTCTCGTGGGCCCACCGCAGGGCCAGCCAGGTCTTCCCGAGACCGCCGGCACCGCTGATCACCACGGTGCCGCCCGGGTCGTGCATGGCCTCGCTGAGCGCGGCGAGCTGGCGGGCCCGGCCGGTGAACGATCGCGGCGGCGCGGGCAGCAGGTGCGGAGTCACCGGTTGCGCGAACTGCCCGGCCGCCGCGGGAGCGGGCGCCGCCAAGGCCGGATCGGCGGTCAGGATCCGCAGGTGCAACTCCCGCAGCGCCTGGGCAGGGGACGCGCCCAGCTCCTCGGCGAGTTGCCGCCGCAGCCGGTCGTAGAAGTCGAGGGCGTCCCCCTGCCTGCCACAGCGGTAGAGGACGAGCATGAGCTGAGCGGCCACGCGTTCGTCCAGGGGGTGTGCTGCCGCGCGGGCGGTCAGCTCGGTCAGCAGCTCGGCATGCCTGCCGCGGGCGAGCGCGAGATCGTTACGGTCCAGCTCGGCGACCAGGTGCTCCATGGCGAGGCCATGGCGGATGCCGTTCAGCCACGGTGAGTCGAGTCCCGCCAGCGGTTCTCCGCGCCACAGCCCCAGAGCCCGGTCGAACAGGGCCAGCGCGGTCCCGCCCTCCTCCGCCGCGCGGGCCTCGGCGATCAACCGGCGGAACCGGAGCAGGTCCACGGCCATCGGGTCGACTGTGAGCACGTATCCGCCCGGGCGCCGGACGAGGCCGACGGCGTCCACGGCGGTCAGGGCCCGGCGCAGCCTGCACAGGTAGCCGTGGACGGCCGAGCGGGCGCGCTGCGGCGGCAGGTCGCCCCACACCCGGTCCAGGATCTGGTCGGCCGACACGGTGCGGTTGGCCTCGATCAGCAGCAGCGCCAGCACGCATCGCTGCCGGGCGTGGCCGAGCTCCACGAGCCGACCGCCGACCGCCGCCTCGACCTCGCCCAGCAGGCGGAACTCCACCACCGGCTCAACCATCGCCCGGATTCCACTTCATGGTCGCGGGAACGCCATCCCTGGTTCCCCTGACCATCCCTCCCGGGCCAGCATCACACTATGCTCATTTACCCGTCGGCTCGTGCTCCTTGACACAGCACATCACCGCCGAGAGTGGTACCGCCCCTCCTGGAGGGACCGGCCTGCGCGACCGACTCTCACGCCACCGCAACGCGGCCCGTTACTCGGCAACGACCCGAGCGGTGTCCTGGACCGACGGCACGATCTTCAAACGTCCTTCGTAACCGTCCAGCGGGCCGGCAGACACGGACAACCATCGTGCCGGCCCTTCATGACAGCTGCCCGCGAGCGTGCGCCGGCCGAGTCTCTTCGGGGACGGGGGACGATCGTAGATCATCGCGACACGCTGACGACCGCCACCGCCACCGCCACCGCCGCCACCGGCACCGCGCGTCGGGTTCGGTGGCTCAGGCCTGTCGGGGGGAGCGGATCAACAGGGTGGCCAGTGCTTCGTCCGGGCCGACAGTGCTGTAGATGTGCGGGACGTCGGCCTGCCAGGAGATGTGCTCGCCCGGCGCGGCCAGCAGGGGCGCGTCGGCCGGGCCGGCGCGCAGCACGCCCGCGTAGACTGTGATGTGTTCGGTCACGCCGGGGGCGTGGGGTGGCGAGTGTTGCACGATGCCGGGGCGGACGCGCATGCGCAGCAACTCGAACGTCGCGGTCGGCTCCTCGAAGACCTCCAGCAGCGTGGCCGTCACGGCGGCGCCGGGCACGCGGACGGCCTCCGCGGGCGGTGCGCCGGGCTCCAGAACCAGGGCCGTCAACGGCACGCCCAAGGCTCCTGCCACCGCGTAGAGCGTCTCCAGCGTCGGGTTGCGGGTGCCCAGTTCCAGGCCGGACAGGGTGGCCTTGCCGATGCCGGCGCTGCGGGCCAGCGCCGACAGGGAGATGCCGCGGGCCTCGCGCAATCGCCGCAGCCGACTCCCGATATCCGTCTCACGGCCGTCCACCCGGCAATCCTTGCATTCCGTTGCCGGGCTTGTCCCGCGGTGGCCGTCTGGCTATGGTTCGTTCCGTAAACGGAACGATTGGGAGTCTGGCGAACACTGAGGAGTGGACGTGCGGGTGCAGGCCGTCATGGCGGGGCTGGTCAGCGCGGTGGTCGGCTACGCCAGTTCGTTCACCGTGGTGCTCGCCGGGCTGCGCGCCGTCGGGGCGACGCCGGGGCAGGCCGCGTCCGGGCTGCTCGCCCTGTGCTGCGGCATCGGGGCAGCGGCGATCTTCCTCGGGCTGCGGTACCGCATGCCGATCAGCGTCGCCTGGTCCACCCCCGGTGCGGCGCTGCTGGTGGCGACGGGTCCCGTGCCCGGCGGCTTCCCCGCCGCGGTCGGCGCGTTCATCGTCTGCGCCGGGCTCATCGTCCTCGCCGGCCTGTCGCCCTGGCCGGCCCGGGCGGTAGCCGCCATCCCGCGTCCGATCGCCGGTGCCATGCTGGCGGGCGTCATCCTCAGCCTGTGCACCGCACCGGTCCGCGCCGTCGTCGACATCCCGCTGCTGGCCGTGCCCGTCGTCCTGACCTGGGCGGTGTTACAGCGGTACCTGCGGCAGTGGGCCGTTCCCGGCGCGCTCGTCGTGGCGGTCATCGCCATCGCGGTGCACGGACCCGGCACCGGCCTGTCCGGCGCGGCGCTGCGCCCCGCGGTCGAGCTGACCACCCCGACGCTGAACCCGTCCGTAGTGGTGAGCATCGCCATCCCGCTGTTCCTCGTCACCATGGCCGCGCAGAACGTCCCCGGCATGGCGGTCATGGCGACATACGGGTACAAGCCGCCCCTGCGCCCGGTCCTCGTCGCGACCGGCCTGGCGAGCGCGGCGGCAGCGCCGTTCGGCGGTCACGCCGTCAACCTGGCCGCGATCACCGCGGCGCTGACCGCCGGCCCGGACACCCACCCCGACCCCGGCCGCCGATGGATCGCGACGGTGGCCCTCGGCGCCGGACAACTGACGCTCGGCCTCGGCGCCGGCCTCGCCATGGCTCTGGTGCTGCTGTCCCCACCCGTACTGGTCACCGCGGTGGCCGGCCTGGCGTTGCTGTCGGCACTCGGCTCGTCGCTGGCCGGCGCGGTAACCGAGCCCGAGGGCCGGGAGGCCGCGGTGGTCACTTTCGTGGTCACCGCGTCGGGGATGACGATCCTGAGCATCGGCGCCGCGTTCTGGGGCCTGGTAGCGGGCAGCCTGACCGCACTCCTGCTGCACAAGCGACCACCGTCGAAACAGCAACCGTCATCCCCTTCGGAAGCCGATGCGGAACGTCCCGAGGACCGGGCGGCCGGCATACCGGCTGATCAGTCGTCGTAGTGGAAGCGGTGGTGCCCGCCAAGGCGGCCGAGCACCCGCTTTAGGAGTCAGGCGAGCGTCCCCTATGTTTTCCCAGGTCAGACGGATAGGGCGGGAGCCAGCAGAGCGAGGTTACGCACGTATTTGGCACAGCCAACCTGTTCGGGCTGTTGCTGCCTCATAGGCAGTCAACTTGGGTTGTCCAAACTGGAACCGTCCTGTGCGTGCGGGACCATGCGATCATCGCGCCGACCCGGAGCGGCAAGATGAGGCCATCCCCGCGTGCGCGGGGAGCACATCTCCTGGCACATGCGGGATCAGCTCGACAAGGGACCATCCCCGCGTGCGCGCGGGGAGCACATCGGCCTGCGCCAGGACATCACGTTCAAGGTGGGACCATCCCCGCGTGCGCGGGGAGCACAGGGTGGAGGGGACGCGCCCTAGGCCCAGCGGGGGACCATCCCCGCGTGCGCGGGGAGGACGGGAGAACTCCGGCATAGAACGCCTGCTTCGCGGGACCATCCCCGCGTGCGCGGGGAGCACGTCGCTCCGCGATCCCCTTTGAAGATCTACATGGGACCATCCCCGCGTGCGCGGGGAGCACTCTCTTTGACCTGCGTGTTTAGCGGCGAAAGGGGCCGTTCTGAAGCACTTTCGTGGAATCGGACATTGCGGACTCCCGTGATGGCTTGCGGAAGCGTGATGATCACGCGTGGTTGGTGGAGGGGCTCAGCAAGAGTGTTGCATGCCGTCAGCCGTGCGCACGTATTTGGCACGATCATCCGCAAGCGATCACCCACAGCCGCACACCGCCGGACACATCAAAAAGCCCTCGACCGACGTTTCCGCTGGTCAAGGGCGCTTTGCTGCTGGTCGAACCTGGTGCCCCCGGCAGGATTCGAACCTGCGGCACCCGCTTTAGGAGAGCGGAGGTTGCACAGCTGGGATACACCCTCTGAGCTCGGCAGATGCCTCGCGCGGCGTGCGCCACCCCAAAGATCATCCCGCGCATGTCCCTAAGCGGCACGCGCTCGGACGGTCCCGCGGCGGGCTGACAACCATGCTGCACTTGCTCATCGAAGCTTGCGGGCTGCCGCTGACGCTGCACCTGACCGCCGGCAACATTGGACTGCACCGCGCCTTCAGGCGGTGCTGGCCAAGCTCCGGCTGCGCCGACCGGTTGGCGGCCGTCGCCCTGCTAGGAACTCGACCCGACCTCATGGCTCGTGGCAACGTCCGCTCGTGCCGCGATTAATGCATAGCGCGACGGGTGGGCGTCACGTGCTGGGATCACTGGCGGTGGAGATGGCTCTCCGATACAGATTGGGCAGGCCACCGACGTCATCGAGGGCCTTGCGCAGGCGGACCTGGGAATCGAGGAACCAGTCAAGATAGGCGTCCCAGTCGCTGGTCTGTTCGATGTTTCCAGGGCTGTAGTCAGCGATCCGGCAAGCGATTCTGTCGGGTAGCGGTTCGTAGATCAGGGGCCCACCGTAGGAAGTTTCGAGGGGAGCTTTGACGGCGAGCAGCGCAGCTAGTGCGCGCTCGTTGACGGTGGCCTCACCGCCGAGATAGAGCTCGCTGCGCAGCCCTTGTCTCGAGAAGGAGACGGTGAAGTAGAAGCCGGTCACGCCCGCCGACAACTCGAACCAGTTCTGCGCCGGAGGCTTGCGTGCCCTGGTCCACCCTGGCTGTTGGGAGCGTGTCCGGTCGATAAAGCGCGCCCAGAACTGCTGGTAGGCGAGGCTGCGGCCGGTCGCGTTGGGCAAGCTTGCCTGTTTAACTTGCTTGCCCCAGTCGTTGGGCTGCACAACGACTCGAAACATCGGGGCTGGCGGGGAGTCACCGACGCGGACCAGGCGGATCTCGACGCCGAAGAACCGTGTGTTCTTGTCGGTTCTGGTGTTGAGCCACTCCAGCGCTGCACGGTGCTCGTCGCGGAACAACGTGGCCAGCCAAACCACGTTGGTGGGGGCAGTACCGCCGGCATACGTCAGAAGTTGGCCTAGGTGAGTGTGATCGGTCGGCGTGAGCTGGTTCTCAACGATGACCCTCTCATTGGTAGCCTCATCCACGCCGATTAAGTCGAGCAGGAATCCTCCCACCGGGTGCTCAGCAGCCTCCAGCACCAGATCCATCCCCAGCTCCTCACCGAGAACGTCAGCGCTCTCCAGCAGCCAGGGCGTGAAGTCGCGTGCCTCGTGTCGCCACACCTCGCGTAAGTCTACCGGCGTTAGCCGACTCAAGTCTGGTCGACCGCTCCGGACCACCTTCTCGCTATCGGTCATGGTCGAAGCGTAACCTCGCGACTCTGCTTTGTGACTGCCGTACGGCTCGCGAGAATGTGCCGTGGGGTCTCAATCGCCGTCTCTCCCGCCGCAAACTCGCTGTAGGAGAGTGGTGGTTGCACGACTGGCTTACGTGCTCTGGCCTGCGGAGATGCCGCGCACCGCCTATACCACGTGAAAGATCATCCCGCGCATGTCCCTGCACCCGTTGAAGCTGGCCTCAACTTTCCTTAGTGGCAATCAAGCCGGATGGCAGGCTCACAGATGGTGAGGACCAGAAGGCGCACGGCAGCCCGCGGACTCGGACCAAGAGGGCGTCCAGCAGTTCGTCAGCCCACATCGCGGTGTCCGTGTGCTCAATCTCCTTGTAGTCGAGTAGCGGTCGCCGACGCAAGCGACTGTCGCGCGTTCAGACCGTCGCCCTTCTCCACCGCCGTAGAAGAGCCAGCACGGCAACTGCCGCAACTGTCATCCAGACCTTGCCGAGAATCTGCCCTGGGAGGTACTCGTAGGAGTTGAAGGCCAGCTTCAGGAACAAGAGACTGTCGCACAGGATGCCTACCGCATTCGAGGCGACCATGGCGATCAGCAATCCTTGCTGGCGAAGTGGTTCGTAGACAGCGAAGTCCGCTAGTTCGGCGACGGCGAAGGCTACGGCTGATGCCACAGCGAGGTCAGGGTCGGCCAGTACATATGAGATGACGATGCCAGCCGCTATAGCTCCCAAGACGGCAAGACGGCCTGCAGTTTCTCGGCAGAGATCTCGAAGTACGAGTGCCAATCCCACCATGTAGACGCCGGCGGGCGCGAGGTAACCGAAGCCTACGGGGACCGCCCCGAAGTGGGTCACTGCAAGGTTGGCGGCAGGGATCGTAGCGATGTACGCGAGGAGGACGGCGCTGCCAGCGGTGACGGAAGCCTTCACGTGTCTACTCTCTGATCAAAACGGTCTGTCTTGCCCAGGCGGATGCCGGCAGGGCGAGGGTCCTGACAGTACAGCGCAAAGCACCGACAACTGTACGGGTCCCTTGATTGCCGGAAGATCCTCCGCTTGGTCGGATACATCGTATGATCTTGGCTTCTGACGGGGCAGTATCTCCTGCAAGGTGACCTGCGGTCCCTGGCCATGATCTTCGTGGTGCCGCGGTCGAGAGAGAGGAAACTGCTGCCTCGTGATCGGTGGCTGGTCTACAGTTTCTTCAATCAATTTGTGTCGCAATAGGGCTCATTTTCTCGGCAACATCTAGCCTGGCATGTGGTGATCGGGTGCGGGCTCGCTCGCGGGACAGTTACGAGAGCGATGTGCCTGCATCTCCGCGGGTAGCGGCCAGGTTGGCAGATGCATCTTTCGGTAACTACGCTGCCTCATGAGGTTGCTGAGGTGTAAGTTTCGGTGAAACCACGATGACGGAGGGTGATCGGATGGCTGCGAACAGGCCGAGGGCTGTTGTGCTCTTGAGCGGCGGTCTCGACTCGACGACGGTCCTCGCGATCGCCCAGCATGAGGGTTATGAGACGTACGCCCTTAGCTTCCGTTATGGGCAGCGCCATACGGAGGAACTCGAGGCGGCCAAGAAGATCGCAGCGGAGTTGGGCGCCGCGCAACATGTGATCATCGACATCAACCTCACGGTCTTCGGGGGATCCGCACTCACCGATGAGGCGCTCGATGTCCCGCATCACGACAGTGTCGACGAGTTGGGCGCCGAGATTCCGATCACCTACGTTCCGGCCCGCAACACCATCTTCCTCTCCTTCGCGCTTGCCTGGGCGGAGACTCTTGGCTCATCCCATGTCTTCATAGGGGTCAACGCCCTCGACTACAGCGGATACCCAGACTGCAGGCCCGAGTACATCGAGGCTTACGAACGCATGGCCAACCTCGCAACGAAGGCTGGCGTTGAAGGTACTCAGAAGCTGAAGATTCACACTCCGCTGATCAACCTGACCAAGGCACAGACGATTCAGCGTGGCCTCGACCTGGGCGTCGACTACTCCTTGACCCACAGTTGCTACGACCCGATCGACGGGCGTGCATGTGAGACTTGCGACTCCTGCCTTCTCCGTGGGCGAGGCTTCGCCGAGTTGGGGCTAGTCGACCCATCCTTCACATCCATGAAGGCTTGATCCGAGCGTGTATCGGATCAAGGAGATCTTCTACACACTCCAAGGCGAGGGGAGCCACGCAGGAAGGCCCTCCGTGTTCTGCCGGTTCACCAGTTGCAACTTGTGGACAGGCAGAGAAAGAGATCGACACCGCGCGATCTGCAAGTTCTGTGATACGGATTTTGTCGGCACCGACGGCCCGGGAGGCGGACGCTTCGCAACGGCTGCCGATCTCGCTGCCGCTGTTGCCAAGACCTGGGCAGGTGACCGGCATCCCCGCAGTCGACCCTACGTGGTGTGCACAGGTGGAGAGCCCCTTCTCCAGCTTGATGCCGAAGCTGTGAACGCCCTTCATTCTGAGGGGTTTGAGGTGGCCGTTGAAACCAACGGCACTCGAGCAGCCCCTGAAGGGATCGACTGGATCTGCGTCAGCCCGAAAGCAGGCACTGATCTCGTCCTGACGTCAGGGCATGACTTGAAGCTGGTGTATCCCCAAGTCGGCGCCGAGCCGGAGCTCTTCGAAGACCTCGACTTCGATCGGTTCTTGCTTCAGCCGATGGATGGCGAGGACCTGGTCGCCAACACCAAAGCTGCCATCGACTACTGCCTCGACCATCCGCACTGGCAGTTGAGTGTCCAGACTCACAAGTTCTTGGGAATCCGTTGATCGAGATCTTTCGTGAATTCACGTTCGAAGCAGCCCACAGGCTGCCGAACGTACCTGATGGCCACAAGTGCGCCAGGCTTCACGGACACAGTTATCGCGTCGAAGTGCACATCCGCGGTGAGCTAGACCCCGTCACTGGGTGGTTGATGGACTTCGGTGAGATCAAGAAGGCATTCAAGCCGCTACTGGACCGACTCGATCATTACTACCTGAACGAGATCGCAGGGCTGGAGAACCCCACCAGCGAAGTCCTCGCTAAGTGGATCTGGGACCGATTGGTTAGCTCGTTGCCTCTGTCGGCGATTCACGTCCGAGAGACATGCACTTCCGGATGCATCTACCGAGGGGAGGACTGATGCTCGCCGATGTACAGGCGGCACCTGACAGCCGTGGCATAGCACTGGATGAAGTCGGAATCGAAGGCATCCGGTACCCCGTCCTCGTAGCTGATGGCGAGGGCGCCAAGCGTGAGACTGTGGCCACGGCTACGATGTCGGTGACGCTTGGCCCTGAAGTCAAGGGCGCTCATCTGAGCCGATTCATTGAAGTACTGCACGATGCTCGCGAGCAACTGACCCCCTCTACGGCGATAGGCATAGCCAACGACTTGCGACAGCACATGGGGACCTCCAGTGCGCGCGTCCACCTAGCCTTCCCCTACTTCCTCGAGCGTGAAGCACCCGTTACACGGTCACGCGCCTTCGTCGAATACACCTGTGCCGTGACTGCGAACAGCAGTGTGGCTGATACTCAGTTGGTGTTGAGTGTCGAAGTACCGGTCACCAGTGTGTGCCCCTGCAGCAAAGCCATCAGCGATCGTGGTGCGCACAATCAGCGCGGGCACATCACGATCGAGGTCAAGCCGTCCCATCATGCGACCGACCTCTGGTTTGACGAATTGATAGACGTTGCCGAGGGCGCAGCTTCGTCACCGGTCTACGCCCTGCTCAAGCGTCCGGACGAGCGTCATGTGACCATGGCTGGCTATGACAACCCGGTCTTCGTCGAAGACATGGTTCGTAATGTCTGCCAGGTCCTGTCGGTTTCTGACCGCATCACCGCCTATCGCGTGCGCGCCGTCAACGACGAGAGCATTCACAACCATGCGGCATATGCGGCGGTCTCTTGGACCTCGCCGAACGGCGCGTAGCGCCATGGTCGACAATGTTGGCCGAAACGGCCAAGCCGTGCATGTCGTGGTGACGTGCACTAACCGCAAGCGAGTCCCCGTTCCTGAACACCTCCATGTGCGCAGCTTGAAGGCCAAGGGAGCGGTTGGGCGTAGCGACGAATGGATCAAGCGCCTATCAGGCGCAGGAACTCCAGTCGCCGCGAGCAGTATGTATGCGGGCGAGCACTGGCTTATCGCGCGTGACTTAGCAGAGGTAGTTGGCCAGGAGGCAACCCTGTGGGTGTGCTCTGCAGGGTATGGATTGATTCCTGTAGATGCGCCTATAGCCCCGTATGCGGCTACGTTCGCCTTCGGGCATGAGGACTCGGTGGCCCCCGACGCTGACGGTACTCGCCAGTGGTGGAAGCTCCTCTCACGGTGGGTCGGGCCGCGTCGTGGGCAGCCACGCTCCTTCGCCGGATTGGCCAGTCTCTATCCGGATGCAGCGATCGTGGCCGTTCTCTCGGATCCCTATCTCCGCGCATGTGCCGACGACCTGAGAGCAGCTGGTTCGAGGCTATCTAACAGCGACAACCTCTCGGTCATCGGGCCTGCGGGACGCTGTGCAGAGATCGATGATCTGGTGGTTCCTGTCACGGCGACCCTCAGGTCGGTCGTCGGTGGGAGCCTCCTTTCGCTGAACGCCCGGGCGGCGATGCATGTGCTGAAGGAATCGCGTCTGCGTGGAGACGCCGTGCAGCGCCCGCTACTGGCCAAGCTCATGAGCAACACCCTCGCAGCTGCGCCGGAGGTCCCTCAAAAGCCGGCCGGAATTCGGATGACAGACGAAGAAGTCCGTACCTTCATCCGGAAGCGATTGGAATATGGACCTTCATCGGCCACACCTCTACTGCGCGAACTGCGGAGTTCGGGACTCTCCTGTGAGCAGGCCCGTTTCAGGGATCTGTTTCGTGAAGAGCAGCGTGCTTCGAGAGGTGATTGGCAATGACGACACTACAGAGGTCGGGCGCAATCGAAGTCCGTGCCCTTCGCATTATTCAGGCGAAGGACTATCCGCTATTCGTGTTCATGCTACGTGCGGATCAGATTCTGGAGTTCGCTGACATCTCGAGAGTGAGCAGGGATGAGGCAGGGAAGCTGATCGGTTACCAGCGTCCGCAGGTGAAGAAGCACATCCACGAGATCGTCCAATACCTGGATAGCGACCTGCCAATCTTTCCAAACCCGATCATCATGGCGCTGTCTTCGCGGGTGCACTTCAGAAGCACTCGTGGTGGAAACAGGCATCCAGACGATGGTGTCTCGGACACAGGCAGACTCGTTGTTCCCCTCTCGGAGGAGGGGAAGCCCAAGCCGGCTTGGATCGTCGACGGTCAGCAACGGGCCTTGGCGCTCTCGCAAGCACGCCGCCGGGACTTCCCAACGCCGATCATTGCCTTCATCGCGGACACGGTAAATCTGCAGAGGGATCAGTTCGTTCGGATCAACAACACCAAACCGCTCCCTCGTGGACTTGTGACTGAACTCCTTCCCGAGGTCGACAGCCCGCTTCCACCGCGGCTCGCCATCAGAAAGGCCCCGTCGCAACTGTGTGACATCCTGCATTCGGACAAAAACTCGCCGTTCCACGGCCTCATAAAGCGTACCTCCACTGGCGGCGCCAAGCAGTCCGGTGCAGTGGTTACCGACACCGGAATCGTGGACATGATTCAGGAGAGTCTCACATCCCCTTCAGGCGCCCTCTACCCTTATCGCGACATCGGCCGAGGAGAGACCGACTTCGACGGGATCATCCAGGCGCTCTTCATCTATTGGGCGGCGGTTCGAGAAACCTTTCCGGACGCCTGGGGCAAGCCCCCGGAGAAAAGCCGTCTCATGCACGGTGCCGGCATCAGGGCAATGGGCCGTCTCATGGATCGCATTCTAGGCACCGTCGACCCCATGCGTAGTGACGCGCCTGAAACAGTGAGAAAGCATTTGGAACTTCTCGCTCCGCACTGCAGATGGACATCCGGGGTTTGGGAAGAGATAGGGCACCGCTGGAACGAGATCGAGAATGTGAGCAAGCATGTTCACGAGCTCTCCAACTATCTGATTCGCGTCTATCAGATCGCGCGCAGGAGTCTCGTATGAAGTTCTACTTTCCGGACAGTCAAGACCAGGTGAGTCCGACATTCAACTTTGTTACCGAGGAGCACTCGCCGTATCGCGTGCGGCAGCGCGATGACAAGTATGCGCACGAGATCCTTAAACCATTGCCCTACGACGGTCTTCTTGTCAGTAAGGCAATTGTAGATGGTTCCGTGAAGGGAGCCGGAAAATATTCGATGCCGCAGCGGGAGCGGCTCTACCGGCTAGGTGTTTCCAGATACTTCAGACTTCCCGAGGACATCGTGACTCTGGGGGACTGTGGCGCTTTCAACTACGTCGACGAAGAACTTCCCCCATATACGATCGACGAGGTTCTCGACTTCTACGAGCGCTGCGGTTTTCACGCCGGAATCAGTATCGACCACGTGATCTTCGGTTATGACCCGAAAGTCTCGGACGAAGAAGCGAACCCAGCCTGGAAGAAGCGACGTGAAATCTCCCTGCAGTACGCCGGTGACTTCTATGAGGCTGTTGGACGCAGAGGAGATAAGATCGTACCCGTTGGCGCCGCTCAGGGATGGAGTCCCGCCAGTTACGCGGATAGCGTCCGACGTCTCCAGGAAATCGGCTATCAGCGTATCGCCCTCGGAGGCATGGTTCCTCTGAAGACGGCGGACATCCTTGCTTGCCTGAAAGAAATCGATCAGTTGCGTCTGTCCAGGACAGAGTTGCATCTTTTGGGGATCACCAGGGTGGCATCGATGGAAGAATTCGCGCTCCATGGCGTCACCAGTTTCGACAGTACCTCGCCGTTCCGGCAGTCATTCATGGACGATCGCAACAACTACCACACGGAGACCGTGGCATATACTGCTATTCGTGTTCCTCAGGTCGACGGAAATCCCGCTCTCAAACGGCGAATCCTGGCAGGCGAGGTATTGCAGGGGAAGGCCAAGGCTGCAGAGCGGGAATGCCTGAAGCGCTTGCGTGCTTATGACGAGGGATCCGAAACCGTAGATAGAGTAATCGAGATTCTTGAAGAGTACGAGCAGTTGGTGGAGCCGGAAGAAAAGAAGAGCAGGATTCCGGCCTATCGAGTTACTCTTGAAGCTAAGCCTTGGAAGTCATGCAAGTGCACGATCTGCGCGGCGCGTGGTATCGAGATAGCTATCTTTCGTGGATCTGAACGGAACAAGAGCCGCGGGTTCCATAATCTGTCAGTGTTCGCCACTAAGATGCACCACATCAAGCACCCCCTTGAACAGGAGAACTGATGGCCGATCGCCAGATCCTTCGTCTCCCAGCGTTGGAGGTCCGGCAGGGATCGCGCCGTATATATTGCTTCGCCGTCGACGGCAAGAGGCTGCACGAGTTCGCGGCGGTTTCCCGCATACGCCGTGATGCGAAGGACCAACTCCAGGGATACCAGCGGCCCGAGGTCGCGAGCCATATCCGGGCCATCCAGCGCTATCTGGAGTCCGAGAACCCGATGTTGCCGAACGCGCTAGTGCTCGCCTTCGACAGCCGTGTTCGCTTCGAAGCCAGCGTCACGAGCCTCGAAGTCGGTTACTCGGTGCCCGGGGAACTGGTCGTCCCCATGGACGAGACCCTAGAGGATGACGAGAAGCCGGCATGGGTGGTAGACGGCCAGCAGCGAAGTGCTGCTATACGGGATGCCGACATCGGAGAGTTTCCTGTCGCGGCCGTCGGTTTCATAGCGGACAACGATGCCGAGCAGCGCGCTCAGTTCATTCTCGTCAACAACACCAAGCCCCTTCCTAAGGGCTTGATCCACGAGCTTCTGCCGGACACGAACACACACCTGCCCCCCGCATATGCTCGTCGCCAACTTCCCGCGGCTCTGATGACCCGCCTCAATGGGGCGTTCAATAAGCCGTTCTATCGATCCATCGCTACGCCCACATCGCCCGATGGCTACATCAAGGACAACAGCATCCTCCGGATGATCGAGCACAGTCTGTATCAGGGTGCTCTCTACCAGTATCGCGACCCCAATGACGGTGCTGGCGATGTCGATCAGATGCTCGCCCATCTGAACACCTACTGGGGTTTGGTACGCGAGACGTTCCCCGAGGCGTGGGCCCAACCGCCCAGACTCTCGCGACTTACCCACGGCGTGGGAATCCAGGCGATGGGCTTCATCATGGACCATCTCACGGAGGATCTGGCCCCACATGAGATCGCAAGTGCCGTCAACGACGCACTGAAGCGAATCGAGGCAGGCGCTGCCTGGACGGGCGGCTCCTGGAGATTCGGCACAAGCGAGGCCCGCAAGTGGAACAGCTTCCAGAACACACCTAACGACGTGCGCTTGCTCACGGACGGTTTGCTTTACCTGATCAACCAGGAAGCTCTCTTCTGACATGGTTCCGGCTGCGGTTCGGCCCTCAACGGCCCTTTGAGCACCGTTGCAGTCCCTCAACGGCGGCTCGCAGCAGTGATGCGGAACCAGACCCGTCCGCTGTCACGATCATGCTGCCATCACTGGCGTTCTCCCGAATGGCCCCGGTGGCGGCATGCTTCGCGCACCGAGTGGCCAGCACGATGATGTCAGCGTTGCGGGAACTTTGACGCAACTGATCGCTGTTGACGCGGTGGGCGCTTCTCATCACCTTCACATTTGGTGCCAACGGCTTTGGGTGCGGCTCTTCCTCAGTGAGAGTCTGAGCTGGGCTTTTGTGGTCATGACTGGTTGATTGGGGTGCCGCCTTCTACCGTGGGTGCAGGCGTGTAAGGCGGTGGTGACGGTGGGTTCGTTGCTGGAGGAACTGGCGCGGCGTGAGGCAGTGGCCCGGCAGCGGATCGAGGAGATCCGGGAGCAGATCATCGCTTTGGAGTCACGGTTGGAGGCGGAGCAGGGCCGGTTGTCACGGCTGGTGATCACGCGGGAGACCGTGGAGGAGATCTTGGGCGAGGCTGCCCAGCTGGTCGACGAGCCCGCAGGTGCCGCCGAGGTCGTCGATGTGGCCGACCTGGTCGCATCGGTGCAGGCGGGGCCGTCGGCACTTGGTGTGGTGACGGTGCCGCCGTGGCAGCCGGGCCTGACGGTGGCGGTGTTGCCGCGCGCGTACCGGGACGCGGTGGAGATCATGGTTGATGCCGGGAGGGCGTTGCGGGCCGGGCAGATCGCGGTGGCGATGGGGCTGCCGGATGAGGCCGCCAAGCGGGAAGGGCTGCGGTCCAAGCTCAAGCGGCTGGTGGAACGCGGGTGGGCGCGGGAAGAGGGACCGGGGCTGTTCACGGTGACCGAATCGGTGGCGCGCGAGGTGGCCGGGCAGGTCGACGGAGGGTGAGTCGACGGCATCGCTGCGTCGTCTACCTCGTCACCGGGCAGGTGATTGTGGCGGGGCTCTTCCGTCGTCAGGTTCGAAGGTGCCAACCAAATCGTCCCTGAACGAAGGAAGAGCCCTGTGCAGGCACCGTACGACACAGACGTCACCGCTGACGTCTTTGCGGAGGCGAAGAACACCTTCAACTGTCTGATCGGACAGCTCACCGCTGCGGCAGCCGCGTCGCTGACGCATGATCAGCTGGAGGACACGATCGTCGAGCAGGGGCGTGAGCTGCAACGCCAGCTGCTGCAGGCGCATCTTGACCTGCGAGCATTACGGGAGCGCCAGCAGGTGCACCGCGCCCGCCATGACGGGGCGGCCCTGATGGTGAACGGGGCCGACGGCGTGGTGCGAGGGCGGGTGGAGATGGGGCATCACCGCTTGCTGGCCACCGTGGTCGGAACGGTGAGGGTCACCCGATGCGCCTGGCGCGCCCCGAACGCCTGCAACCTCTATCCGGCGGACGCGGTGCTGTCGTTGCCGGCGGTGCGGCACTCGGCCGGACTGGCGAGACTGGCGGTGATCGAAGCGGTGCGCGGCTCGTTCGACACCGCCCACGCGGCAATCACCGCACGCTGCGGCCAGGTGATCGGCAAACGGCAGATCGAGCAGCTCGTGGCCCAGGCCGCGGCCGACGTCGACGCCTTCTACGCCGCGCAGACTCTGCTGCCGTGCACGTCGTGCACGGTGCTGGCACTCAGCGTGGACGCCAAGGGCATCGCGATGCGCCCCGAGGCGCTGCGGCCCGCAACCGCCAAGGCCGCCGCCCGCGCCAGAGCGACCTTCCGCACCCGGCTGGCGTCTGGGGAGAAACCGGCCCGCAAAAGAATGGCCACCCTCGGCGTGGTCTACGACGCCGAACCCGCACCCCGGCGCCCCCACGATGTGATCGCCGTCCCCAGCGGACGCGGCGGCCAGCGCCGGCCGCGGCCCAGGCCACGCGCGGAGCGCAAGTGGCTGTGCGGCTCCATCATCACCGACCCCGGTACTGTGATCGCCAAGGTCTTCGACCACGCCGAAGCCCGCGATCCCACGCATGCCCGTCCCTGGGTCGTGCTCGTCGACGGAGCCCGGCACCAGCTCGATCTGATCAACGCCGAGGCCGCCCGCCGCGGCATCGGCGTGCACATCGTCATCGACTTCGTCCATGTGATCGAAAAGTTGTGGGCTGCGGCCTGGAGCCTGCACCCGCCCGCCGCCCCGGCCGCCGAGGCCTGGGTCGCCACCCACGCCCTGGCACTGCTGGCCGGGCACACCAACCAGGTCATCACCGCTTTGACCGCCCAAGCCACCGCCTTACCCGCCCGGCGCCGCGACGGCATCGACGCCTGCATCCGCTACCTGACCAACAACGCCGGACACCTGCGCTACGACCAAGCGCTTCAGGAGGGATGGCCGATCGCGACCGGCGTGATCGAAGGCGCCTGCCGCCACCTGATCGCCGACAGATTCGACCTGGCCGGAGCCAGATGGGGCCTAGCCGGAGCCGAAGCGGTGCTGAAACTCCGCGCGCTGACCGCCAACGGGCATCTCGACGCTTACTGGCACTACCACCTCGCCCGGCAACACGAGCGTGTCCACCAGACCAGCTACCAGGACGGATATGCCCTCACCGCTTGATCGCTCCCGGCACTGAGAGCGAGCCACACGCAAATCCTTTGAGGTGTAGTCGAGCGCCGACTACGTTGATCCGACATGGGTCGAAGCCGTCCTCCCCGCCGTCTTGTCGTCGGATCGCTCACCTACCACTGGAGAGCAGGTCACCGTCACGAGCACTACCAGGACGAGGCAGATCTCCCACGATACGACGACTGCCAGGAGGTCCTGACTCTCCGGCAGGTGGGGGCTCCGGGCCAGTTGGTCATCGTCTTCCATGGAGGGCCCGGCCGTCTGGTCAACGACGGCATGTTCCTCCACAACGGCGGAGTGCTACGAACCAGCGACCGCGCCTACCTCAACCTGCACCGCCCAGGGGTCGCCCGTGCCTTGCTGGACGAAGCCCTGGAGCGCGGCCACAACTT